>CANFZT010000006.1 GCA_947451565.1 Comamonadaceae bacterium | reverse complement strand
CTGAGAAGATCCAAACTGCGTTCTTTGACATCGTCAATGGCCGCAATCCCAAGTACGCACACTGGTTGACGAAGGTATAAAAATGAGCAACACAGTTGAACTCTTAGCCAAAGACTTGAACGGTCAAGGCGGCGTGTTTTGCCCCAGCGCCAAAGCCGACATGAAACTTTGGAACAGCCACCCCAAGGTCTACTTGGACGTGGCCAAAACGGGTGAAGCCAAGTGCCCTTACTGCGGCACCGTTTACAAACTCAAAGCCGGCGAGCACGTTGGCGGCCACCACTAAAAACGCCCTCATCATCGCGCCCCAATGGATTGGGGATGCGGTGATGACCGAGCCCTTGCTGCGCCGTTTGGCTGCGCGCGGTGAGCGCCTCACTGTCGCTGCGCTACCTTGGATTGCACCGGTTTACCGTGTGATGCCCGGCGTCGCCGAGGTGATTGAAATGCCGTTCAAACACGGCGGCCTGCAACTGGTGGGCCGTTTGAAACTTGCCAGCCAATTGCGCGACAAGTTTGAGGTGGCCTATGTGTGCCCCAACTCTTTGAAGAGTGCATTGCTACCCTGGATGGCCGGCATTGCCAAACGCGTGGGTTACACCGGTGAAATGCGTTTTGGTTTATTGACCGATCGTTTACCCCATCCCCAAACTGAAGAGCGCCCACCCATGGTCGAGTGGTACGCCGCGTTGAGTTTGGTGGGCCAAAACCCTGGCAAGCCGATGAAGTTGGTTGGTGACTTACGCCCTGTACTCAAGGCCGGTGCGGGTGTGATGGACGAGGCGCTAGAAGCACTCGCCACCCATATGCCGACGTTGCCAACCTTGGCCAAGCGCAGCTATGTCGTGTTTGCGCCGGGTGCGGAATACGGCCCAGCCAAGCGCTGGCCTGCTAGACACTTCGCAGCGCTGGCGAGCAAGATTGATAGCCCTGTGTTTTTGCTCGGCTCCAACAAAGAGTTCGACATCTGCCAAGAAATTGCCACGACAGCCAATGCCAAACAGCCCGGCCATTGCTTTAACTTGGCAGGACAAACCAACCTGACGCAAGCTTTCGCGCTGATTGCCTATGCCCACCGCGTGGTCAGCAACGACTCAGGCCTCATGCATGTTGCGGCGGCTTTTGGTGTGCCGCAAGTGGCGGTGTTTGGTTCATCCAGCCCTGAGCACACGCCGCCGTTGAATGACCGTGCGCGTGTGGTGTGGCTGCGTGTTGACCCCAGCTACCAACCGCCATTGGCTTGCTCGCCTTGCTACGAGCGAAATTGCCCTTTGGGCCACACGCGTTGCTTAGAAGACGTGTCGGCTGAGCGCGTTTATCGCTTGCTTTGAACCCCTTTGAGAAGTGCGTCTATGTCTGAACAAAAGCCTAAGCTCAGCATCATCACAGCGGTTTACAACCAGTTGCCGATGAACCAGATTTATTGGGAAAACTTGGTCAAGCACACCCAGCACTCGTTTGAGCTCATCGTCATCGACAACGCCTCCACCGATGCCAGTGCTGATTTTTTTGAGTCGGTGGGTGCGCGCGTCATTCGCAACCCCGGCAACTACTCTTACCCTGTCTCTCAGAACCAAGGCATTGCCGTTGCCAAGGGCGAGTGGCTGGCATTCTTGAACAACGACATCATCGTCAGCAAAGACTGGGACGCGACCCTCATTGCCAACGCCGAGCACAACCAACTCGACGTCATCACCTCGTGTGGCATTGAGCGCATCGAAAGCAAAGCGGCGACCAAAAAGTTACGTCGCCGTTGGAACCGCATCCGTGGCTTGGTGGGTTTGTTTGGCACGGGCCGTCGCAGCTTGTTGCTGATGCACAAATGGATGTATGGCAACTGGGCGGCATTTTGTAAAAACCGCCAAGACAAGTTCAAGCATCAAGCTGTCGAAGGTTTTGTGGGCAATACCGTGATGTTCTCGCGTCGGGCCCTAAACATCTTGGGTCCTTGGGATGAAACCCAACAAGCAGCAGACTTTGATTTGTTCTTGCGCACAGCCCTGCGTGCCCGCGAAGTGGGTGACATTCGCCCCATGCACATCGCGCTGGACTGCTTCAACCACCATTACATTCGCTTAACCATGAAGGGCGGCTACCCGCCCTTTGTCGACAAAGACAAACTCATTCCGCTTGAGCAAAAGTGGACGGCTGAGCAACGCGCTTTGCTCGTCGAAAACTGAACTTACTTCAGCAACACGCGTTGACGTGAGTTTGGCGTGGCCAGCAACTGAGCCAGCGCCGTCATCACCTCAGACACGTCAATCTGGCTCACCGCTTGTCCTGCGGGTGCCACGATTTGGGCATAGGTGTCTGACAAAGGCTCCCACGAGTCCACGGACAGCACACTGGGTTCGTACAGCGCAATCACGGGTTTGTTCCAGGCGCTGGCGGCATGGACCGCGTAGGTGTCAGGTGATACCACCAAGTCAGCATGTTGAATCATGGCCAGCGCGGGCGTGACCGTTGGCACAAAAGGGCTCACCGTCACGCGGTCGCTTTGTATGTCAAACATCGCATGCATTGACTTTTCAAGCGCGGGGCTGGCGCTGAGTAGGTGCATGTGGATGTGGGGGTACTTCACATAAACGGCATGCACGAATTGCTGCAGCCAAGGCAATGAAAACGATTTGTTTGCCGCGCTGCTTTGGCTGTTGATGACCATTAACAAGTCTTTGTCTGTTGGCTTTGTTACCGCAGCGGTATGCTGACCTAAACGAATGTCATATTGGTAGGGGCCAGGCTTGGCCCCCAATGTGTGTAAAAAATGCAGATGACGTGCGGAGTAGTGTTGCGCCTTGTCATGCGTGCTGTAGCCCCAATCGCCGGCCATCACCTCGTCGTTGGGCAGGGGCTTGGTGGGATGCTCCAAAAACAAAAAACGTTGTTTGGCGTTGACCGTGTTCAACACCAGCTGTACGGAAGGGTTAGCAAGGTCTAAGCCAAAGTGCACCACCATGTCGTAGCGCACCATACGCGCTTTGAGGCTGGCCCACAGGCGGGCAAACACATTGCGGCTTGACGACACATGCAGCCATTTCACTTCGGGATGGTGGCGATACAAGGCGGCATTGCTGGCGCCACACAACACACCAATTTCGCAATCGGGCCAATGCGCACGCAAGGGGCGGAATAAACCCGTCATCACAATAGCGTCGCCAATTTTGTTGTCGTGCGACAAAATAAGAATGCGTTGGCTCATGGGGTCAATAAGGCGATAGCACGCTGAGGGCGGTGCGTTATAAATGGCTTGCATCATAGTCGGCAAGCGCGCAGGCGTATGGCCGTTGGCGCTAGGATGGCGCCGAGATTACTTGAAAGTTTGCGATGTCATTGAACGCGATTTTGGGGACCCGCTTCCCGCTCATCCAAGCGCCCATGGCGGGCGTGCAAGACACTGGCCTAAGCCTTGCCGTCAGCCGCTCGGGCGGCTTGGGGTCTCTGCCCGCGGCCATGCTCGATGCCCAGACCTTGCGTCGTGAACTGCAAGTGCTGCAAAGCAGTGGGTTGCCTTACAACGTCAATTTCTTTTGCCATCAACCACCGCAGCACACAGCCGCGGCAGAGTCTGCGTGGCAGGCCGCGTTGTTGCCGTATTACCAAGAGTTTGGCATTGACCCCGTGGCGATCCCAGCCTCCGCCGGCCGCCGCCCGTTTGATGACGAAATGGCTGACGTGCTGGACGCGTTCTCGCCCACGGTGGTCAGTTTTCATTTCGGGCTGCCACGTCCAGATTTATTAGCGCGCGTGAAGTTGCGTGGCGCATTTGTGTTGTCTTCCGCCACCACGTTGAATGAAGCGCGTTGGTTGGTCGCCAACGGGGCTGACGGCGTCATTGCGCAAGGCCTTGAGGCCGGTGGGCACCGCGGGCACTTTCTGGACCGCGATGTCACACAGCAAGCCTATACCTTTGATCTGTTGAAGCAACTGACGCCACACATACAGGTGCCCATCATTGCAGCGGGAGGTATTGCTGATGCGCAAGGCGTGCAAGCCGCTATGGCTGTAGGCGCGGCGGCGGTGCAAGTAGGCACGGCGTTTTTACTCTGTCACGAAGCCAAAACCAGCGCGTTGCATCGGGTACGTTTGAGCGATCAGCAGGCGCCCACGGCATTGACCAATCTGTTTACAGGGGGTTTGGCCCGCGGGCTGTTCAACCGCGTCATGCACGAACTGGGACCGCAAAACGCGGCAGCACCGGTTTTCCCGATGGCCACGCAAAGCATCGCACCCTTGAGAACCAAAGCTGAGGCGAGTCAACGCGATGACTTCACGCCGCTCTGGTCAGGGATGAACCGTTCAGGGTGTAAGGCATGTCCGGCCGCTGAAATCGTGCACCAATTGGCCGCAGGTTTTACCCACTGACGTCAGTGGGCAGCAGCACCACAAATCGTGCGCCGCCCCCTTCGCGATCTTCGCAGTGCACAGCGCCGTGATGGCGTTGCACGATGGAACGTACCAGTGATAAGCCCAAGCCCACACCGCCTTCGCGTTCACTCGCACCGGGTAAGCGGTAGAACGGCTCAAAGATGCGTTCACGCAACGCCGCAGGCACGCCAGGTCCACGGTCGCACACGCACAGGCGCACCCAATGGCGGTTGTGTTCAACCCAGTTTGAAAGCTGCACCTCAATGTCCGATGTGCCATAGCGACGAGCGTTTTCAAGCAAGTTGCGCAGCATGCGGCGCAGTAGCTTGGCAATGCCTGGGACGACGATGCTTTGTGGCTGAAAACCCAACTCCAAATGGGCCTCTACGCGTGCGCACTCTTCGCTGGCAAGGCCTGTCAAGTCGACAGACTCCACCGTACCAAGGTCGGCCTCTTTGGCATCCAGACGACTGGCTAGCAAAATTTCATCGATCAGCTGGTCGAGCTCGCCCACACTGCGCGAAATCTCTTCCTTCATGGCGGGTGAAGGTGAGTCACCCATTAACTCCAGGCCCATGCGAATGCGTGTGAGGGGTGACCGTAATTCGTGTGAGGCATTGGCCAGCAGCGATTTGTGCGAGGTGACAAGCTGCTCCACTTGCTCAGCAGCATGGTTGAAGCGTTGGGCAAGGTAAGCCACTTCGTCATTGCCTTGTTCGGCCACCCGGGCCGATAAGTTGCCGGTGCCCCATTGCTCCACACCTTTTTGTAGGTTTTCTAAACGGCGCGTCAATCGACGCACGATCGGATAGGTGCCGAGTGCCACGGCGAGTGCGACCAAGCCCAAGGTCCAAGCAAAGCCAAAAGGCGGGCGTGACCAAAAGCTGTGGGGCGGGCGTGGCAAATGCACATGCATCAACTCGCCGTTTTGCATGCGCACCATGAATTCTGGGCCAGAGCCAAAATGCCCGGGCGGATGCGACATGTCGGGCCCTTGCAGGGGCGGTGCTTCAATAGGCAAACCATCAGGCGCACGCAAACGCGCCCGACCTTGACCCACCAGCTCGCCCGAGGCGTTGCGCACCATCACTTCGCGAAGAGGTGGCTCGGCGGTGATGCGCAGAATCCAACCCGTCAACAGGGTGAGCACAGCCACCGCCAACACCACCGCCAGCCAAATACGCACATACAACGGCAGATGCAAAGAACGGCTAGGCGAGGTCGATGGCATGTGGAATCAGTCTTGTTGTTTTGCAAACACGTAACCCACACCGCGAACGGTCAGGATACGTTTGGGGGCTTTGGCATCGTCTTCAATGGCGGCACGAATGCGGCCCATGTGAACGTCGATCGAGCGGTCGAAGGCTTCGAGCTCACGGCCTCGCACCGCTTCCATGATTTGGTCACGCGACAGCACTCGGCCTGCGCGCTCGGCCAAGACCCACAGCAAATCAAATTGATACGCTGTGAGATCGCACACCTTGCCACGCAAGCTGACCGTGCGTGCATCGCGGTCAAGGTCTAACGAGCCAAATTTGAGCGTTTGGTGTGCGGCATCGGTCGTCTCGCCGGGTGCATGGCGGCGCAGCACAGCGCGAATGCGTGCCAGCAACTCACGGGGTTCGAAGGGCTTGGGTAAGTAATCGTCGGCGCCGAGTTCTAGGCCAACAATGCGATCCATCGGATCGCCTTTGGCGGTCAGCATCAGCACGGGTGTTTGCGCCAAGGTGCCTGGCAAGGCGCGGATGCGTTTGCACACTTCCAAGCCTTCAATATCGGGCAGCATCAGGTCAAGCAGCACCAGGGCGGGGGCGCTGTCTTGCAGCAGCTTTAAGCCGCTCAATCCATTGGCCGCATGTTGTACGGTAAAACCAGATTGTTGGAGGTATTCGCGCACCATGTTGGCGAGGCGATGGTCATCTTCGATCAAGAGCAAGGTGTTCATGGTTTCCCCATCATGCCTTCGCGGTTGTGTGTTTGCCTGTCCATCACGTAAAGACAAGGTAAATCAGGGCGTTGAGCCCCCCACTGGCAAGATGCGGGAGGCCAGCCAGACCAGCAACAGCACTGGCACCCCGAGCAAGGCGGTGCTGGTGAAAAAAGCTTCGTAGCCATGTGCGTCGACATACACCCCCGAGAAACCAGCCAACCATTTGGGGGCGAGCAGCATCATGGAGCTGAACAGGGCGTACTGCGTGGCCGAATAGTTGATGTTGGTCAAGCTAGACAAGTACGCAATGAAAGCCGCAGAGGCGATGCCACTGGCCAAGTTGTCGGCTGAGATGACCCATACCAAAGCCGTCAGGTCATGCCCGCGTGTGGCCAACCACGCAAATAAAAAATTGGTGAGGGCGCTCAGCACGGCGCCCAGCATGAGGATGCGCATCACGCCTAAACGCATCGACAGCACGCCACCAATGAAAGCGCCCAACAAAGTCATGATGACGCCAAACACTTTGGTGACGGCGGCCACTTCGTCTTTGGTGTAGCCCATGTCCACATAAAACGGATTGGCCATGATGCCCATCACCACATCGCTGATGCGGTACACCGCAATGAGCCCCAAAATGATGACGGCATGCCAGTGGTAACGGCGGATGAATTCGGCAAAGGGCTCAATCAACGCGCCTTGCAACCAAGCGCGTGCGTTGCGTGCGGGAGGGATCTCGCGCTGTACCGGCTCTGGAGAGAGCAATACGGTCAACACGCCCAGGCTCATCGACGCGGCCATCACCAGATAGGCGGCCTGCCAAGCACTGTGTTGGTAGGTGGTGTCGTCGGTTCCTGCCGCGCGTGCGGCAATCCACAACACACCTGCGCCTGCCCAAATCATGGCGAGGCGGTAGCCGGTTTGGTAAGTCGCGGCTAGGGCGGCTTGGTGCTGTGCGTCGGCGGACTCGATGCGAAAAGCATCCAGCGCAATGTCTTGTGTGGCCGAGCCAAACGCCACTACCAAGGCGGCCCACACCACAGGCTCTAGGGCTTGCTGCGGGTCAAGCAAGGCCATGCCGATGAGTCCCGCCACCACCATGGCCTGCGCGAACAGTAACCAGCTGCGGCGGCGACCCAAGTAACGCGTGAGCAGAGGCAAGGGCATGCGGTCGACCAAGGGGGACCACACCCATTTGAAACCATAGGCCAAGCCCACCCAGCTCAAAAAGCCAATCGTGCTGCGGTCAATGCCGGCTTCGCGCAGGCGAAAACTCAGTGTGCCCAGCACCAATAAAAGGGGCAAACCCGTAGAAAATCCCAGACACAACATACGCCATGAGGCGGGCTCTAAATACACATGAAGCGCGGCGAGCCAACCGAGTTTTTTAACTTCGGTGGTCGACGGGGTTGCTGGACTTGTTGTATCGTTCATCCCTCTATTTTCAGGCTTTCACAAAAAGACTCTTTCATGCTCACGAAACGCGCTTTTCTTTACGGTTGTGTGGGTTGCGCTTGCGGCCTCGGCAGCGGTGTGCTGCTGGCCCGCGATGGCGTGGAAGTGAACAAGGAGGCCTCGGTGTTTGCCAACCTCGTGCCTGCGGCAGAAGTCGAGCAATCCGCGCGCAAGCAATATGCAGACATGATGAGGGAAGCCGCCAGCAAAAACGCACTCGGCCCTGACAACCATCCGCAAGTCATACGCTTGCGTCGCATCGCCAAAGACATCATTCCCCAAAGCTTTGACTGGAACCCGCGTGCCAAAGAGTGGAAATGGGAAGTCAACCTTGTGGGGTCCAACCAAATCAACGCCTTTTGCATGCCTGGCGGCAAGATTGCTTTTTACAGTGGCATCTTGACTCAGTTGCAACTCACCGACGACGAAGTGGCCATGGTCATGGGGCATGAAATTGCCCACGCCTTGCGCGAGCATGCGCGTGAACGCATGGGCAAGGCGGCGGCGACCAACGGCGTGGCCACTCTCGGCAGCACCGTAGCCTCGGTGTTCTTTGGTGTAAGCCCACAACTCACCGATTTGGTAGCCAAGCAAGGGGCGAACTTGCTGAACCTGAAATTCAGCCGTGACGATGAAACCGAGGCTGACTTGGTCGGCATGGAAATCGCCGCACGCGCCGGTTACGACCCGCGTGCGGGTGTGACGTTGTGGCAAAAAATGAGTGCCGCCAACAAAGGTGCGCCACCGCAGTGGCTCAGCACCCATCCTTCGGGCAACACACGCATTGAAGAAATTCAGGCCAACTTGCCCAAAGTCATGCCGCTGTACGAGCGCAGCAAGTCATCGACCCATTGAGGGGTCAGGTGCCACCCACATAAGGGTTGCTCACGCGCTCACGTCCAAACGTACTCTCGGGCCCGTGGCCCGGAATGAACACGGTGTCGTCACCCATGGGCCAAAGGCGCTGTGTGATGCTGTTGATCAAATCTTCGTGGTTGCCCTGCGGAAAATCGGTGCGGCCAATGCTGCCTGCAAACAGCACATCGCCGACAAACGCACGTTTGATCTCGGGCGAATAAAACACCACATGGCCCGGCGTGTGCCCCGGGCAATGGCGCACTTGCAAGGTGTGTTGGCCAAGCGTGACGGTGTCGCCATCGTGAAGCCAGCGGGTGGGTGTGAACGGACGCGAAGGGGGAAAGCGATAGTTGGCCGCGGCTTGCGGCAAGCCATCAATCCAAAACTGATCACCTTCGTGCGGGCCAATGATGGGCAGGCTCAGCTTTTCGGCCAAGTCTGCGGTGCCGCCTGCGTGATCAATGTGGGCGTGGGTGAGCCAGATTTGCTCTAGTGTCACGCCCAGTTGTTGGCAAGCGTCTTCCAGCAAAGGCAAATCACCACCGGGGTCGATGATGGCGGCTTTCATGGTTTCATCGCACCAAACGATGGAACAGTTTTGTTGGAAGGGGGTAACGGGGACGGTTTCGTACTTCAGCATGTTGCAAATTAGAGCATGTAAACAAAGCGATCGCAGCTCACTTGCTTCGCACGCGAGATTCAGTCTCACGCAAGGCGTGCGCTAAAAAATCAATCAACACCGACACGCGGTGTGGAATATAGCGGTTGCTGGGCAGCACGGCATAAATGCCCAGCGGCTCGGGCTCAAACTTAGGCAGCACGGCGACGACACTGCCACTTTCTAAATAGGGCTGCGCCATGAAGTCGGGTGGGCGTGTGATGCCCAGCCCTTGTGTGGCGGCTTGCAGCAGTGCTTCGCCGTTGTTAGCCGCCAAACGTGGGCGAACCGTCACATTGGCATCGCCCTCTTTGGCGCGATAACGCCAAGTGGTGGATTGAAAGTCTTGCGAATACACCAAACACGCATGATGCGCCAAGTCGCGTGGATGTTTGGGGTGGCTGTGCTCTGCCAGGTACTTGGGCGAGGCCACGGTGAGCAGGCGCGACTCACCCAGCTTGCGCACGATGTCACCAGGCTCTAGACGGCTGGTGATGCGGATGGATAGATCAATGCCTTCTTCAATCAGCTTGCTGCGGCGGTCTGAAAAATCCATCACTAGTTCAATGTGTGCATGGGCTTGCGCAAATTCCAGTAGGGCAGGCATGAGGCGCTGCAAACCAAAACTCAAAGGCAGACCCAAGCGAATGCGACCTCGGGGCTCGGTTTTTTCTTCCAGCAAGCTCGACTCGGCTGCATCCACCATGTTCAAGATGACGCGGCATTTTTCTAGGTAAGCCGAGCCTGCTGTGGTGAGTGTGAGGCTGCGCGTGCTGCGCGTCATCAGCTTGATGCCCAGTTGTTTTTCGAGCGCTGATATTTGACGGGTCACGACCGAGCGTGCCACATCCAGTTGGTCGGCGACGGCGGTGAAGCTGCCGGTTTCGGCGATCCGCACAAAAAGTTGCATGGCGTTGAGTTTGTCCATTGTTGCTAATTTTGCAACAAATAATTGAAGATTAGGCTCTTTTTCTATTCGCCAATCATTTCTACATTACGTGTTCCAAACCCGAGAACTCGTATGCAGACCTTTCGCAATGTCCTCTTTGTGCCGCATGGCGCACCCACCTTTGCCCTGAATCCAGGTGCTGTGGGCGCAGCCATGTCTGACATGGTGCAAAAGCTGTCCACTCCGCGTGCCATCGTGGTGGTGAGCCCGCATTGGGACACCCGCATCCCCACCGTCAGCGTGGCCACGCAGTTGGAAACCATCCACGACTTTGCTGGATTTCCTGAAGCGCTGTACAAAATTCAATACCCAGCCACAGGTTGTCCAGAAGTGGCCAAAGAGGTGGCCACTGCGTTGCGCAGCGCAGGCATGGCAGTAGACGACAGTAGCCAACACGGCTTAGACCACGGTGCGTGGCAACCCTTGCGTCAAATGTTCCCCGATGCCGATGTACCTATCGTTCCCTTGTCCATGCAAACACATGCAGGCCCGGAGCACGCGTTTCGCGTAGGCCAAGCCCTGTCGGTGTTAGCAGAGAAAAACATTTGGGTGATTGCCTCCGGCAACATCACACACAACCTGCGCGACTGGCATGTGGCGGCGTCGACCAAGGGCCAAACGCCAGCCTACGTGCAGCACTTTGCCGATTGGGTGAACACGCAATTGATGGCGAATGACGTGAGTGCTTTGCTCAACTATCGCCAACATGCCGCCGATGGTCGGCAAGCCCACCCAAGTGAAGACCACTTGCTACCGCTGTATGTGGCACTGGGCGCCGCAGGTGCTGGTGCCACCCCTCAAGCTTTTTACCGCGGGGTGAGTGACTACGTAATAGCCATGGATGGCTATGCCTTCGTGCATTAAGGATCTATATGAGTACGACTTACACCGCCATTTCCAAACTATTCCATTGGGGCATGGCGCTTGTTTTTGCAGGACTCATCGCGTTGGGCTTTGTGATGACCGACATGCCTTTGTCGCCTGAAAAACTGCAGTACTACGCGTGGCACAAATGGGCCGGTGTGAGCGTGTTTGTGCTCGTGTGGCTGCGTTTGTTATGGCGTGTGCTCAACACTCCGCCTGCTTACCCCAGCACGATGTCGCCACTGGTCAAAGTTATGGCGCATTTGGGCCATGGAGCTTTGTACGGTTTGATGATCGTTATTCCCGTCTCGGGCTGGTTAATGAGTTCTGCCAAAGGCGTGCCCACCGTTTGGTTTGGCGTGCTGCCTTTGCCCGATTTGTTAGAGAAGAACAAAGAGCTGGGTCACTTACTCAAAGAGGTCCATGAGGTGCTTAACTGGGTGCTGCTTTTCTTGCTGGCAGGCCATGTGGCCGCAGCCCTGAAGCATCACTGGATTGACAAAGACGATATTTTGAAACGCATGCTGCCCACGCGCAGCATTACCTTGAAGGACAACACATGAAACACCTCTCCACTCTTGTCATGGGCGCCATACTTGCTTTGGGGCTAGCGACGAACGCTGTCGCCGTCGACTACAAAGTCATTCAGCCCGAGAAAAGCAAAGTCACATTTCAATACAAACAAATGGGCGTGGCCATGGATGGCCGCTTCAAGAAGTTTGCAGCCCAGCTCAGCTTCGACCCGGCCAAACCCGCCGCTGCCAAAGCCGAAATCGAAATTGACCTCGCCAGCATCGACGCCGGTTCGTCTGATGCAGACGATGAAGTGATCGGTAAAACCTGGTTCAACGTCAAAGCATTCCCCAAAGCTACCTTTGTGGCCAAACAAATCAAAGCCACGGGCGCCAACCAGTTTGATGTAACAGGCGTGCTCACCATCAAAGGCAAGAGCCAAGACATCAAATTTCCGCTGAAGCTGGTTGCACAAGGTAACGCAGCTGTGTTCAGTGGTGGCTTCGTCATGCGTCGCGCTGACTTTGCCATTGGCGAAGGCATGTGGGCCAAGTTCGATGTGGTCGCCAACGACATCCAAGTTAATTTCCAACTCACCGCCAACTCTGGCAAATGATTTTTTAAACAGGAGCTTTCAAATGAAATCAATCAAACGCATCGCCGTCGCTTTGGCACTCACGGGCGCCGTGGCATCGGCCATGGCTGCCCCCGTAACTTATGACGTGGATGGCACACACACCTTCCCACGTTTTTCGTACTCACACTTTGGCTACTCTACACAGTTGAGCAGCTTTAGCAAAACCACAGGCAAAGTGGTGTTTGATGCCCAAGCCAAAAAAGGCTCAGTGGACATCGTGATCGACACCAAGTCGGTTAGTACAGGTTTTGTGGATTTCAACGAACACATCCAAGGTGAAGACTTCTTGGACACTGCCAAGTTCCCACAAGCCACGTTTAAATCCACCCAAGTGGTGTTTGAAGGTGACAAGCCACACACCATCGAAGGTCAGCTCACCATCAAGGGCGTGACCAAGCCGGTGACGTTGACCGTGACCAGCTTCCAAGCTATGCCTCATCCCATGATGAAAAAGCCAGCCTTGGGGGCCAATGCCTTCACCGTGATCAAGCGCAGCGAATTTAACGCAGGTAAATTCGCTCCTTACGTGGGTGACGACGTGCGCATCGACATCGCCATCGAAGCCATGGCTCAGTAATCACTGAACTTAAAAATAAGAGGCCCGCCTAAAAATGAGCGGGCCTCTTTGTTATTTAGGTGCTGTGATTTTTTCAATGGTTGCAGCGACATCATGAAAACTAATTGGCTTGTGCAGCACTTGTACATTTAACTGAGCAAATAAATTGATGTGAGACGGTGACGTATCTGCTGTGACGATGATGGCGGGTATTTCTTCGTTGTAGTTATCTCTGAGCTTTTGTATCAGCACATCACCTGTGGTTTGACTCAGTCGGTAATCACTCAAGATGCAGTCAATCCGGTCGATGGTTGCAAGCTGCAGCGCCAGTTCGTCCGGGTACTCTGATAGCACTTCAACGTATGCGCCTTTGTTGGCTAGTGTTTGCCTATATGCCTCAACAATGATGGGGTTGTCTTCAATCACCGCAATGTATTTGCCCTGAAGGGTTCGATGTGAACCATACGGTTTTTGCACCACTTGCTGTAAAGGATAAATTTTTTCTGCATTCGCTGAGATTGGGAAAGACGTCGTGATGATGAACTTTGTACCTCTCTCCGGTGTTGATACCACACGAACGTCGGCACCTATGAGATTGCATAAACGTTGAACGATAGACAGCCCTAACCCTAGTCCATCATGCAATGCTCGCGTTTTGTCTGCTCGGTAGAACTGATTGAAGATGTGCTGTTGTTCTGATTCTGCTATCCCGCACCCTGTATCGCTCACTTCAATGGTCAAGCAATCGTGCTCAGATTCGAAGCGCACGTCCACTTGTCCATGTTCTGTGTATTGAATAGCATTTGAGGCGAGATTGGTGATGATTTGTTGAAGCAGTAGTTTGTCCCCGCGCACTAAAAAGTCGGCATGAGTCACATTAAAGATCAAGCCTTTGCTTGTTGCTTTGGCCTCTGTGAGATCGCGAATCGTAGTTGCGAGGTCATCCAAACGAAAGACACGATGATTGACTTGCATGGCATCGGCATCTAGTTTGCTGATGTTCAGGAGCGAGTCAAACATCGCGTTCAGGGTGGTGATGCTGCTTTTAATTTTTGACAGCGATTTTTTTTCAACCGTTGGCAAGTTGTCCAAGTTAACCAGTTCTAAATAGACGTTAACGGCATGCATGGGTTGTCGCAAATCATGGCTTGCAACCGCAATGAACTTCGATTTGGCCACATTCGCAGCAACGGATTGATCGCGTTCCGCCGCTAACTCTTGATACAAATGTTCGTTGCGAAATCTAAGTCGCACAGAATCTTCAAAAGTCTTGGCGAAGTTTTTCGCAATGCTAAGCACGACGATGTAAAGCGATGCCAGACCGACAGTAAATGGCCATGGAAAAATATTGACGGACCATAGAACCGTACTCAATGAAGGAATCATGATTGGCAACGTGAACGCAAAAAATGTTGCCGTGTTCACGCTGTATGCAAACATGCTCGAAATCATCGCAGCCGTTGTCATGTACACATAAATCATCCGATTCACCATCAACAAATCTGGCGCCATCAAAACCCAACCTAAGCCCCAGCCAAAACCAACCATACCAACGGCATAGGTCATGACTTTTAAATGACGTTCGGGGTCGAGAATTTTTTCAGCTTCATGCGCTAACTGAAAAATCATCCACGTACGAATGAACACGGCAATGAACATATAGCCTAGCCAGATGGCTAAATTCAAGGGTTGGACTTCATCCTTGAACATCGGAATGCAAAGCATAGGCGCCAATAAATTGGCGACTGTGGCTGAGCGCGCAGCCTTGGTGATATGCGCTGATTTCTCTCGTAGCAGATAGACGTTGTTGATCTCGTTCGCCATCAATTCAATTCTCACGACAGCAGTTGATGCTTTTGTGCTTTAAGCACAGCTTGAGTCCTGTTAAAAACTCGTAGCTCTTTGAATATTTGATTGATGTGAATTTTGACGGTTTGTTCGCTGATGTCTAAGAAGTCGGCAATCAATTTATTCGGGTGACCTTGCGAAATTAAATCAAGAACTTCTCTCTGCCGTTGCGTGAGTCGAAACTCTTTAGGTTCTACATTTTCAGTTTTCGCGACGTAGTCAGTTTGAAGGGCTAGCAGCGGCTTTAACTTGCGAATAATAAATTCGGCAGTGTTATTTTTCGACAAAAACATCGAAGCTCCTGCAGAAGCTGTTTTGGGCTCCCAAGCGTGCTCGTCAAGTCCAGAAATCGCTACAACTTGTTGAACATTGTGTAAGTCTTTAAAAACTTTGATGCCGGCTAAACCACTAAGTCCGGGCATCAAAATGTCCAGCAAAACGATCCAGTGTTTGTCTGTGTTTTCAATAAGTTCTAGGCCTTCGTTGGCGCTGCTTGCCACGGCAACTTCGACCCCATCATCTATAAATTCAAGCGTCAATTTTTCACCCAACGCATCACGATAAACAGGGTGGTCATCAATGATGAGGAGGGATTTTTTAATGATGGCATTCATGTGTCAGTGATCGTACTGACGCGTCGCTATTGCATCAATTAAACTTTAGTTACAGATGCGTCATGAAGCCGCAGATTGCATTAGAAAGTAACCAAAAATAGTGCATTCATATTAAGTGTGGTGCGGTGCGCTGGTCGCTTGCAAAACGGTAACGCATTGCTGGAGGCAATTCTTGATATGCGCAAATTGGGGCGCTAAATCCACTTGGATTTTAGAAACAGCGTCTAGGAATTCAATGGCTTGCGGTGTCAGCTCGGCCCCCTTGCCGTTTCTTCCCCAAACAATTAGGTTTGTATTCAGTGTTGATTCCCAGTGCTTCAGTTCGCCCCAAACATGACGATAAGAGCGACCCAGTTGTTTGGCAGCCTTGCCGATAGAGCCTGATTCGTAGACACTTTCTAAAACCTCTAGCAATGGATGCTCCAGCCGATTGCTTGTCGGCCTGTTCGAAGAGTTGTATTCAATTGACAAATGAAACATCTCTGCATCATTCCCAATAGTTGGCGTTGATGATTTCCGCCAGTTTGCGACAAACTCTCACCGCCATCACTTTGGGGTAGGTGTCCGATCGAACCGAACCTTTGCCAGCAGGTCCTTCGTAGTCATAGTACGACTGAGACAAACCGCCGGTACGCTTCTGATATGAAAACAGTCGATAAGGCTCACCGTTTTGACACGTCCCTGTCAATAAAAATGTTGCTTCATCATTGCCCAGTTCCGTTTTCATTCTTTCAGTCTTTGCCGCCCAAGCAACAGCACTAGAAAGCAAGGCGATGCTGATAAGCAAACGCATCAAGTAGTTCAGGTTGTCGCTGATGGCGTGTACTTTATTCATATCCAAACGTGACCGAAAATTTAATAGATCTTTGATGGTAGTGACAGCTATTCAGCGACTCAATAGAAAATTTGCTCTAGAACAAATGCACTAGAAGCGTGAACGTTTTTATTTGTGAATCGCAGCATCAGGCAAGCCGGCTTCAGAGCCTTCGCCCCATTTGATCTCTACAGAAAGCGGCGGTGCCGTTCTTTTACTCGATGATTTTGGCGAGCCATCCCAAAAAAGCACCGCTGCGGTGCTGATGCTTCCGATAGAAAGAAGCAATGCGATGATCAAACTTGGTCGCATGGCTTAGCTACCCTGGCCCCAAGAAATTTCTGTTTTCAAATCGGAGTTAGGTTCGTAGCTTTGAACGGCTGGATAAATCCAAGAAAGAACAGCGATAGAAAGTGCGCTAACGAAAGTGATAAGGACCACTGAAATCGAAGAGGTAACGATGGCGAATCTCATGTGAATGGTTGAATGAAGAACAACCAAAATCGTAGTTTCACTGATGCATCAATTCAATAACAAATACGCTCTAGAACCAATGCGTTAAATGATTTCATAAAGAAAAACGCACGATGGATGAGATCGTGCGTTGATAGAGAAGAGGTGACTCAATGCGCTCAACACTCATCCGTCCCATGCCCCGGCGCAGCTTGCGTGGGTACATGGTGGCGCAAGCCCACTTGTTGGTTGTGTTCATCCACAAACACGAGTTGTGGTTCATGTTGGGCCACTTGGTCTTCATGCACTTGCGCAAACGAGGCAATGATCAACAAGTCACCCACGCTGGCGCGGCGTGCGGCAGAACCATTGACGGAAATCATGCCTGAGCCACGTTCGCCTTTGATGGCGTAGGTGATGAAGCGTTCGCCGTTGTTGATATTCCAGATGTGGACTTGTTCGTTCTCACAAATGTTGGCGGCGTCGAGCAGGTTTTCATCAATCGCGCACGAGCCTTCGTAATGAAGCTCGCACTGCGTCGTAACCACTCGGTGGATCTTTGATTTGAGCAGGGTGCGGAACATGGCTATCAAGGTTTAAAGCTAAGCAATGCCGCAATCATAGTGGCTCAGCACAAGTGCTGCGCCGCGCCAAGGCCCGCCACGCGACCACTGGCCAAGCAGGCGCTAAGTAAATAGCCACCCGTCGGGGCTTCCCAGTCCAACATTTCGCCAGCCACAAACAAGCCTGGCAGTGCAGTGGCCATCAGGCGCGCATCTAGTGCTTCTAAGCGCACGCCGCCTGCGCTGCTGATGGCTTCGTCTAATGGCCGTGTGGCCGTCAACGTGATGGGTAAGTGTTTGATGGCTGTGGCCAATTGCGCCGTGTCGTTCATGGCTTGTTTGCTTAGCACTTCGTGCAACAGTCCTAGGTGCAGCGCGCTGAGGTGGAGGCGACTTTTCAAATGGCTGCTGAGCGAGCGGCTGCCGCGGGGGTGTGACACCTCGGCCATTACACGCTCGGGCGTGAAATCAGGCTTGAGGTCAAGGTGCAACGTCGCGCAGCGACTGCGCGCAATTTCATCGCGCAGTAAGGCCGATGCGGCGTAAACCAAATTGCCTTCGACGCCTGTGGCCGTCACCACAAACTCGCCGCGACGGCTAAAGCTATGGCCCAAGCTGTCGGTGAACGACAAGGCCACCGACTTGAGTGGCGTGCCCGCAAACTGTGCTGATAAGTGCTTGCTCCAGCCAGTATGGCCATCGCGGCTTTGCACGTCAAAGCCGCAGTTGGCAGGGCGCAGTGGCGACACGTCAATGCCCAATGCGCTGACCCACGATTGCCACGCTCCGTCCGAACCCAACTTGGCCCAGCTACCACCGCCGAGAGCCAACAGCACAGCATCTGCGTGTGCGGTGTGCGTGCCTTGCGGTGTGTCAAAGTTCAGACTGAATTCATTACGGCGTTGTTCCAACGAACCGTTCCAGCGGTGGCGCATATGAAAGGTGACCGGCACGCCTTGTGTCGGGTGGCGCAAGCGGTGTAGCCAAGCGCGCAGCAAAGGTGCCGCTTTCATGTCTGTCGGAAAGATCCGCTGCGAGCTGCCCACAAACGTGTCTAGCCCTAAGCCTTTGACCCATTCACAAATGGCCCCTGCATCCAACGTCTTGAGCCATGCAGTGCAGGCTTCGCGGCGCTCGGCGTAGCGGGTCGTGAAAATGTCAAAAGGTTCGGCATGTGTGAGGTTGAGCCCCCCCAAACCGGCTAGCAAAAACTTGCGGCCTACCGAAGGCATGGCGTCATACACATGCACATGAACGCCTGCGGCGCTCAGTGTTTCAGCGGCCATCAGGCCAGCGGGGCCTGCGCCAATGATGGCGATTTGTTTTTTTGTATTTGTAGTCACCCGCCAAGTGTAGGCGGCTCAATACTGCACGCGTGCACCCAGACGAAAAGTGCGCGGTTCGGCGGGGTGTAAGTGGTGGTCGATCACGCCCGCCACAGGCTCGCCGCTTAGGCGTGAGGTGTAGGCGTATTGAATGTCGTTGTTTTTGCGGTTCGTGAGGTTGAACACATCCAGCGATACCGTCACATCTTGGCTCATGCGGCGCGAGAGGCGAAGTTGCGTGCTGATGTTGGCAGATGAGCGCATGCTGTTGTCTTCCAACAAAGGTGCTGAGCCGATGTAGCGCACATTTAAGGCGGACGACCAAGCGCCCATGTGGCTCGCTGTGGCATGGAGTTGTGCCACTTTTTGTACTGCATTGGGGACTGCGTTCCCCATGGCGCTGGGGTCGGTGTAGCGTGGACGGCTCCACGCCAAGTTGGCTTCTAGGCTGATATGGCGTTGGGGTGTCCAGCGGTTGTTCAGCTCTAGGCCGGTGCGTTGGCTGGGACGTCCTATTTCGGTGGTGCCTGCGTCGCCGACATAGTGCAAGTCGGCGCCGAAATTCAAGCGCCAAAGCGCGAGGCTGCTTTGCACATGAGGTAGTGCACGGGTACGCAGACCTAGCTCTTCACCTTGCGAACGGCTGAGGCCTGCTTGGCTGCGGGCGTCATTGCTGTGAAACCCTCGGCCTGCGTTGAAGAAGAATTCAGTGTGGTGTAACGCATCCCAAATGGCCGAGAACTTTGGCGAAAGTTGTTGGCTTTGTTGCGTGGTTGAAGGACCCATCACCAACGTGTTGGCGGTGCGTGCGTTGAATTGGTCAAAGCGCATGCCCACCACGGTTCGGAACTGAGGCAACCAAGCGGTGTTGGTTTCTGCGTACACGCCGACCAAGGATTGCATTACTTCATCGGCGCTCACAGGGTTGCTGATTTCTCGACGCGTGGTTTGGTCAAGTCCGACTTGAATGTGGTCTTGTCGTACTTGCAGCCCTACGGTGTTCGTGCTGGGGTTTGTTTCGTTCTGGCCCACGGTCCACGACGCCAAGGCATGTGCTCCGACCACTGTGCGCTTGTCACGCTGGGCAAACTGGTCGCCCGCAGGTGTGGTTTGGTACGTGAAGTTGGAATACAAATCAAGGTCATACTGCATGATGTACCAGCTTAGCTTGCGAACGTTATTCGTGTCGTGGTGGTGCCATTCGCCTGACACGCTGTTGCGATGGGTGTGGCCGCCATCGCTGGGATCTAGCGAATCAAAGCGGCCAAAAGCTTGGCCTTGGTAGTTGCCTTGGTCCAGCAGACGTTGAGGCACTTGGTCAGTGGCTGTCCATTGCGCGCGGTACAGCGAGACGCTGGTGGACCAGCCTTGTTCTGGACTGCCCCCACTCAGGGTGAGTAGCGCGTTGGTTTTGCGTAGTCCTTCGGGCACGGTCCACGGGCCATCGTTGTTCGCGCGCTCGACGGCGGTGAGTAGCACCAGGCCTTCCCCTACGCTGCGCGAGTCAGCGGCCATGCCACGCACGTAACCCCGCTGCCCCCATGTGAAGTGGCTGAAAGGACGATCGACGTGCTTGCGGTATACAAAGTGGGCCGATCCCGCCGAAGAAAAATCACCGTCTTGCGCTGCATAGGGACCTTTGCGGTAGTCCACACGTTGCACCAACTCTGGCATTAAAAAATTCAAATCGCTGTAACCCTGCCCGTGTGCGTGAGTGGGCAGGTTCACGGGCACACCGTTGATGGTGCTGGCGAAGTCTGTGCCGTGGTCTAGGTTCACGCCGCGCAAAAAATACTGGTTGGCTTTGCCATCGCCCGAATGCTGTGTGACAACCATGCCTGGAATGTTTTCTAGTACATCGGCAGGACGAAGTAGGGCTTGCTGGACGATCCGTTGCGCACGGATGCGGCCTTCGGATGCGCTGTTGTGATCCGCTGTATCGGATTCACTGTGAATTTCAATCTCGGGCATTTCGGTATGAGCAAGCAGATGCCCATCAAGGCCATCAGCCCGTGCCGCTGGCACGAAGCCTGCAAGGCATAGCTGTAACGCAATCGCGCCGGTTGCGCACAGAGAGGACGAAGAGAGAACAGGCATCACGCATAGACCTAGCAATTGGTGCGCCAGTAAGGCCCCCCTTAACTGTGCAAACGTCGAGCAGACTTGCACTAGTTTTGTGCGCCTCGCACCATTTATTCTCTGAATCTCCTTTAAAGCACCAAAACAAGGCAAACATGAGCGGTTGGCAAGCGCATCTCAAACTCGACTACGCCCGTGCTGCTGAGCGCACCGTGGCGAAGTTCGAGCACGTTGGCCCGCTGCGCGTGTTGCAAAGCCTTTACCCCGAAGGCAACGCCGTGTGCCACAACGTGCTGGTGCATCCACCCAGCGGTTTGGTGGGCGGCGACTTGCTGGACATTCAGTTGCACTTAGGGGCTGACACACACGCGCTGCTCACCACCCCTGGCGCGACACGTTTTTACAGAAGCGAGCAAGGTCTCGCCACGCAACAGGTGAAAGCCTATGTGGGCGGCGGTGCCCGTCTAGAGTGGCTGCCGCTAGAAACCATTGCGTACAACGGTTGTCACGGTTTGAACCAGGCCGTGTTCGACCTAGCGCCCAAGGCAGAGATGATGGCGTGGGATATCACCGCCCTCGGCCTACCGAATGCCAACTTGCCGTTCGAGCATGGTCAGTTGCAGCAGCACATGGAAGTGACGGGTGTGTGGCTGGAGCGCGGGTTACTTGACGCCCAAGATGCACGCTTGATGGATGGCCCCTTGGGGTTGGCCAAGCATCGCTGTATGGCGACCTTGGTGTTTGCGTGTGGCGCAGATTTGCCGCGTGAGCGTCGCGATTTGGCTTTGTCGTTGGCGCGTGAGTTGACGCAGGCGGCACCTGCGGGCTTGGTGGCGGGGGTGACGTCACCGCATCCGCGGATTGTGGTGTTGCGCACGTTGTCGCCGTTGGTGGAGCCTGCGCAGACGTTGTTGCGTGGGGTTTGGGCTTCGTGGCGACGCGGCATGTGGGGCATGTCGGATGTGCCGCCGCGTATTTGGTCGATGTAGTTTTTTGCTGCACCCAGACTGCAGCCTGCTTTTTAGATGGCGACCAATTGACGAACGTTGTTGCGTTGCATGTCAGAGCCCAAGCCACGCGCAATCACCTCACCCCGCTCCATCACCAAGTAGTCGTCTGCCAATTCTTCTGCAAAGTCGTAATACTGCTCGCATAGCAAGATGGCCATGTCGCCACGGCTGGCCAACATGCGAATCACACGACCAATGTCTTTGATGATGCTCGGCTGAATGCCTTCTGTCGGTTCATCTAGCACCAACAACTTAGGGCCTGAGGCCAATGCCCGGGCAATGGCGAGTTGTTGTTGTTGACCGCCTGACAAATCGCCGCCACGGCGATGCAGCATTTGCTTCAACACGGGAAACAGTTCAAACAACTCCGCAGGAATGTCTGTGCCTGCAGGTTGTGTGGCCAGGCCCATGCGCAAGTTGTCTTCCACTGTGAGGCGCGCAAAGATTTCGCGTCCTTGTGGGACGTAGCCAATGCCTGCGCGCGCGCGCTCGTAGGGTGCGGCGCGTTCGATGGATTCGCCGTTAAAGGTGATGTTGCCATCACGAATGGGCACGGCGCCCATGAGTGATTTAAGCAAGGTGGTTTTGCCCACGCCGTTGCGACCGAGTAGCACGGTGATGCGGCCTAAGTTGGCTTCAAAGCTCACATTGCGCAGGATGTGCGAGCCACCATAAAACTGGTTGATGTGAGAGGCTTGGAGTAATGGCATATCTAAAGGCATGTCGTGTGTGTGCATAGTGAACGTCAGAGTTAGCGGCCCAGATACACCTCAATCACGCGCTCGTCGGCTTGCACTTGCGCGAGCGTGCCTTGTGCCAACACCGAGCCGTCGCACAGCACGGTGACGATGTCGGAGATGGTGTTGATGAAGCTCATGTCATGCTCCACCACCATCAGCGAGTGTTTGCCTTTGAGGGTCAAGAAAAGTTCGGCCGTGCGTTCGGTCTCAAAGTCGGTCATGCCGGCCACCGGCTCGTCGAGCAGCAAGAGCTTGGGGTCTTGCATGAGCAACATGCCAATCTCCAGCCACTGCTTTTGGCCATGGCTGAGGTTGCCAGCTTGGCGCGTCACGCTGTCTTCCAAGTGAATGGTGTGCAGCACGTCGCTCAAGCGGTCGCGTTGCGTGCCGTTGAGTTTGAAGAACATCGAGGGTGCCACGCCTTTGTGGGTTTTCAAAGCCAGCTCCAAATTTTCAAACACGCTCAGGTGTTCAAACACCGTGGGCTTTTGAAATTTGCGACCAATGCCCAGTTGTGCAATTTCGGGCTCGTTGTGGCGCAGCAAGTTGATGGTGCTGCCAAAAAATACGTCACCTGAATCCGGCTTGGTTTTGCCGGTGATGATGTCCATCATCGTGGTCTTACCCGCGCCGTTAGGCCCGATGATGCAGCGTAACTCGCCCGGTGCAATGTCGAGTGACAAACCATTGATGGCTTTGAAACCATCGAAGCTCACATGCACATCTTCTAAGTACAAGATGCGGCCATGTGCCAGGTCTAAGCTGCCAGGTTCATGCACCCGACCAAAGCCCGCGCTGCGGTCGCCGGAGTTCACCTCTGTGATCACGCGCGCCTGGTGTGTGGCTAAGCGCTCGGTGCCTTCTTCAAACAGATCGGGGGTCATACGCGCTCCTCTGCTTTTGGCTTGGTGCTGAGTTTTTGTAGCAAGCCCACCACGCCTTGCGGCATGTAGAGCGTCACGCCGATGAACAAAGCACCTAAGAAATACAACCAAAACTCAGGTGCCGTCACGGTCAACCAGCTCTTCATGCCGTTGACCAAGAACGCACCGACGATGGGACCAATCAGCGACGCACGGCCACCCACAGCGGCCCACACCGCCATCTCAATCGAGTTGGCAGGGCTCATTTCGCTGGGGTTGATGATGCCCACTTGTGGCACATACAAAGCGCCGGCAATGCCGCACATCACCGCAGAGATGACCCAGATGGTCAGCTTGTAGGGCAGGGGTGAGTAGCCCGAAAACATCACGCGGCTTTCTGCGTCGCGAATGGCTTGCAGGACGCGGCCAAACTTGCTTTGTACCAACCAGCGGGCAAACAAAAAGCTCATCAACAGCGCCCAGCCCGTCAGCACAAACAAGGTCATGCGCATGGCGGGGGTGGCAATGGGCAAGTCCAAGATGCGTTTGAAGTCTGTGAAGCCGTTGTTGCCACCAAAGCCCGTTTCGTTACGAAAGAACAGCAGCATGGCGGCAAACGTCATGGCCTGCGTGATGATGGAGAAGTACACGCCCTTGATGCGCGAGCGAAACGCGAAGTAGCCAAATACCAAGGCCAACACACCGGGCACCAACACGATGAGCAACAGCGTGGCAAGGAAGCTGTCGCTGAACGTCCAATGCCAAGGCAAGGTTTTCCAATCGAGAAACACCATGAAGTCTGGCAAGTTGCTTTTGTAGTTGCCGTCGGTGCCGATCTGGCGCATGAGGTACATGCCCATCACATAGCCACCCAGCGCAAAGAACAAACCGTGGCCCAGCGACAAGATACCGGTGTAGCCCCAAATCAAATCCATCGCCAAAGCGCAGATGGCATAGCACATGATCTTGCCCACCAAGGCCACGGCGTAGTCGCTCATGTGGAACACGCTGCCTGCGGGTACCCACAGGTTGAGCACAGGCACAACGGCGCACACGGTGATGAACGCTGCCAAAAAAAGCATCCAAGCTTTCGGGCCTAACAAAGCGGGCGGCTCTGGCAGTTGGAGCGAAGAAGAGTTGTGTGTGGTCATGTCATGCCTCCGCGCTGCGGCCTTTCATGGCAAAGATGCCTTGGGGACGTTTTTGGATGAACACGATGATGAACACCAACACCGCAATCTTGGCCAGCACAGCACCGGCCACACCTTCGAGCAATTTGTTCATCAATCCCAAACCCATCGCGGCGTACACCGTGCCTGCCAATTGGCCCACGCCACCTAGCACCACCACCATGAAGGCGTCGACGATGTAACTTTGGCCAAGGTCTGGTCCCACGTTGCCAATTTGGCTGAGGGCACAACCGGCCAGGCCTGCAATGCCGCAGCCGAGTGAGAACGCATAGGTGTCAATGCGTGCGGTGTTCACGCCCAAGGCCGAAGCCATCGGACGGTTTTGGGTGACGCCGCGCACGAACAAACCCAAACGTGTTTGGCTGATCAACAGCGTCATGCCCACCAACACAAACAAGGCAAAGCCAATGATGACCAAACGGTTGTAGGGCAGCGAAAGGTTGGCCAGCAGCTGCACGCCTCCGCTCATCCAGGAGGGGTTTTCAACGCCCACGTTTTGCGCCCCAAAAATACTGCGCACGCCTTGCATCAGCACGAGGCTAATGCCCCAGGTGGCCAGCAATGTTTCGAGGGGGCGGCCATACAAGTGGCGCAACACCAGGCGCTCTAGCACCGCACCCACCAGGGCCGCAGCGAGGAACGAGGCAGGCACGGCCACCAGCAAATACGCGTCAAACATGCCGGGCAAATACTGGCGAAACAAACCTTGCACCACGTAGGTGGCGTAGGCGCCAATCATCATCAGCTCGCCGTGCGCCATGTTGATGACGCCCATCAAACCGTAGGTGATGGCGAGACCTAAGGCCACCAACAACAAGATGGAACCCAAGCTGATGCCTGTGAACAAGGCGCCGAGCTTTTCACCCCAGCTCAATGCGGCTTGAATGGTGAGCAGTGAGGTTTGCAGCTGAGCTCGAACCTTTTTGTCTTCCTCTTGGCTCAAACGTTGGTTGAGCAAGAGTTGGGTGTCGGGCGTTTGGCTGTCGGCCAAAGTTTTGGCTGAGGCAAAGCGCTCGTCGGCGTTGTCGCTGTTCAGCAAAATTGCTGCACGCGCCAGTAGCATTTGTTTTTTCACGTCCTCGTTGATCTCGCTGGTCAATGCTTTTTCCAGCATGGCGAGTTTGGTGGGATCAGGTTCTTTCAGCACCGATTTGGCCGCTTGCAAACGCAAGGCGGCGTCGGGGCTGAGCAGTTGCAGGGCAGACAAGGCGGCGTCAATTTCCCCGCGCATGCGGTTGTTGTTGATCACGTCTTCTGCGGTATCCGGCAAGTCCGTGTTTGCACCGCTGACAGGGTCAACGGCTTTGCCATCGCGTACCACCAGCACTTGCGTGCCGTTGACCTTCACCGCATCATTGGCCATGTCTTGCAAGAAGGCGGCGGTTTGTACGTCAGGTGAGGCCAGTGCTTTTTGCAGCGCGGTCACGCGTGCATCGGTGTCGCCCAAGGTGAGGGCGCGCGCTTGTTCCGTGGTCAGTGCCTGCACCGAGGCGTGACTGAACACGCCGAGTGCCAGCGCACAAGTGCTGCGCAGTGCGAGCTGACGCATCCAGGCAGGTAAAGAAAAACAGGTCATCCAGATTCCCATAAAAAAGGGGAGGGCAGAGCCCTCCCCCAAGTTCATCCCTCGGAGAAAGGTTTACTTCTTCACAGGCTCATCAGGCTTTGCAGCATTGCCTTCGATGTAAGGGCTCCATGGCTTGGCCTTCACAGGGCCTGGTGTTTTCCAAACCACATTGAACTGGCCATCGGCCTTGATCTCGCCGATGAACACCGACTTGTGCAAGTGGTGGTTCTTTTCATCCATCTTGCTCACGATGCCGCTTGGCGCCTTGAAGGTTTGGCCCGCCATCGCTTTGATCACCGCGTCCACATCGGTGGTCTTGGCTTTTTCAACCGCTTGCTTCCACATGTTGATGCCGATGTAAGTCGCTTCCATCGGGTCGTTGGTCAAAGGCTTGTCTTTGTGACCCGCGATGCCTTTGGCCTTGGCGTAGGCCGCCCATTTCTTGATGAATTCATCATTGGCGGGGCTCTTGATGGACATGAAGTAGTTCCATGCCGCCAAGTGACCCACCAAAGGCTTGGTATCCACGCCACGCAATTCTTCTTCACCCACGGAGAAGGCGACGACTGGCACGTCTTTGGCCTTCAAGCCAGCGTTGCCCAGTTCTTTGTAAAACGGTACGTTGGAGTCACCGTTGATGGTGGACACCACGGCAGTTTTGCCGCCCGCAGAAAATTTCTTGATGTCAGCCACGATGGTTTGGTAGTCGCTGTGACCAAACGGTGTGTACTTCTCGTCGATATCTTTGTCAGCCACGCCCTTGCTCTTGAGGTAAGCGCGCAAAATTTTGTTGGTGGTGCGTGGGTACACATAGTCGGTGCCCAACAAGACCCAACGCTTGGCAGCGCCGCCGTCTTTGCTCATCAAGTAGTCCACCGCAGGGATGGCTTGTTGGTTAGGCGCTGCGCCGGTGTAAAACACGTTTTTAGACAGCTCTTCACCTTCGTATTGCACGGGGTAGAACAGCAAACCGTTCATTTCTTCCACCACAGGCAACACCGACTTGCGCGACACCGAGGTCCAGCAACCGAACATGACGGCCACTTTGTCTTGGCCGAGCAACTGCTTGGTTTTCTCAGCAAACAAAGGCCAGTTGGAAGCGGGGTCGACCACCACGGGTTCGAGCTTTTTGCCCAACACGCCGCCCTTGGCGTTGATTTCGTCAATGGCCATGAGCACGGTGTCTTTCAACACGGTCTCAGAAATCGCCATGGTGCCAGACAAGCTGTGCAGCACGCCCACTTTGATGGTATCGGCAGCCAGCGCTTGGGGCGCCATCACAAACGACCCGACCGACAGCGCGGCAGCGGCGGCCAAAGCTTTCAAATTTCCTCGACGATTCATCATGGGGGTTCACTCCAAAAATTAAGGGTTGGTTCGGCGCTCGCGGTAACGGTGCGCTTCACAACAGCTATCGCAAAGCCTGTGCCAACGCCCACTTCTCCTAGCTGAAAAATTGCTTCGCTATAAGGTGCATCACAAACACCGCGCACGTGCACCAATAAAGTTCAACTTAAGGACGATGCACCAAGCTGGCGCAACTTGAGGTGTGACGATGTGCGCACCAAGACAGGTTTCGTGCACCAAAGCATGCACTTGGCGCCTCTGGCATCCTGCAAAACAGGGCACGCAAGTTGCATAGTCAAAGCCACTATGGAACTCACTCCCCGCGAAAAAGACAAGCTCTTGATCTTCACGGCCGCTTTGCTGGCCGAGCGTCGACAAGCCCGTGGCCTCAAACTCAACTACCCCGAGGCGGTCGCGCTCATCAGTGCCGCTGTGATGGAAGGCGCGCGCGACGGCAAAACCGTGGCTCAGCTTATGAGTGCTGGTCGCAACGTGCTGACCCGCGCGGATGTGATGGACGGCGTGGCCGAGATGATTCCGGATATCCAAGTCGAAGCCACTTTCCCCGACGGCACCAAGCTCGTGACCGTGCACCAACCCATTGTTTGAAAGCGCCACCCTCATGGAACGTTTGATTTTTGTTTTAATCCTTTTGCCTGTGTTCGCACACGCCCATGAAGGCCACGGCATCGAAGGCGCTTCGCACTACCACGCCACCGATGCTTGGGGCTTTTTGGCAGCGCTTGCTGTCGTTGTCGCCATGTGGTGGATGGGCCGTGGCAAATAAAGTGAGATGTACATGACACCCGGTGAACTGTTGATTGACGAGGGCGAGCACGCCCTCAACCCAGGCCGACGCATGCACACACTCGTGGTGCAAAACGCCAGCGACCGACCCATTCAAGTGGGCTCGCACTACCACTTTGCAGAAACCAATGCGGGTCTGAGTTTCGACCGCGACGCCGCACATGGCATGCGGCTGAACATTGCGTCAGGTACCGCTGTGCGCTTTGAGCCGGGCCAACAACGCACGGTCGAACTGGTGGACTTGAGTGGCGATCGCCAAGTGTTTGGTTTTCGCGGTTTGGTGAACGGCTCTGTCGACGCGTCACGCAAAGGAAACATCTGATGGCAACCATCGGCAAACGCGCTTACGCAGAAATGTATGGCCCCACCGTGGGCGACCGTCTGCGCTTGGCAGATACCAACTTGGTCATTGAAGTTGAAAAAGACTTCACGCTGCAAGCCGGTGGCTATGGCGAAGAGGTGAAGTTCGGCGGCGGCAAAACCATCCGCGATGGCATGGCGCAGTCGCAGCGCACACGCGACGGCGCAGGCACTGGCCCGCAAGCCGGCGGCGCCGTGGACACCGTGATGACCAACGCACTCATCATCGATCACTGGGGCATCGTCAAAGCCGACATTGGTTTAAAAGGCGGTCGCATTGTGGCCATTGGCAAAGCGGGCAATCCCGACACACAACCGGGCGTAGACATTGTGATTGGCCCCGGCACCGAAGTCATCAGCTGTGAAGGCAACATCGTCACCGCAGGCGGTGTGGACACGCACATCCACTTCATCGCACCGCAGCAAATTGAAGAAGCCTTGACCAGTGGTGTGACCACTATGTTGGGTGGTGGCACAGGCCCCGCCACCGGCACCTTCGCCACCACCTGCACACCCGGCGCTTGGAACATCGAACGCATGTTGCAAGCGGCGGATGCCTTTCCGATGAACCTCGGCTTCTTAGGCAAAGGCAACGCGGCCCTGCCCGATTCGTTGCACGAGCAAATCAACGCAGGTGCCATTGGTTTAAAGCTGCATGAGGACTGGGGCACCACGCCCGCCGCGATTGACAACTGTTTGAACGTGGCCGAAGCCACGGACACGCAAGTGGCCATCCACACCGACACGCTCAACGAGTCGGGCTTTGTGGAAGACACGGTGGCGGCTTTCAAGGGCCGCACCATCCACACTTTCCACACCGAAGGTGCGGGTGGTGGCCATGCGCCCGATATTTTGAAAGTGGTGGGCGAGGCCAATGTACTGCCCAGCTCCACCAACCCCACGCGCCCGTACACGGTGAACACACTCGACGAGCATGTGGACATGCTCATGGTGTGTCATCACCTCGACCCCGCGATTGCGGAAGACTTGGCCTTTGCCGAAAGCCGCATTCGCCGCGAGACGATTGCCGCCGAAGACATCTTGCACGACCTCGGTGCCATCAGCATGATGAGCAGCGACAGCCAAGCCATGGGACGTGTGGGCGAAGTGATCATCCGCACTTGGCAAACCGCACACAAGATGAAAGCGCAGCGGGGTCAATTGCCTGGCGACACCGACCGCCATGACAACTTCCGTGTCAAACGCTACATCGCCAAGTACACCATCAACCCATCCATCGCACACGGC
This sequence comes from Comamonadaceae bacterium, assembly GCA_947451565.1. Taxonomy (GTDB): domain Bacteria; phylum Pseudomonadota; class Gammaproteobacteria; order Burkholderiales; family Burkholderiaceae_C; genus Limnohabitans. The sequence continues at coordinate 4,637 of CANFZT010000006.1, read as the reverse complement.
ATCAGCCACGAAGTGGGCAGCGTGGAAGTGGGCAAGTGGGCCGACTTGGTGGTGTGGAAGCCGGCGTTCTTTGGCATCAAGCCCAGCATCATTTTGAAAGGGGGCTTCATTGCGATGGCCGCGATGGGCGACCCGAATGCGTCCATCCCCACGCCCCAGCCCGTGCATTACCGCCCGATGTTTGGCGCGTATGGTGGTGCCTTGCACCGAGGCTCACTGACCTTTGTGTCGCAAGCGGGCTTGGCTGCGGGCATTGGGCAGAAGTTTGGCTTGCACAAAACGCTGAGTGCGGTGAGAAACATCCGCAGCGTCGGCAAACGTGACATGATTCACAACGACTACGCGCCGCGCATGGAGGTGGATGCACAAACCTATGCGGTGCGCGCCGATGGTCATTTGCTCACTTGCGAACCTGCGGTGAGTTTGCCCATGACCCAACGCTACTTCTTGTTTTAACTAGGTTCTGATGCTCACTTGTTCTAAATTGATTGCAGGCGGTCAAGGCTTGGCCGCTGCCTTGGTCAAACGTGCGGCCACGGTAGAGCTGGATTGGGATGTGCGCCAAAAAAGCCGCTTTGATGCGACGGATTCGACGGGCCGCGCCTTGGGCGTCTTTTTGCCACGCGGCACCCTGGTGCGTGGCGGCGATGTGCTGGTGCTGGAAGACGGCTCGCTCGTGCGCGTGCTGGCTGCACCGCAAGCAGTGCTGCGCATCACCGCCTGTGCAGAGCATGGCTCACCTTTTGATTTGACGCGTGCGGCCTATCACCTTGGCAACCGCCATGTGCCGATTGAACTCAAGCCTGACCATTTGAAGATCGAGCCCGACCATGTGTTGGCGGACATGCTGCGTGCCATGCACATGACGGTGGTGGCCGTGCAAGAAGCGTTTGAACCTGAAGGCGGTGCGTACAGCAGCCAAGGCCACTCACACGGGCACGGACACGGACATTCGCACACGCAGGAACACACAGCGCATGGCCATGTACACGGCCCCCATTGCCAGCATGACCACTGATGCGCCCATCACAGCGCCTGCTGCCACGCCCGCGCTGCTTCAACTCATTTGGCTGGCTTCGCCCGCTTTGCCAATTGGCGGCTTCTCATATTCCGAAGGTTTAGAAGCTGCCATCGACCATGGCCTCGTGCATGACGAACACAGCGCCGCTGCGTGGTTGGTTGACCAATTGCACCTGACCCAATCGCGTGGTGACATGGCGGTGTTGGGCCAGATGGTGACGGCGTGGCAGCAGCATGATGTGACGCGCTTGCAAGCCTTGAGCCAATGGGTACACGCCACACGCGAGAGCGCCGAGCTGCGCTTGCAAAGCGAGCAAATGGGTCGCTCCATGCTGGAGTGGCTGCGCAACCAAGAGGCCATCGATGCAGACACCATCGCCCTGTGCAACCGTTGGGTACCCACCTATCCGCTGATGTTTGCGTTGGCCTTGTCACGCACCGGCGCACCCCTAGAACAATGCTTGCAAGCCTATGCGTTTGGCTGGGCTGAGAACATGGTGCAAGCCGCCATCAAGTCGGTCCCGCTGGGGCAAAACTCGGGGCAGCGCATGTTGACCCAACTCGCCCAACACATCGCCCCCGCAGTCAGTCACGCCATGCAGGTGACGGACGACACGCGCCAAGCCTTCTCCCCTATGCTGGCCATTCTTTCGGCCCAACATGAAACCCAATACTCTCGACTGTTCCGATCATGAAGCACTTACACACCATCGCGCACCGCACCAAAAAACTGCCACCTTTGCGCGTGGGCATCGGCGGGCCTGTGGGCTCTGGCAAAACCACCTTGTTGGAAATGCTGTGCAAAGCCATGCGAGAAAAATACGACCTCGTGGCTATCACCAACGACATCTACACCAAGGAAGACCAACGCTTGTTGACCATCAGCGGTGCGTTGCCTGCGGAGCGCATCATGGGTGTGGAAACGGGCGGCTGTCCGCACACGGCGATTCGCGAAGATGCATCGATTAACCTTGAAGCCATCGACCGCATGTTGGTCGATTTTCCCGATGCCGATGTGGTGTTCATCGAGAGCGGTGGCGACAACTTGGCGGCCACTTTCAGCCCTGAGTTGAGCGACTTGACGATTTATGTGATCGACGTGGCGGCGGGTGAAAAAATTCCACGCAAGGGTGGCCCGGGCATCACCAAGAGCGATTTGTTCATCATCAACAAAACAGACTTAGCGCCGCATGTGGGGGCGGACTTGTCGGTGATGGAAGCCGATACCATTCGCATGCGCACCAACGCCAGTGGCTTGAAGCCTTTTGTGATGACCAATTTACGCACCTTGGACGGCTTGCAAGCCGTGGTCAAATTCATTGAGGCCAAGGGGATGTTGGTGTGATGCTTGAAAAATAGGAGTAAGCCATGCTTTTGACAACCGCTGTTTTTGCCAGCATCTTGGCATTGATGTTCATCAAACTCTCATTCAATGTGATTGGTTTTCGGCGCAAGAACAAGGTCTCTTTGGGTGCGGGAGGCGTGGACGAGCTTGAAAGAGCCATACGCGCGCACGGCAACTTTGCTGAATACGTGCCGTTGGGTCTGTTTTTGATCGGCGCTCTGGAGCTCAACGGTGCTCCGTGGGGGCTGGTGGCCGTGTTGGGTGCCTTGCTCGTGGCTGGGCGTTACTTTCATGCCAAAGGTATCAACGAGCCCCCGCCTAATTTCACCCAACGGGTCAGAGGCATGAAGCTTACTTTTGCGGCCCTGGCCTTGTCGGCGATTGTCAACGTCGCTTGGGTGGTGTATCGGGTGATGGCTTTGGCTTGATTCGAAATTCAGATCAGCCCCTCATACGCAACGGTGATGGGCGCATGGTCTGAAAATTTCTCATCTTTGTAAATCGCCTCGTGGCGCGCTTTGGCGGCCACTGCGGGGGTCGCCAGGTGGTAGTCCAAGCGCCAACCTACGTTGTTGGCATAGGCTTGGCCTCGGTTGCTCCACCAGGTGTAGCAAGCGTCGGTGGTGTCGGGTTGGAGTTGACGGTACACATCCACGATGCCGCCTAGGGTGGTGAGCTGGGTCATCCATGCACGCTCTTCGGGCAAGAAGCCGCTGTTCTTTTGGTTGCCCTTCCAGTTCTTCAAGTCGGCCTCCTTGTGCGCGATGTTGATGTCGCCGCACAGCACAAACTCGCGCGTTTGCTTCAAGGCGCTGAGGTGGGGCGACATGGCGGCTAAAAAGCGGTATTTCGCCTCTTGGCGCTCAGGGCCAGAGGAGCCGCTGGGAAAGTAGCTGCTGATGATGGAGAGTTTTTGGGTAGGTGTGTCAAACCGCAGTTCGACATAGCGCCCCTCACTGTCGAACTCGCCACCGTCAAAGCCGACGATCACGTCGCTGGGTTCATGCCGTGTGTACACGCCCACACCCGAGTAGCCTTTTTTTTCGGCGTAGTGAAAGTGACCTTGCAAACCCGCCAAACGGTCGAATATGCCTTCGACGTCAGGCGCTTGGGCTTTGATTTCTTGGACGCAAATACAATCAGGGCTGGCTTTTTCGAGCCAAGCTTCCACGCCCTTGCGGGCGGCCGAACGAATACCGTTGAGGTTGAGGCTGGTTAGTTTGAACAAGGAATTTCCCCATGAGTCAGAGTGCCGCTGCCAACGATGTGTTGGCACAAGAGTTTGTGCAATTTTCGCTGGATTGTGGCGTGTTGAAGTTTGGGGAGTTCAAAACCAAGGCGGGCCGCATGAGCCCTTACTTCTTCAATGCGGGTTTGTTTGACGATGGCGCGAAGTTAGGCAAGTTGGCGAGCTTCTATGCGCAGCGTTTGATGCAAAGCGGCATTGAGTTCGACATGATCTTTGGCCCCGCCTACAAAGGCATTCCTTTGGGCGCTGCCGTAGCGATTGAATTGGCCCGTTTGGGCAAGAACGTACCTTTTGCCTACAACCGCAAAGAAGCCAAAGACCATGGCGAAGGCGGCAGCTTGGTGGGTGCGCCGCTCAAGGGCCGCGTGTTGATCGTGGACGATGTGATGAGCGCGGGGACTGCCGCACGCGAGTCGATTGCCCTCATCAAGGCAGCAGGCGCGACGCCCCACGCGGTGGCGATTGCCTTGGATCGCCAAGAAATGGCAACTGAAAAACAAGCCGATGGCACAACGAAGGATGTGCCCTACAGCGCCGTGCAATACGTGCGCGAGCAAGTGGGCTTGCAGGTGTGCGCCATCGCAGAGTTGAGCGATTTGTTGACGTACTTGAATGCACAAGACGGCAACGCCATGGGCGAGCACCTGGCACGTACGCAGGCGTACCGCGAGCGTTACGGCGTCAAGTAAGCGCGCGTGGCGTGGCCCGCGACTCAGACCACGATCGGATTCAGTGCCCCATCCATGCTCATGCAAATGCCAGTGATGTAGCTGGCTTTTGAGGAGGCTAAAAATACCGTGGCATTGGCAATTTCTTCGGGGGTCGCAATACGCCCGAGAGGGAGCTTGGCAATGGTTTGGTTCAACACCTCTTGCGTGCTCACGCCGCGCATGCGCGCATCGGCGGCGAAGCCTTCTTGCAAGCGGTCAGTCAAAGTGAGACCTGGGTTGATGGCATTCACACGCACGCCCTGGGGCCCGTAGGCATTGGCCAATCCCACGCTCGCCAACATCAATGCCGCGT
>CANFZT010000005.1 GCA_947451565.1 Comamonadaceae bacterium | reverse complement strand
CGCCAGTTCCCCATCATCCCGTGCACGCTGTGCGGCAGCCAAGACGGCTTGCAACGCCAAGTGGTGGGCGAGATGCTGCGCGAGTGGGAGAAGAAGTTTCCGGGCCGCATCGAGAACATGTTTGCCGCGCTGCAAAACGTGGTGCCTTCGCATTTGATGGACCACACGAAGTTTGATTTCAAGTCGTTGGTGACGACGGGCGTGGCGTCAGACGACGGCGACAAGGCGTTTGACCATGAGGAATTTCCGATGGCATCGTTGCCTGGGATGCAGGTGGTGTCGCTTTAAGTCTTTGCTTTTTTCTTGAGCTCTTTTTGTGCTGAGCTCGCTTCGGAGAGGGACTTAGGGCAGGTTCCTCATGCTGGAGTACCAGAAATCGTCACCAGCCCTAAGCCCCTCCCCGAAGTCTGCGTCCGACTTTGCTTCGCTTGTCTAGTTTCGCGCAAACGTGTTTGCTGCGAACACCCAAAGCGTTGCGTGCATGGGGTGCGGCGGCTGACGATTTCTGGTACTCCAGAGAGGCAAGCCGCCGCACCCCATATACGCGACGCGCGCTCCCGAAGAACAGTCAACCTTAAACAAGCAAAAAACGACGACTAGATATTCAGCTTATTAAACACAACCCGTGGCAAGTGCATCACCACCAGCATGATGACTCGCCAAATCCCCGGCGTGTAAACCACAGGCTTGCCAGCGGCAATGCCTTTCACGATGTCTTGCGCCACCTGCTCAACCGACGCCATTTTTTGCCCTTTGGCCTTGAGGTCACTGGTCATAGGCGTGTCGGTCGGGCCCGGTTTGATGAGCACCACTTTGACATTCGTGTGCGCCAAACGGTGCTGCATACCTTGGGCGTAGCGTGACACCAAACCTTTGGCAGCGCCGTACACATAGTTGGTCTTGCGACCGCGGTCACCGGCCACCGAGCCAATGATGGCGATGGTGCCGTGATTGGCAGCCACCATCGGTTTGGCAAAGGCTTCGGCAAACAGCACGGGCGACACGCCATTGACTTGCAAGGCCGCATCGCAGGCCAACACATCGTCTTGGCAGGTGGCTTGGTCGGACAGCACACCGTGGGCAATCAACACCACATCCACCGGCGCAATGGCGGTGATGCTGTGAACGGTTTGCGCAATGGCAGCGGCGTTGACAAAGTCGGTCGTCATGACCTGCACCGTGGATTGCGGACTGCGCACGCGCAGGTCATCGGCCACGCGCTGGGTGCGTGCTGCATCGCGGCCCACCAAGGTCAGGCGCAACGAGGACGAGGTAGCCGAGGCCGCTTGCGCCCACAAGCGGGCGCAGTGTTCGGCCATGGCCGAGGTGGCGCCAATGATGACGATGTGTTGCATGTTTAAAACTCCATCAAACGACGCGACATGGCTGAGCTGATGCCCGGGTCACGGTACGTTGCAAATTCAGACAAACGGGGGTAGCCTGCTTCAAACAAGCTACGCGGCATGCGGGCGTCTTTGGCCATGTACAAACGGCCACACGCCTCACGCACGATGGCGTCGAGTTGCGCCAGCAGGCGCAAGGTACGCTCGCCTCGGTTGGGGAAGTCCAAGGCCAAGGTCACGCCGGGCTGCGGGAAGCTGAGTAGGCCTTTGGCCTCACGGTTACCAAAGGTTTTGAGCACCGCCAAGAACGAACCCTCGCCCGAGGCGGCAATGGCGTCGAGCATGGCTTGCACCGCATCTTGCCCGCCCTCGCGGGGCACCACGCTTTGGTATTGGTAAAAACCGTGCGGGCCGTACATGCGATTCCAGTGCTGCATGTTGTCAAGCGGGTAAAAGAAGGGCTCGTAGTGCGCCACATCGACGCCGCTTTTGAGTTTTTGCAGTTGGTAGTAGGCCCAGTTGAACGGTTTGAGCGACAAGCCATTGACTAAGGACACAGGGGGCACAAACGGCATACGCAATGGCGTGCCTTGCATCTTGCGGTTTTGCGCCGCCAACGTAGCGCGCAGCGACGGCATGGCTGCGGCTTCTTGCGCCGTCATGTGGTTGGCGCGCATAAAGATGCCGCGTGCTGTGGGGCCTGCCAAGCAGTCAATCCACGACACCGTGTGCTCCCAATCGTGCTCGGAAGCATCGGCCAGTTCAAAAAATTCGGACAAGCCTTTGTAGGGCAAGGTTTCGGTCCGTAACCAAGGGCTCCCCACGCGACGCAGCTGAAGCTCGGCCGTCACGATCACGCCGGTGAGGCCCAAGCCGCCCACGGTGGCACGCATCAGATCAGGTGTATTCGCCCAATCGAGTTGCAACATTTCGCCTGTGGTGCGCACCAAAGACAGGCCCAACACATGGTCGCCAAACGAACCCACCGCGTGGTGGTTTTTGCCGTGCACATCATTGGCAATCGCGCCGCCCACGGTGATGCGCTGTGTGCCGGGCGTCACCGGCAACATCCAACCGCGCGGCACAAACAAACGCTGGATGTCGCACAGCAGCACGCCCGCTTCGCACACCAAGCGGCCAGTGGCTTCGTCCCATGCAATGAATTTGTTCAGCCCTGTGGTGAGCCACAAATTGCCGTGGGGGTTGAGGCACACGTCGCCATAGCTGCGGCCGTTGCCAAACGCCAACCCGGGCTGATGCGCGTGCAACACCGACGTCACAGCGGTGCGGTCGGTCAACGCGTGTACCTCGTGCAGGTCGTGCGACAAACGACCCCATGCACTGACGGGTTTCATGCCAGCTCCTGCTTGAACACAAAGCGCTTGTCGAGGTGGTACTTGATGTACGACCCCAGCGTCAAGCCAATGGCGCCACCCAAGTACCGCATGGCATCGGTGCCAAAGAAGTGATGGAACGCAAACTCAATGCCCCAAAAAATCGCGGTGGTGAACACGCCCATGAAGCCGTAAAGAATGAACAAGCGGGTGTCGTGGCCTAGGTTGTCGGCTTTGAAGCCGAACACATGTTTTTTCTCCAACACATACTTGATAGGGAATCCCATGGCCGTGCCCGCGAGCACAGACAGCTCAACCGCATACGCATCGCTGTAAACCCACATCGACAACGCCTGTGTACCAATGTTGGCAACGGTGGCCAAGGCTGACACCAAGGCGTAGACCAGCGCAATGCGAGCCGCCGTCTTCATGACAGCACGCGCGCCAAAGCCAGCACAGCCACCATGAACGCGCCCACACCCCAGCTGACTTTGTCTTTGAGGGCAAACACGATGGGGTCGTCATGCATACGACCACGGTGCGCGATGAGCCAAGCACGCGAAATCCAAAACAACATGACGGGACAGGCCAACCAAATCAGTTGCGGCGTCGCATACAAATGCGCGGCCTGCCCGTCTTGGATGTACAGCGCCAGCACCAACACAGCAATAAACCCTGCGCTGCCACCGAGGCTGGACACCAACTCTAAATCGTCAGGCTCGTAGCCACGTCCGCGCAACGCGCCAGACTTACCCGCCTCACGCGCCACCTTGAGTTCGCTGTAACGCTTGATGAGCGCGAGGCTCAAGAAAATGAACATCGAAAACAGTAACAACCAAAACGACACGGCCACATCAATCGCTGCTGCACCGGCAATGATGCGCAGGGTGTAAAGCGCGGCGAGGGTGAGCACATCCACCACGGCCAACTGCTTGAGATACAAGGAATACGCCACCGTCAAGACAAAATAAACACCCAAGCTGACCGAGAACAGCACAGGCATGTACAAAGCCGACAAAGCCACCGCCAGCAACAACAACACTGGCCAAGCCAACCACCCGGTCATCAGGCTCAATGCCCCCGAGGCAAACGGGCGGTGACGCTTGCGCACATGGTGGCGGTCGTCTTGCACATCCACCAAATCATTCAGCAAATACACGCTCGAAGCAGTGAGGCTAAACACGACAAACGCCATCAAGGCCAGTCCATCGCGTTGCGCATCCGCATATTGATGCGCTGCCATCAGTGGCACAAAGACCAACAAGTTTTTCATCCACTGGTGCAAACGCATGGCTTTGAGCACCGCGACGAAAGAGGATGGCATGCCACTGTCAAACACCTCACCCACGTTGCCTTGCGCTTGCGCGCGACTGAGCAGCGAGGCCGACGCATCCACCACATGGGCGGTGTGTGCTTTGGCCCACACTTGCACATCCGGCCAATCGTTGCCCACGTAATCGAAGCCAGCTTCCCCAAAGCGATCGACCAAGGCTTGCGCTTTGGCGGTGGATTTGAGGTTGGTGTCGCCTTCCGTGGCCAAGACATCGTCAAACAAATGCAGGTGCTGCGCCACTTGCTCAGCCAACCGTCGGTGGCTGGCCGTGGCCAAGACCAGACGACGGCCGCTCAATTTTTCAGCACGTAACCAATCCAACACGTCGGTGTTGTAAGGCAAGGCCGAGGCATCCAACTGGATGCGTTGCGCCAGCTCGCTCTTCAAGGTCGCTTTGCCGCGCATCAACCACAGCAAGGGCTTGAAAAATTGGAAGGGATTCTGAACCAAAAACTGGCTAGCACTCTCCACCAACAAGTCGGTGCGAATCAGCGTGCCATCCAGGTCAACCACCAGCGGTCGACTTAAGGCGTGCATAGACCCCGTCATGCGATTCTTTCAAAAAACATCAACGACACATCAGCGCAAGTGACGCATCCAAGTGATCGAGGGGTGAACGTTTAAAGCCCGAACGGGCAAAGCGCTGCAATTGACCCAAGGCAAACGCCACCAGCACAGCCGCCCGCACTTGGGCATCGGCGGTGGGGGAGGCGGACTTGTGGGCCTCGGCTGCCTCACGCAGCACTTGGCGCAACGCAGACTCGATGCGCTCAAACAATTGGTTCATGCGTTGGTGCAAACGCTCGTTTTCAAACACCAAGGCGTCGCCCACCATCACACGGGCCATGCCTGGGTTCTTTTCGCCAAACTGCAACAGCACCGTCACCATGCGAATGGCCTTTTGCACGCCATCGCCTTCGCGCTCGACAATTTGGTTGATCAGACTGAACAGGCTGTACTCGATGAAATCAATCAGGCCTTCAAACATCTGCGCCTTGCTGGCGAAGTGGCGGTACAAGGCGGCCTCGCTCACGTCCAGCTTGGCGGCCAAGAGCGCGGTGGTGATGCGCTCGGTGCCAGGCTGCTCCAACATGCCCGCCAGCGTTTGCAAAATTTGCTCACGACGTTGACCCGGCTTCATGCGCTGGCGCAACTTGGGTGGCTCACGCTCAAGAGCGGCGTCATCAGGCTGGGCGTTGTCGGACATGGCGTTGAAGATAAGTTAGTGCGAACGAATCATGGTTCCAAAGGCTTGTTCGGTCAAGACTTCCAAAAGCATGGCGTGGGGCACGCGGCCATCAATGATGTGCACTGCATTCACGCCGCTCTTGGCCGCGTCCAGCGCACCCGCAATCTTAGGAATCATGCCGCCGCTGATGGTGCCGTCGGCAATCAGCTCGTCAATGCGACGGGGGGTCAGCTCGGTCAGCAATTCACCTTGTTGGTCAAGCACACCGCGGATGTTGGTGAGCATCAAGAGCTTTTCAGCGCTCAGCACTGTGGCCAGCTTGGCCGCTACCACGTCCGCGTTGATGTTGTAGCTTTCGTTGTTTTCACCAAAACCAATGGGGCTGACCACGGGAATGAAAGCGTCGTCTTGCAAGGCTTTGACCACGCTGGGGTCAATGCTGACGATGTCGCCCACTTGGCCCACATCGTATTCTTTGCTGGGGTCTTTGCTGTCGTGCACGGTGAGCTTCTTGGCGCGGATCATGGCGCCATCGCGACCGGTCAAGCCCACGGCTTTACCACCCGCTTGATTGATCAGGCCCACGATGTCTTGCTGCACTTCGCCGCCCAACACCCACTCCACCACTTCCATGGTTTCGGCGTCGGTCACACGCATGCCCTCAATGAACTCGCCTTTCTTGCCTAAGCGTTGTAGCAAGCCTTCAATTTGCGGGCCACCGCCGTGCACCACCACGGGGTTCATGCCCACGAGCTTGAGCAGCACCACGTCTTCGGCAAAGGCTTTTTGCAGTGCAGGGTCGGTCATGGCGTTGCCGCCGTATTTGATGACCAAGGTTTTGCCGTGAAACTTGCGGATGTAGGGCAGTGCCTGGGCCAGAATATCGGCGGGGGACAAATCGCTCATCGGAAGAACTCCTCGTGAATTACTCGGCGTGATCAACAGCAGGGGAAGGTGCGGCGCTTGGCGTCACCTGTGGGCCCAGCACCAAATCGCGCACCATTTCACGCAGCAGTTTTTTCTCTTGGAAACTCAAAGCGCGTTCAAGCACACGGCGCACACCCAAGAGCAGCTGGCGGTCCACTTCTTGTGGAATGCCGCGTGTGTTTTGCAACTCTTCGCGCAGTTCTTCACGCAGGTCTTCGGGCTCATCGGCCCACCAGGTGTTGATGACGGTGTTGAGTTGCTCGCGCAATTGCTCGGGGTCTATGGCGGGCACAGCGTGCATAGAGCTGGCATGGCGTGAGCCCCCTTCGCGCAAAGCTTGCGCGCCCAGCACCACCCGCTGGTCTGCTTGCGACAACAAGCGCGCCCAACCTGGGTCTTCGCGGTTGAGTTGCATCATGTTGCGCGAGGCTTCGTCGGCCAACAAGTGCACAGACACGCCGTGCAACTGGGCTTCGTCAATCAGACTGATGAGTCGTTCGTCATCGCTGCCCACCAGCAGGTGGTCGCAGGCGCCGCGCTCGGCCAAGCGTTTGAGGTCAGCGCCCAAGGTGCGCAGCATGGACAAGCCACCATCTTGGCTGTGCGGCAACACGGCACGGCTGATTTGCGCCCCCACGACATGTTCGTCTGGCGTGTCGCAATACCAATAAATTCGACGTAGATTCAGCTCCAAACCGTTGTGAGCCAAGGCGTTGCTGAGCAAAGCGTGCAACTGCGGGCGCACCTGGTCTTGTGCGGTGTCGGTTTGGCCTTGTAGCCACGCCAAAAAACGAGCATCAATGAGGGCAATACAAGATTCAGCGCCTGCGTGCGCTGCAGCATGAGAAGAATGTGTGCGTTTCATGAAAGTACTAAAAGGTAAGAAGATAGAAAACAGCTTCTGCGCGTGCTAACTGTGCCCGCCCACAAGCTGCATTTATTTTAGGGCGGAGACCGCATGTGTGCGAGGGATAATCACAAAACTTCTAAAAATTGCAAAGATGAAACATCCCATTTTGATTACTGGCGGAACGGGCTTTATTGGCTCGCACACCGTGGTCGCCTTTGCCGAGGCAGGCCAACCCGTGGTCATTTTGGATAATTTATGCAATTCCAGCCCCAAAGTACTGGACCGCTTGGCCAAACTCAACGCCAACCCCATTGAATTTGTGCAAGCTGACATCCGCGATGCGCAAGCGCTAGACGCACTGTTTGCACGTTATTCCTTTGCAGGCGTCATCCACTTTGCTGGCCTCAAGGCTGTGGGCGAATCGGTGGCTCAGCCCCTGCGCTACCTAGAAAACAACGTCAGCGGCACCCTCAACCTGTTGCAAGCCATGGACCGCGCCAACGTGCGACGCCTTGTGTTTAGCTCGTCGGCCACCGTGTATGGCAACCCCGTGCGCATGCCCATTCCTGAAACGGCCGCACTCAGTGCCACCAACCCTTATGGCCGCACCAAGCTGATGTGCGAAGACGCGCTGCGCGAGCTGCATGCGGCTGACCCGCGCTGGCACATCGCCATCTTGCGCTACTTCAACCCTGTGGGCGCACATGAAAGCGGCCTGCTGGGTGAATCCCCCAACGGCATTCCCAACAACCTGATGCCCTACATCACCCAAGTGGCCTTGGGGCAGCGCGCGTGTTTGCAAATATTTGGCAACGATTACGACACCCCCGACGGCACGGGCGTGCGGGACTACCTGCATGTGTGTGATTTAGCCGCTGGCCATTTAGCCGCCCTACGCGCCTTGCACGAGCCCCAGCTCTTGACCGTCAACCTTGGCACAGGCCGTGGCGTGAGCGTGCAAGACATGGTGAACACCTTTGCCCGCGTCAATGGCGTGCCCATCCCTCAAAAGGTGATGCCTCGTCGTGCAGGGGATGTGGCGGTTTCGCTGGCAGACCCTCGCCAAGCCAAAGCACTGTTGAACTGGGAAACCCAATTTGATTTAGAACGCATGTGTGCAGACGCATGGCGCTGGCAATCCATGAATCCACAAGGCTTTGACACACCGTTATGAAAAACCAAGACGACGGCACGCTGTCCCTGTTTGACGACTTTCCGCCTGCACCGCCCCCTGTTGCGGCCCCCAAAAAACCGCGCGCCAAACGCAAAACGGTCACAACCAAGGTCGAGCCCAGCGCACAGCCGGCGGTCGAAGAAGCCCCCACCGTCGAACCCGAGGCAGAGTCAGGTGTTCATGTTGAAACCACGCTGCATTTGGCAGGCTTGGTCGAACCCCAACGCCGCCGCAACAGCCCATGGGCCCGCCTCAGTCTTGACGCATTGCAAGCGGCTCCTCAAGTGCCGCATGTGATGCTGGTCATCACCAAAGGCGAAGCGGGTGGCGCGCAATCACACGTCTTGGCGCTGTGCCAGGCTTTACAACAACGCGTGCGGTTCACCGTGGTGATTGGCGGACCGGTTGAGGCCTCTGTCCTGGGCCGAGCGCTGAGTGCGCTGGGCATCACCGTGTGCCCCCTGCCTGACATGGTGGAATCGCTCAACCCGCTCAAACTCTGGCCTGTTGTGCAACAGCTCGCAGTCTTGATCGATGCGCACAAGCCCGACATCGTGCACGGCCACAGCGCAATTGCCGGCGTGGTGGCACGCGTCGCGGGCCATCGCACCCATGTGCCCGTGGTCTACACCGTGCACGGCTTTGGCTTCAAACCCGAAGTGCCATTGGTGCGCCGCACCGCCGCGGCCCTTGCGGAACGTCTGTTGGCACACTGGACGGCACACATGATTTGCGTGTCGAAATACGAACGCGAACTGGCCTACGATTTACCCATTGCACCCGAGCGCGTGCACATCATTGCCAACGGCATTGCACGCTTGCCCGCACCTGAAGCCGCAACGCACGTTGAAGACAGCGACCTCGACACAACAGAGCTCGCCCACAACCCATCGACCTTGCCACGCCTCATCATGGTGGCGCGCATGAAAGGGCCCAAACGCCATGACCTGCTGCTGCAGGCCTTGGCCAAAGTCCGCAACGCCTTGAACCACGAACTGCCGGTCACCTTCGCTGGCGATGGGCCATTGCATGCCGAACTACAAGGACAAGCCAAAGCACTGAACCTCAAAAACATCCATTGGGCCGGCGATGTGACCGATGTGCCTGCCCTGCTCACGCAACATGAGGTGTTTGTGCTGCTGTCAGACCACGAAGGCATGCCCATCACGGTACTCGAAGCCATGCGCGCCGGCCTGTGTGTACTCGCCAGCGATCTGCCGGGCATCCGCGAACAAATCAGCAACAACCAAGAGGGCTTGTTGGTTGCCAACACACCCGAAGCTGTGGCCGACCAACTGCTGCGCTTGGTGCGCGAGCCGCATTTACGCAAGCGCTTGGGCCGTGCGGCGCAACAAAGTTTTGAAAGCACATTTGCGGCCGAACCCATGGCCGAGCGTGTGTTGCAGGTCTATGACCAGTGCACACACGAGACCGCGGTGGTCCATCAAGCCGCCGATGAAGCCAGAAGCACGCACAGCGCTGGCCTAGTGTCCGCATCGGTACGCCGCCGCGATGCCTTGCAAAGCTGGGCCTTGTGGGGCGCCTGGATGCTGGTGCCCAGCCTGATGGCGGCCCAGCTGTTGGAAGATGCAGGCCTCATGACTTACCAGTTTGGCGAAACGCTGTGGTGGTGCGTGCTGCCCTATGCCGTGGCCACACAGTTGCTCATGCGCGCCTCACACCTGCCCGTGGCAGAACGCAGTGGGGTACTTTGGGTCTCTACCACGGCCCCGTTTGTGTTCATGCCTTTGGGCTTTGCATTGCTACAGCAACCGTATTCACGCGCGGCGGTGGTGTGGGCCTATGCCGCCACCACGCTGTGGCTGTGGTGGGGCTACCACCGTCACGTCAAACACCGGGCCTTGCGGTTGGTTCACATCGATCCCAACGTGCCCGCCCAGTTGGCCGCCTGCTTGACCCCCAACACACTCGACCCGCAAGCCGTGCAGCTCATCGCTTGGAGTCCCAACAGCGGCGCCCCCCTGCCCGCATGCAACGGCGTGGTGCTTGACCGCCATGTGCGCAGCACCGACGAGCGCACACGCTTGTTGGGCGAGTTGAAAATGCAGCACCTGCGCCTCTACAGCGTGGAGGCGGTGGCCGAACTCACCAGTGGCCGCAAAATGCTGCCCACCACCACAGACTCGCTTTGGGAGATTGACAACGACCCCGGCTATGACCGCGCCAAGCGTTGGCTAGACGTGATCACCGTCATCGTCTTATCCCCCGTGTGGGTGCCGCTTGCTGCGGGCGTCGCCATGGCGGTGCGTTTGGACTCCAAAGGTCCCTCGCTGTACTCGCAGTCCCGCGTCGGCCGCGATGGCCAAGTGTTCACGCTTTGGAAATTTCGCAGCATGGTGCACGGCTTGCAAGCGCCAGGGGTGCACTTTGCACAAGCGGAAGACCCCCGCATCACGCGTGTGGGCCGCATCTTGCGCCGCACGCGCTTGGACGAATTGCCGCAACTCTTCAACGTGCTCATGGGCCACATGAGCCTGATTGGCCCTCGCCCCGAACAAACCGCTTTTGTGCGCGACTTTGCCGCCACCATCCCCAGCTATCCCTACCGCCACTTGGTGCGCCCGGGCCTCACGGGCTGGGCCCAAGTGCAGCAAGGTTATGCCGACAGCGTGGACGCCACGCGCATCAAACTCAGCTACGACTTGTATTACGTGGCCCATTACTCACTCGCGCTGGATTTGTTGATTGCTGCCAAAACTGTCAAAACTGTGTGTACCGGTTTTGGCGCACGCTAAGCCATTCGCAGCCCTGTCCATGAGAACAACGCCTTGAGTACCCGCCGAATTCTGCTGCTCGATGAGCCCACCTGGGGCGGTGTGCACACCATGACGCGCACATTGGCCGACGCACTCAGCGTGCAAGCCTGGCAAGTCACCGCGTTGCCTTGGCAACAAACACCCTGGACCACCTTGGTGAATGCTGCCAAGCATCACGACGTGATCGTGGCCACGCACAACTTTGGCCCCACCTATTGCGGGGCGGCACTCAAAGCCATCACCGGCAAACCACTGGTCAGCTGGGTGCATGGACCTCTGATGGAGGTGCTGCAAGAAGCCAACACCTCGGCTGTAAAAAAGTTGTGGCTCAAGCTGCTCTACAAACAAGTCAACCAGTTTGTGTGTGTGTCGCGCACCACACAAGACTCGCTACTCAGCTTGATCCATCTGGGCAAGCAACAACGTTGCATCGTGGTGCCCAACGGCATTGCGCCCATGGCGGATGGCCAAGCCATCCATGTGCATGCAGGCCACGGTGGCGAAGGCCTAGCACCTTTGTTGTTGGGTTACGTGGGGCGCCTGTCTTCAGAAAAACGTCCGCATCTACTGCTAGACACCTTGCGCTATTTGCCAGAAGAAGCGCAGCTGGGCATCGTGGGTGAAGGTCCTATGCACCGCAAAATGATTCACGACGGCATGGACCTGATGGTTCAAGGCCGCGTGCACTTCTTGGGCAAGCACCCGAGCGGGACGAGCCTGTACAAGCCATGGCAAATGACGCTGCTCACCTCGCGCTACGAAGGCTGCCCCATGACCGCGCTAGAGTCGCTCGCCTGCGGCGTGCCCTGTGTGTCGCTACCCATCCCGGCCATGCGTGAGTTGTACGACTTGGATGCGCCCTACTTATTGGCCCGAGGCGACGCCCCCGTCGCTTTGGCAGAAGCCGTCATGACAGTGCGCAGCTTACCCGAGCAACAGGTACGTGATGACATTGCCCGCATCGTGGCGCGACACCATGTGGATGGTTTTGTGGGCCACTGGCAAGAGGTACTGCACACATGCTGACGAAGCCGACCGTGCAGGTGCACTTTGTACGCAATGGCCCGGCCTATTTGCCCGAGCTAGATGCGTATGTCAGCTTCATCACTTCCCGGGGTCACTCAGCCTTGCTGCATGACACCAGCGCCTCGGTTCCTGCTCACGCGCAAGTGGTGTGGTGGATGTGCGGACGCGTCCCCAGCGCAGAAGCGCGACGTTTGAAACATGCGTTTCACATCCATGAATACGCCTCTGCCTCAGTACCACCCCATGCCTGGCTGAAAGACTTTGTCAAACACTGGACACAACCCAAACCCGACTACCGTTTTTTTCAAAACGGCTGGGTGCGCGAGCGTTTGGGTTTTGACGACGGCGTTCCCCACGCCCTGCGTGACATGGGCGTCGCGCAAATCTTTTTCGATGCCGCCGCCCCTGCGCTGCCAGACCCCTCCTACGCTGACGAAGCCCCTGCACGCATCCCCCCCAACGAATTTGACCTGGTCTACTTGGGCGAGATGAACCGCTTGCAGCCCTTCTTGCCTTTGCTACAGGCCATTCATGATGCCGGTCGCACCTTGCTGTTGGTGGGCGATATTCCAGAGACCTTGCGCACGCAGCTACCTGCCTCTGTGACCTGCACAGGACGCGTCCCGCACGCGGATGTGCCGCGCCAATTGCGCCGCGCACGACTGGGGCTGAACCTCGTCAGCGACCTTGAGCCCTACAACCAACAAACCTCCACCAAGCTGCTGGAATACTGCGCTGTCGGCCTGCCCGTGGTCAGCAACGACTACGCGTGGGTGCGCTACTTTGCCACGCACTACCAAGGCAACTTGCATTTGCTGCGTGATGACCCCAGCAGTTGGCAGCACAGCTTTGGGGAAGCGCTTGAGGCTTACCCCTATGTGGTGCCTGATGTGCGGGCATTGGTTTGGCCGAGGCTGTTGGCGGCATTACCGATTTGGAAACATTTGCAAATCGTATGAATGCGACCCGCACAGTAGCCGTTGCCAGCATGGTGGCCTTTGCGACACAAGTGGTGTTTGCTCTTCTTATGTTGCGCCTATTTACGCCACAAGAGGTGGGTGAGTTTTCTGTCATCAGCCAAATTGCATTCTTATGGATGACATTGGCACTGGCCCAAGCACCTTTGACCCTGCTGGCCAACCACGACGTGTCAGCGCACACAGCAGCACAGCACGCATGGCGGGCGAGCCTACTTCGTTGTGCAGGCTTATTACCGATCGCAGCTTTATGCCTCTGGTTAACTCAACTGACCTTGTGGCCCACCTTGCTATGGGCTGCACTGCTGGCGTTTTGTCAGATCGGTTGGATGTTGGCGCAAAGTTTCACACTGCGCACGGGCAGTCACTGGCAACAAGCAGGCGTCCGCGTCTTACCACCCTTGGTCGCTGCACTGACGGCGGTTTGTATGGCATTACTCCAAAACACAAAGGATTGGACAGCGCCCACCTTGGTGCTATCAGCACTTCTAGGTTATGCCATCGGTGCGGCTTGGCTGGTGCCGGCGTTACAAGCCCCTCCTGCAGCAAAGCCCGAGTCTGCAGAACCCCACGCGCACAACACCCCAGCGGACTCACGCAGCACCAGCCTGCGCATGGCGCACACATTGGTAGATGCCACATTAGCAACAGCCATCGTCGTCGTTTGGCAACGCCTCTATGGCGCAGAAGAGACCGGCTGGATGATGGCACTACTTCGTGTGTTGGGATTTCTGCCAGCGTTGGTCCACATGGCATGGGCGCAGGTTGCCTTGGCGCAAGGAAATTCAATACACACGCACATCCGTGGCTGGTACAACCCATGGCGACTCGGCCTTGCGGCGTTTGGCTGTGTCATCGCATTGGGAGTGTCTTGCGCCGCAACGCTGTCCCAAGAGTGGCTTGACCTACGGTGGCAAGGTGTTTGGCACTACATTGCACCTTTGGTTTTGTGGCAAGGCTGCGCATGCCTCTCTGCCGCCTTCAGTCATCGTCCATTTCAAACACAGACTACTCGCCACTATTCATGGGCCTGCATAGGTTTGGGGTTGGTGCAAGCCATTGTTTTACTGCTGCCCACGGTATGGCATCTGCAGATCGACGCAGAGCAACATATGGCAGCATTTGCGCTCACCAGCAGCGTCGGGCTGCTAGGGCTTACCGTCTGGATGGCGCGGTTGCGCTAGTCGCGCGATCAAGCGATAAACCCAGATGCCTGAAACGTCAAAGCAGCTGCATCTTTAGGTGACATCACTGGCTCTGCATCTAGCAAATGCAAAGGCCAATCAATACCAATAACGGAATCATTCCACAACAAACTCCGCTCGAATTCTGGGTGATAGAAATCGGTCGTTTTATACAAAAACTCAGCACTTTCACTGGTCACCAAAAATCCGTGCGCCAAGCCCTCGGGTACCCACAGTTGTTTTTTATTGTCCGCAGACAACTCTAAGCCATACCATTTGCCAAACGTTGGTGACTGAGGGCGAATATCAACAGCCACGTCAAATACAGTGCCCTGTGTGACTCGTACGAGTTTGCCTTGCGGATGCTGTAGTTGGTAATGCAAACCACGCAGCACCCCTTGGCTTGACTTGCTATGGTTATCTTGCACAAAACTACGCTGCAAGCCAGTAGCCTGTTCAAAATCGCGCGTATTGAAGCTTTCAAAGAAAAAGCCTCGCGCATCACCAAAAACTTTGGGCTCTAGCACTAAGACGCCATCGATGGGCGTGGTGGTCACTTGATATGGCATGGTTTATTTCAGCAAATTCATCAAATACTGCCCGTAACCATTTTTAGCCAAAGGTGCAGCCAATTTTTGCAATGCAGCGGCATCGATCCAATGCTGGTGAAAAGCGATTTCCTCTGGACACGCCACCATCAAACCTTGGCGTTTTTGTAGCGTCCCAATAAAACTGGCCGCCTCCAATAAGCTATCGTGCGTGCCAGTATCCAACCAAGCATAGCCACGCCCCATGATTTCAACATTGAGTTGATTCAATTCAAGGTAACGTCTATTGACATCGGTAATTTCTAACTCACCACGCGCCGAAGGCTTCACAGCAGCCGCAATGTCACACACCTGCTCGTCGTAGAAATACAACCCTGTCACCGCATAATTGCTCTTAGGTTTAACAGGTTTCTCTTCAATACTGAGCGCACGAAACTGACTTTCAAACTCCACCACGCCATAGCGCTCAGGGTCATGTACATGATAGGCAAACACACTAGCGCCCGCAGTTTTTCGATCGGCGCTCTGCAATAACTTGACCAAGTCATGGCCGTAAAAAATATTGTCTCCCAACACCAAAGCACTTGGATGATCGGCCACAAATTTTTTACCAATGATGAACGCCTGCGCCAAACCATCAGGGCTAGGCTGGACCGCGTATTCAATGTGCATGCCCCACTGGCTTCCGTCACCTAACAGCTCCGTAAAACGTGGCGTGTCTTGCG
This sequence comes from Comamonadaceae bacterium, assembly GCA_947451565.1. Lineage (GTDB taxonomy): Bacteria > Pseudomonadota > Gammaproteobacteria > Burkholderiales > Burkholderiaceae_C > Limnohabitans. The sequence continues at coordinate 22,946 of CANFZT010000005.1, read as the reverse complement.
GAGTGGAGATGATCAACACCTCGCGGATGCCACTCAACATCAAGGTGGTCAGTGGGTAATAAATCATGGGTTTGTCATACACGGGCATAAGTTGCTTGCTCACCGCTTGCGTAACGGGATACAAACGCGTCCCCGAGCCGCCCGCCAAAATAATGCCTTTACGCTGTTTGATCATGATGTTTTCTTTTCAAATAAGTGATCGAGAATTGCGTCTACGCCAACCTGCCATGTTGGCAACTTGACATGGAATGTGCGCTGAATTTTTTGTGTATCCATCCGGGAATTCAAGGGGCGAGGTGCAGGCAGCGGGTATTCAACCGTCGCGATAGGAAACACCGATGCTGCATCCGCTTTCAGGACAGCGCCGCGTGCAGCAGCGCCCGCAATGACGTGTTGCGCATAAGCGTGCCATGAGGTTTCGCCTCCAGCAGCAACATGGTAAACACCCCAGCGTGCATCACTGGCTTCTGCCTTTTCCATAGCTGCGATCAGCGCTACCGTCACATCAGCTAGTAAAGTCGTAGAAGTCGGCGCACCTATTTGATCGGCGACTACTCGCAAAGTTTCACGCTCCGCCGCAAGTCGCAACATTGTTTTTAAGAAATTCCCCCCATGCGGGCCCACCACCCAACTGGTGCGCAGTATCAAGTGTTTAGGGCATCGCTGAGCAATCGCGGCTTCACCCCGCAACTTGCTTGCGCCATACACAGACAATGGATGCGCGTCATCGGACTCTCGCCAAGGTTGAACCCCTGAACCATCAAACACATAGTCGGTTGAGTAATGAACCAGCATGGCGCCCCATCTATGCGCCAGCTCAGCCAGCACCGCTGACGATTCGGAATTCACAGCATGAGCTAACTCTGACTCAGTTTCAGCTTTATCAACCGCGGTGTATGCCGCTGCATTCACCACCACCGTGGGGACTTCTGTTTCAGCAAACTTCAACAACGCTGCACGCAACATCGCTGGATTAGCAAAGTCGGCCTCTGCACGCGTCAACGCTTGAACGTGACCCAATTTTTTTAGAACATTCCCGAGCTGATAACCTAATTGGCCATTGGCACCAAGCAACAATATTTTGTGCGCAGTCATGCGTCAAGCTCCGTACTGCTGCCCCACCCATTGGCGGTAAGCACCACTGGTCACATCCTCGACCCAAGCTTGATTGATCAAATACCACGCTACGGTTTTACGAATCCCGGTCTCAAAGGTTTCTTCAGGCCGCCAACCTAGTTCGCGTTCGACTTTTCGGGCATCAATGGCATAGCGGCGATCATGGCCAGGGCGGTCTTTAACGTATGTAATTTGCTCTGCATAATTTTTGCCATCAGCACGAGGCTTTAGCTCATCCAGCACAGCGCAAAGGGTATTGACTACCTCAAGGTTTGGCTTTTCGTTCCAACCGCCAATGTTGTAGGTCTCACCGACCTTACCAGCATCAAGCACGCGAGTAATCGCACGGCAGTGGTCTTGCACATATAACCAATCCCGCACTTGCTGGCCATCACCATAAATGGGCAAAGCTTTGCCAGCCAACGCATTGAGCAACACAAGGGGGATAAGCTTCTCGGGGAAGTGAAATGGCCCGTAATTGTTGCTGCAATTGGTCGTCAACACGGGCAATCCGTAGGTGTGATGCCATGCCCTCACCAAATGATCACTCGCGGCTTTACTGGCAGAGTAAGGACTGTTGGGTTCGTAATTCTTGGTTTCAGCAAACGGGGGATCGGTCGGCGATAAAGTGCCATATACCTCGTCCGTAGACACATGCAAGAAGCGGAAGCTTTGACGTTGAGTTTCTGGCAAAACTTGCCAATAAGCGCGGACGCTCTCTAACAAATGAAAGGTGCCCATCACGTTGGTTTGAATAAATTCACCGGGGCCATGAATGGAGCGATCCACATGACTTTCTGCTGCAAAGTTAAGCACCGCCCGGGGCTGGTGCTCGCGCAGTAGTTGATCGACCAATGCACGGTCACCAATATCGCCATGCACAAACACATGACGTGCGTCACCTTGCAAGCTCTTTAAATTGGCCAAATTGCCGGCATAGGTGAGTTTGTCGAGATTAATCACGGTTTCATCAGACGACGCAAGCCATGTGTGAACGAAATTACTGCCAATAAATCCAGCGCAACCGGTAACCAAAATTGTCATAAAAATCCTACGTCAAAGAGTGCTCGCGCTCTTTGCGCGAATCAAAGTGAGTTGTAGCGGCGCTAAGAAGATAAGCAAGATCAACATTGTGAAATGCCCCTCTTCCATATCGACCATCATGGAGTTGGTCGTGATGCTAAGCATAAATAGAAATATAAACACCAGCAGACCAATGCGTTGTACCTCATCGGTATTTTGCCAAGCCATGCGACAAGCTTGCCCAAACACTGCCAAATAAAGGAGTAGCCCAATCACCCCTTTTGTGGCCAACGTATATAAGTATTCATTGTGAGGGTTGCTGAACAAGGTTTTTTCCGTACCCCCCATGCTTTGATTCACTTGCCAAAACATTTCAATGAAATCAATACTGCCGACGCCCGTCCAGATGTTGCTTTGCTTGATCAGCTGCCACACTGAGACGTAGTACTGCAAACGGATACCTACTGCCGTTTCCTTCGCCGTGCGCTGCTCCGGGGTTTGCGATAGAAATTGCTGAACCTCAAAAACGACTTGCGCCATGCGCCGCTGAACGATAGGTGAAGCCAATGCGGCAAACAACGCCACAACAGCCCCTATAACAAACCACCATTTGTAATTCCCCACCAACAAACGTTGGCGATTCAAAGTAGCCCAGACCACAAAACCCCCTGCCAATTGCAAGTAACCCGTTCGACGTTCACTGGCAAAAAATAAAGACAGCAGCAGCAGCCCCATTGGCAAAATGACTCGCCAGGACAAGCTGGGACGAACCAGTAACATTTGAGCCAATAAGAAAAAGAAACCCACCAAAATCTGACCATACAAATGCGGCGCTGTTGGCCAAAAATATTGGCCTGGTGGCACATAACCCCCCAGTGTTAGCAACAAGTTGGCGGTTGCTAGCAACACCACGGTTCCAAGCAGGGCCCACAAAGCGGTTCGCGATACAACAGGGTTCGCGAACACGGGCCAGAGCAGCACCACAAACACAAAGGTCCGCATGTCGTGCAGAAGCGCTTTCAAAACATCAGTGACGCCATATCCTGAAATCAAGTTCGGCACCATTGACCAAACACACAAGACAACAATCAAGCTTAAGAACTGAAGGACTTGGGTGCGCTGAGCCCCTTCTAACTTGAAGCTCGCCCAAGCCCACGGAGCCGTGAGCAACAAAAATAGCACCATGAAATTTGTACCTGCAACCGTAGTTAGCAAGGTCAATCCAATGCCTATGCTGAAAATGCTGGCTAGCCGAAAGGGTAAGGGAAGCGTATTCATCGGTTATTTAATTTTCCATCGTCGTCTGCACATGCACCCAATCCACAATTGTTGGACTTCGCTGATAACCAGACACCAATTCTTGCAATAACGTCAAGATCAACGCCACATCATTCACGTTCAGCGCACTCTCTAACACGCGTAATCGTTCGTTCAAATGAGTCCAAGGCAAGAATTTCTCGTTGGCTTTCATGATCCGAGGGTGTGATGTCGGTTTGGGGTCATCCCCAATCAGAAGTTCCTCATACAACTTCTCACCTGGACGCAATCCTGTGATTTCAATCTCAATATCGCCATCGGGATGGCTGGCATCCTTCAGCGTCAAACCCGTCAGTTCAATCATGTGCCGTGCCAAATCGATGATTTTGACGGGTTCACCCATATCCAAAACAAAGACTTCGCCACCTTCTGCCATGGCGCCGGCCTGAATCACCAGCTGGGCGGCTTCGGGAATCGTCATGAAGTAACGGGTAATTTCAGGATGCGTCAGCGTAATCGGACCGCCATCTTTTATTTGCTGGCGAAATTTGGGCACTACAGAGCCCGAAGATCCCAATACATTGCCAAAACGCACCATCGAAAAATTTGTGCTCGACCCATTGCCCGCCAACGCCTGCAACGCCATTTCAGCCAAACGCTTACTCGCGCCCATCACATTGGTCGGGCGCACCGCCTTGTCGGTACTGATCAAGACGAAATCTTTCACGCCATGAGATGCTGCGGCTGTTGCAACCGTCAAGGTCCCAAAGACGTTGTTACGAATGCCTTCCGCCGGGTTGTGCTCCACCAAGGGCACATGTTTGTATGCGGCAGCGTGGTACACGGTATCTGGATGCCATGCAGCCATCAACTCATTCACGCGACGCTCTTCTTGCACGGATGCAAGCAAAGGAATCAGATGAATTTCCTTTGTTTGCAATTTTTCGCTCAACTCAGCATGCACACGATAGAGGGCAAACTCACTTGACTCCACCAATAACAAACAAGTAGGACCGATTTCCAAAATTTGTCGACACAACTCACTACCGATTGATCCACCTGCCCCTGTGACCAAAACCACTTTGTCTTTGATGTTCTTGGTCAACAACGCAGTATTTGGCGGTACCGCATCACGCCCCAGCAAATCATCGATCTCTAGTTCTCGCAAATCTGATGTCTGCACCTTGCCTTGTGCCAACTCATTCACACTGGGCAAGGTCCGCACCGCCACTTTGGCTTGTGTCATCTTGTGCAAAATTTCATTGCGCTGCTTGCGACTGATTGACGGCATGGCGAGCAAAACGTCACTCACGCCATGCGAGATTAGCAAATCATCTAACTCATTGGGGTGATAAATAGGTTGACCATTCAACAATTGACCAACCAACTGAGGAGCGTCATCCAAGAAGCCAATGACTCGCATTTCATGGCTATTGGCTAAAGCATCGGCTAATTGGCGCCCTGTAGTTCCAGCGCCATAAATCAAAACGCGAGGCAATAACGCACGCTTGAATGCATGGCGGTAAGAGCCCCCCAGCCAATACCGCGCTAACGCTCGTGATGCCACCACAAACAAACCCAACAAGATGGGTTGAATAATGCCAATAGTTCGCGGCACTCCATCCATACCGAAGAGCGTGAAGACTGTAGCGTACAAGGCCGCATAAATCGCCAACGCCTTCACCACGGTGGCTGTCGCCTTTAAACCAGAATAGCGAAAAATTGCGCGGTACAAGTCGCCCAACATAAAGATAGGCAGCGCAAATGCCCACGCAACAAATATGGCAGACATGGGTCGCCACATCGTGCCGTTGCCCAGTGACACCCACTCCCCCAGACGCAAATAGAAAGCCAACCAAACAGTTAGGCTGCACAGGATGATATCCAAGCTAATCACCACCAAGCGCTTGACGACACGCGGCAAAGCAAGCACAGGAAGAGCAAGGAATTTAAACATCATGCGACTATTTTCATATCAATGGGATACGCCATCCTTGCGAACCACCTTCAAAAAAGTGATCCACAAAATTTGGAGATCAAACCACAATGACTGACGCTGTAAATATGCGGCATCCAAAGCCACCTTTTCTGCAATGCTCAGCTCATCACGACCATTGACTTGTGCCCACCCCGTCAAACCGGGCACCAAAGCATGTACTCCGACTTGCTCACGCAACTGAATCAAATCATCCTGATTGAACAAGGCTGGCCGAGGACCTACAAAACTCATATCCCCCACCAAAATGCTCCACAACTGAGGCAACTCATCCAAACTACTTTTTCGTAAGAAAGGACCAATTGGCGTCAGATACAAGTTCGGATCGGTCAGCAGGTGCGTCGCCACAGCAGGGGTATCGACTCGCATGCTACGAAATTTCGGCATTTTAAAAATGCGGTTGTATTGCCCCACACGATCGGACCAATACAAAGCAGGACCGCGCGACGTCAGACGAACACAAATTGCCACCATAACAATCGGAAGTATCAAAAAGATAGCAGCGATCAACGCCAATGCAATGTCAAATAATCGTTTCACCACATTCATCCTTTAGACACGGCCTTTTGAAAACCTTCTTGCAAGGACAGCGGGGGTTGCCATGCCAGCAATTGGTGAGCTTTTGAAATATCGACCTGCAAACTGCTACATAAGCGTTGCACGGCTTTTCGCTTACCCAACCATCCTGCAATCGACTCTAAAACGCACGGCGGCACAGACCATACACGGGGCGTAACTCCTAGAGCCAAGGCTAACTTGATGACCAATTCCCCAGAAGACACGTCCTGCCCATCGCTGACCAAGAACGTCTCATCCTTAGCTGCGGGGTGTGTCATACAACAATAGATAAAGTCCATCAAATTATCTAAGCCGACCAAACTGCGGGCATTCTTAATTCCACCGAATGGCAGAGGCCACCCTCGTCGTACAGCTCGCATCAAGGCAGCAAAGTTCGCTTTGACACCCGGCCCATACACCAAGGGCGAACGAATGATGACGACCTCCATACCAGTCTCAATGGCGACCTGCCTCAATACAAGCTCGGCTTCCCATTTAGAAATACCGTACGCGTCCTGAGGATGAGGCTCATCGGTCTCACGAAAAGCCTGACCAGGTTGGGTTTCCTCACCATTCACTTTGACCGAGCTCATAAAAACAAATCGACGAACGCCGGCCTTGGCTGCTTGACGAGCCAACGCCTCAGTGGCCACTACATTCGAGCGCCGAAACTCAGTTAGTGGGTCCGATGACGTTTCGATCATCACATGGACCCTGGCCGCCAGATGCACCACCACCTCAAGTCCCGTTAGCACGGGACCGATGTCAACCCCGCGCACAAGGGGCACGACATGGAGTCCACGCGCCGTTAAATAAGGAATGAAATGCCGGCCGACAAAACCATTCGCCCCCGTCAGCCCTATTTCCATAACAATCGCCAATAATTTCTCGACGAAAAAAACTTCAGCATGCTCGTGACATGCCAACGCAGGTATTTGAAATTTCGATGGCTCGTACGCTGCGCCAAATGGATCACCTGCGCAGATGGGCACCATGCAACACGTAATCCCATGTTCGTCAAACGACCACAAATATCCACATCTTCGTAATACAAGAAATAACGCTCATCAAACCCATTTAATTGAGAAAAGGTACGAGCGTTGAACAACATGAACATCCCCGCTACCCAGTCGGGATATGCGACGGTTTGCCCCACGTCGTAGCGTGCGCTACGCGAGAAACCTAAAACCTTGCAGGCAATCGAAAGTGGACTTGGAAAATATCGAGCACTGTCATCCATATGCCCCTCACCGTTCAAAACCATGGGTGCAGACACCCCTACAGACGGATCTGCCAAACACGCCATCAAAGCAGGAAAAGGATCTGCTTGCAAACGAACGTCTGGATTTAAAACACAAAAATAGTCCCCCTTTGCACAGACAAATGCTTGGTTATGGTTTGCGCCGAACCCTTTGGGTAAATCGTTCTGAATCACCACGATGGGAAAGCCATAGCATTCAAAGTTCGGAATAGGCTCGTGTGGGGTGTTCAGCGTCAAGATGAGCTCTAGCGAGGTGTTTTCGCAATAGGCCTGGATGTCATCCAATAAATTGCTGACAAGTGTCATCTGGCCGTGGCTAACCACCGAAACTGAAATCATGTAGTCTTCCCCGTTGGCTTCAGCCATGTTCGCCAAGTTTCGCGCTCTAACCAAGCCAACCACGCAACATTGGCGGTCATCAACCCCCCACCAACCAAGACAACATAGGCCATCGTCTCATAGCGACTTTGCGGGTGCAAATCCAACAGTCCAACAAACATCATGCCGACAAGCACAGGCCAATTCACACTGAAAACATCGCGAAACAACCAAACTGTATGTGACAAAGTACTCAAACGATGATGAACAACACCACCCCACAGCACCAAATACAACGCCGTCAGAATTAGCCAAACCCATCCCGCAGAGACGGCACCCCATTGAGGGACTGCATAAATGATCGCGGGAACTTGAATCAATAAAAACATCAGGTTACCAAGCAAATACCAACGCATTTGCCCGCGTGCGTATTGCAAGTAATAAGGGAACAAACTCAGCGCCCACAACCCATAACCAAGCGCATACAGTGACAATATCGGCCAATAAAGGTGCGCCCATTGCGCATCTCCCGTCCACATCGTCAATAACGGGTGGGCACAAAAAGCTAACGTGAGCGAGCCTCCACCAGCAATTGCACTCGTGAGCCTTGTGGACAAACGATAGACCGACAGCATTTCCGACACACGCCCTTGCGCATGCAAACGCGCCATACGTGGCATCAGCACGGTGCTGATCGGTGTACTGACCACCATCACACTTGTCGCGACCAACACAGCCAATGAAAAGTATCCGTAATCTGCCAGCGGCAGCAAACCCGACAACAAGAACTTATCCACCTGCATGACGGCCATGCCAAGGGCCGAAGACAATGCGGTGATCATGCCAAACTGCAATAAGGGTCGCAGGGGGCTAAATGACCAACCAATCACTGAGCTAGCAGGTAACAACGAAAAGGTTTTTGCAGCCAGTATGACGAACTCTACCCAAGCCACAACCAATTGATAGGCAAAAAACACCGTAGCCGTGTATCCCCATAACCACATCGCCACGAGCACACCAACAAATCTCAACGTCGCCATCAGCGCATTAAACGTCGGCAACCAAAACATGCGCTCACCGCCGCTCAGTACCCCCCGATATAGCCCTCCCATCCACCGCAAGGAGACACTCATCGCCATAAGCTCAATCGCAAACTGGGCTACACCATGGGGTATGGCATCGAGCCTAAACCAGCGCCCCACAATCCAGTCACTGGAGAGCCAAATAACGCCACCACCCAAGAACGCCACGACAGCAAAAGCCAGACTCATCGCGCGAAACAATTGGCGAAAAGCTTGCGCAGATAGGGCACCTCCATGAAATCGGGCAGTTTCACGCGAGATGGTAGGCGTCAGCCCCATGTCCAAAAGATAAAACAAAGAAAACAGCAAAGAAAAAAATCCAACGAGGCCGTAAACCTCTGGCCCCATCTCGTGCAAATACACAGGCACCAACGCCATACTGACTAGCATGACGTAAAACTGGCTCACATAGTTGGCCAGAATACTAAAGCGCAAGTTCATGGCGTATCGAAAATTAGCATGCTTGATTCTAGATGGCGGACTTCTGAACTTGTCCAAAGCGACGATCTCGGGTCGCAAACCATTCAAAAGCGGCCTGCAGCGCCTTTTCATCAAAGTCAGGCCATAGCGTGTCCGTGAAATACAGCTCGGCGTAGGCCGCTTGCCACAGCAAGAAGTTGCTGATACGCGACTCCCCTCCCGTGCGAATCATCAAATCTAAATCTGGTTGCCCACGCGTACTCAGGTAGTCCGAAAGGGCCTCAGGTTGGAGTGTGCGCAATGGCGCTTGTGGGTGCTCGTCCTGCCAAGTTTGCACCGCATTCAAGATATCCCATCGTCCCCCATAATTCACAGCCACGTTCAGTAACAGCCCATGGTTATTCGCACTTTGCTTTTGAGCCTTTTCAATTCGCTCACGCACCTCAGAGCTGAAGCGATCCAAGGCACCAAGGGCCCTGAAGCGCACCTGATTCGCTAACATCGCGGGCAACTCTTTGTCGAGATATTCAACAAATAGCGCCATCAAAGCCTGTACTTCGTCTTCAGGGCGCTGCCAATTTTCAGTGCTGAATGCAAAAAGCGTCACACACTGAACGCCAGCGCGAGTGCAATATTCAATCAAACTACGAACACGGGCGGCACCCTTGTAATGCCCCAACCTGCGGGGCATATGCCTTTGTTGCGCCCACCGCCCATTGCCATCCATGATGATGGCCAAGTGCAAAGGAATGGCACGATGCTGACCGATTTTTTCTTGTGTGACTTGCATAAGGTAATGATACGTGTCCCAACTACTCGGGAACGTTATTAACTCGAATGCTAAGCACAGACTTCAGCCTCAAGCCTCAACCTATTAATAGTTCAAGCACAACCTCACATGGAAGCAACTTGTTTGCCTAAGGCGTGTAAATTACCTCAAGCAACCACAGCCCCGGGCACTTGAAGGGCATTCCATAAATTGCCATAGGAGCTGAGGTTGATGTGTCCAATCAGTTGAACTTCGTTGTCAGTGACCGAGAGGACATCACTGAAGTTGGACACCATCCAAATATCTGCACCATGAACGGCCTCATATGAGATCACATAGTAAGTCGCGCCGAGCACAGGCGGTTTGGTAAAGGTGACATGTTGAACCATGGTAGTGTCAGGCACATCAGGGTTCGGCACAACTTCAGTAAATAAGTCTGCGATCTGCTCAGGCGTACGCGGTGCTAAGCCATTGTTGACGGCGTCAACCCAGTTGCCAGTGTTGTTGACCAAGAACACGCTGTTGTTGACGGCTGACTTGGTCAAAACGAATCCAGAGTTGCGATCACTGGAGCCCACAATCAGTGCGACATTCGCAGGCTTGACCGTGTTGCCCTGCAGCGGTCCAAAGTTGAGCACGTCCACATCATTACCAAAATCTGTAATCGTTGTCATGCCGCCCTGCGCCAAAAGCGCATTTGAATTGCAGAACGTGAACGTATCTTTGCCAAGACCACCCGTCAGGTTGTCGTTCCCAGTGCCAGCCACGAGCACATCATCGCCAGCACCACCAACCAAGCTATCGTCGCCGCCCCCGGCTGACAGCGTATCCGCCGCCGCCCCCCCAGTGAGAACATCAGAGCCATCGCCCCCCGTCAGCGTTGATTTCGCGTTTGGGGCTTTGATGATTGAGCCCCCAGAATTGGCCGTCACCGTAAACCCTTTGAGGGCCGGATTTAACCCACTGCCGTCAAGGTTCGTGATGCCAGACAGCAAGGTCGTGTCATATTGTTTGCTCTGTTCCATGGTCCCCGCCGCATTCAGCAAGAACATTTTGTACTGGGTGTTCACACCAATCGAGCTGGTGTGCGTGTTCAGGTTCATCTCAAAAGCGTCTGTGAATGTGCCGTTGAGGGTCGCAGAAGAGGCGTTGACGGTGTACGAGGGAAAAGTGGCAAATGGCGACTCTCCGGCTGCGGTCAAAATTTGCCGCGTCAGGGCAAGTTCAGGCAAAGATTTGCCGCTGTCGAGTTCGGCCAGCGATGCTTCACGACCAGCTGCCGCCAAATAAAGCAGCGCAGGTTGTACATATTCCCGATAAACCACATTAGGGTCGTCGTAGCGCATGGCACTGTCCAACAGTTGCGCCCGAGTGATCACGCCGTTGTTGAGCCCAGTCACCAAGGTATCCATGACCGCATATAAACCAACCACGTCCACTGGACTCTCAAACATCAGCGCAGCCAGCTTATCGACAAACTGTCGGTTCGACAGCCCTAGACTGTCACTGAGTTGCCCCGCGCTCATACTCAAACCTAGCTTACAAATGCTTTGGAAAGACCAACCGTCCTTCTCCATCATTCGCATGGCCTCAGAGAATGTCGCCAAGTCGGGCGCTCGATTTAACAGCACGAAAAACAAACGTGCCAACTCGTCTGTATTCGATAACTCTCGCTTCGTTGCATGCGAGATATCCAGTATTTGCTGATCTAAAGAGACCACGCCTTGGTCAACACGCATGACCCAGCTTGTGAGCTCGGCGGCAGACGGTTGATCCTGCATGAAAATCCGAGCAGCGCGGGTGAGTAAGGCTGATGTTGTCGTCATTGTTCCAACTTAGCAAAGTGTGTGCCATGAATAGCTAAAGATTTATATCACAGTCACCCTATTTATCGGCACCAACTGGATTAGCTTTAAATGAGATCGGCGGAATTTGACGAGCGACGTGTTTTGTCGGGCATGAAATCTGCTTGTGTTACTCACGATTTATGGGAGGACTGTGATGTCAGTGAACACAATTTCGAGTAACACGACCAATAACGTCTTAAACAGCACCGCTGTTAGCACGGTCACGGGGACAGCCAGTACCGCAGACGCGACTACAACTGCCAGCGGCTTCAAAGACATGTTGGCACAGTCATCCATACTGCCGACCCAGTCTCTCAGCCCCGAAGTGCTCGCAGCGACGGTATCCTCGACCACTGTGCCAACGTCAGACTATGTCTTCGATGCCCTCAGCGTGGTCGGCATCGTGCCTGAAAGCAACACGTTCTTGCAAGCCATTCGACAAATGATGGGCAAGCCGCTGACGCCTACCGCAACAGAGCCATCACCGACCGCGAGCACGCCGCTGACAACGTTCGACGCCCTTCCGCCCGCCACCCCGGCAATGCCCACAGCAGTCAGCACAGCGGTGGTGAGTACACCGACACCGACACCGACACCGACACCTACATCTACACCTACGACCTCTGGGACGTCGTCCAACGCTGGATCGTCAAGTATCTTTGACCTCCTGAGCACGATTGAGGCCCAGTTGAACTACCAAAGTAACGACACCAGCGCAACGGCGACCACCACACCAAGCACACCGACCTCTGAAACAAGCGTCGCAGCAGCCTCTGAAACGGTGACACCTTCGCTGACACCCAATGCAGCGACCAACGCGACACAAACCGCCCCGTATGGCGATCTGGTTCAGCAATATTTAACCGGTGCAAGCACCGCAGCTTCTGCCAGTGTTGAATCAGCGCTCATCAAAGCGATGGATCAGGAACCTCAAGCAGCCTAGGGTAGGCCTACCGACCCTGTTGGCTCGCGCTGTCTAGACTTTTGACCCATTCATCCCACGCTGGTACTTGAATGGGAAGCAATGAAAGAATACGCGCTTGGGTTTTAAAGAGTGAGACCTGTAAATTCACCAAGTCGCTAGAGCGGCGGGCCAATAAAAGGTCTGCATTGCTCAATTCAGTCCAAGTGCGCAAACCCTTGGCAAGCCCCAACTCAGCCGCACGGCGTTGCTCTTGCGCGGCGACGACCAAGCTACGTGCGGCTTGCGCCCGTTCTAGCAAACCCGCTTGACTAGCCCAGTCAGCCATGAACTGCGTTTCCACACGCATCAACAAGGCTTCACCATCGGCCACACTGGCTTCGTAACTGGCAACCGCTTGACGTCGACTGGCTTCTACCCCACCGCCCGAAAACAGAGGCACCACCAATTGCGCACCGACCTGCCGATTGGTATATCGGTAACCCAAAGTGTTGGTGGAATCGTTTTGTGCTGACGATGCGCTGGCCACCAAATCCAGCGTGGGAAGATGGTCATACAAGGCTTGATTGGCGCGAGACAAACTCACATTCTGTGTCGCCCGCGCCGCACGAAGCTCTGGTGCCGTCGACAGCACCAAGCTCCAAAGCTCATCGCGTTGACTGCCGTCAAACTTGACGGTCGACTCTATCGGCAAGCGGCGCTTTGCCAAACCTTCACCCGGCAACCCCGTCAAGAGCATGTAGGCACGCTCACGCGCCTTCAAATTCAACTCAGAGTCCAGCAACATGGCCTTGGCTTGCGCCAACTGCGCCAAAGCTTCTGCTCGGCTGTCCTTGGTACCGTCACCGACTTTATAACGCTTGATTTCTTGCTGTGCAGACTCACTGGCAGACTGCACAGCACGCAAGTAAACATCCACCAACGAGTGCGCTGCTAGCACATCAAGCCAAGCCCCCGTCGCGCGCGACCACAAGTCTGCTTGTGCAGACACGTACTTCTGGTCGCCGTACTCAAACTGCAGGTGCCCTTGTCGATATCCCTCGACGTCACGGGCGCGAATCACCCCTTGGCGCAAACTCAACTGCTTGTTGTACGACTGCCCAACAAAGTCACGCGCAACCGGTCCTGCAATCGTGTCTTGGGTCGTGGTCTGGTTGGTGTTTTGGCGTGTTTCTTGAAACGTCAACTGCGGCAAAAGACGTGAACCTGCTATCCAGATGTTGAGACGTGCGGCCTCACGGTTAAGGCTAGCGGACTGTAAGGCAGGATCTTTGGACTGCGCAGCTGCAACAGCATCAGACAAGCTATCCTGAGCACTTGCATTGAACGCCCACACGAGACAAGCCAATGCGGGTAGGCGCAAAGCGAAGCGAGCTATAGGCATGGCTTACTCCTCTTTCATGGCCGCAGCCAAACGTTTAGTCAGTGGGTGCAAGAGGTAAGTCAATACGCTACGCTCACCAGTTTTCAGCAACACTTCGGCAGGCATACCAGGCTGCATAACTCGTTTGCCCAATTGACGCAACCCCTCTGGCGTAATCTCAACGCGAGCCAAGTAGTAGCTCACGCTACCCATTGCCCCCTGCTCGGTGATCACATCGCTAGACACTGACACAAGCTTGCCATCGAGTACCAACTGGGGAGAGTTAGCAAAAGTGGCAAAGCGCACTTCGGCATCTTCACCCGCAAACACTCGGTCAATAAGATTTGGAGGAACCTTGGCATCCAAAACCAACGCTTCGCCCTTAGGAATCACATCCATCAAGCGCTGCCCAGGGCTCACAACCCCGCCCGTAGAACCAAGCGTCAGTCCGACCACCTGCCCCTCTGCTGGGCTACGAATTTGGGTGCGTGCCAAATCTTCTGTCACAGCGGTAAGTTTTTCTTGACCCGACTGAACTTCGCGGCGCACATCTGCGAGCTGGGTCGACACTTCTTTCAAATACTCTTGGCGTACACGCGCAAAGTTCGAGGTGAGATCTGCAATCACAGCGCGCAATTCCGCTTGCGACTGTTCCATTTGCAGCACCTGATTGCGAGACGCATAGCCCTCGGCAGCCAACTCCTTCAGCGAATCTAGCTGTTTGGATTGCAAAGCAGCTTGGGCATGACGATTTTCAAGCATTGTCGCTACGCCCAAGGTGCTTGCCATGTTGGAGGAGCGACGTGACTGGAACAACTCACGCTGCGTTTGCATGTGCTGCTGCACCAAAGGGTCATTTGCTGCCTTGACCAAGTCTGGATGAAACTTGATCGCAGAAGCGCCACTCAACTCAGCCAACAAACGACTCTCTGTCGCGCGCTGACTCATGTAGTTTTGACGCACGGCTTGGTAGTTCGCCTTGGCGGTAGCCTCGTCCAACTCGACCAGCACTTCGCCCTCTTTGACCCATTGGCCTTCCTTGACCAAAACTTGTCGCACGACGCCACCACTGAGGTGTTGAATCGTCTTGCGACGTGTCTCGATAGAAACTGAGGCTTGGGCTGAAACGCCCTCATCTAGCGGCGCAAACGCCGTCCAGAGCAAGAAGCTACCAAAACCCACCACCAAAACCCAAAAACCCAAACGAATGGGGGCATTGGTGTCCGTATGTGCGCCCAAATCCTTCACATCATCGATGTCGGTGATGTCTGAATTTTTTTTTGATGGCGCTAATAAATTTCGCCCAAATTGTTTCCACTTGTTACTCATGACTCTGTCCTTAACTGTTATGCCTGTGGAGCTGCTATCGCGGGGTTTACCGCCAGTCGCCCAAACTGCTTAATCACACCCTCATTGAGCACCAGCACGCGATCCGCGACACTCAATATGTTTTGTTGGTGCACCACCATGAACACGGTACGTCCTTGGTCGCGAAGCTCTTTCACTGCTTTGATTAAAGCGACTTCGCCTGCCTCATCCAGATTCGCGTTTGGCTCATCAAGCACGACCATCGCTGGATTTCCATAAATTGCGCGCGCCAATCCCACGCGCTGGCGCTGCCCGCCGGAAAGCAAGCCTCCAGCCTCGCCCATCTGTGTGTCGTATCCCTTCGGGAAACGCAGAACCATGTCATGGATGCCCGTGCGCTGCGCCGCTTCAATCACCCACTCTGGCTTGAGATCACTGAAACGTCCAATGTTCTCCGCAATCGTGCCTTCAAACAATTCAATGTCTTGTGGCAGATAGCCCAAGTGAGGACCCAACTCATCGCGCGACCATGTGGAAATGTCTTGTCCATCCAACAGAACGCGCCCCGTCACATTGGGCCAAATTCCGATGATGCAACGTGCCAATGTGGATTTGCCTGCACCTGAGGGCCCCACAATCGCGACGACCTCGCCGGCATTGAAGCTGACGTTCAAACCTCGCAAAATTGGGTCTTTACGCCCAGGGGCTGTCGCCACTAGGTTCTCCAAGGTAATCTGGCCTCGAACAACATCAGTGGCATGTGAAGCTTCGCGTTCAGGATGGTCCTCAAGCAGCTTTTCCAGACGACCATAAGACGCTTGGGCATCTGCAAACTGCTTCCAAGTCGACACCAACACGCTGATGGGACGCAAAGCATTGCCGACCAACGCATTGGAAGCCACCATGGCCCCGGCAGAAATTTCACCACGAATCGCCAATAACGCGCCCAATGCCAAGACCAAAGACTGCTGGCTGTATTGAACAAACTTCACGAAAGCCTGCACCTGATGTTGCAGGTGTTGCGCCTCAAATGCTTCCACATTTTGTGTCCCGTGTAACACCAACCAGTGGCGGCGCAAATTAGCAAGCATGCCCAGCGCCTCAACGGTCTCTGCATGCCGTAACTTTCCATTCAAATAGGTATTGGCTTTGATTTGCGCTTGATTCGCGCGTTCATTGCCTGCTGCGGTGATGCGATGGCTATACCAAGCCAGGGCAATGAAAAACCCTGTGAAAATGATGGCAACAAAACCTAACCAGAAATTCATCATGAACAAAACAATGATGTAGATTGGCGTCCAAGGTGTATCAAAGATGGCAAAGATGCCATTACCCGTCAAAAACTGACGCAGGTTGGTCAAGTCACTGAACGATTGAATGGGATTGTTGGCGACTTGGTTCAAATTTGCATCAAAACTGGCCTTGAATACTTGCGAGTTCAAAAACTCATCAAAGCGCACACCCGCGCGAACCAAGAGTCGCGATCGAATCCACTCCGCAAACGCCATCACCCCGAAAAACAAACTGATCACAAGAATCAAACCAATCAATGTGAACTCGTTTTGGCTGATCATCACGCGATCAAACACCTGCAACATGAACAACGTGGGAGAGAGCATCAGTAAGTTGGCAAAAAAACTAAAGACACCTACCCAGACAAACTCTCGCCTAAAGGTCCAAATGCTTCGCCCTAACTGGCTACGCGCGAGTACTTCGGGAATTTTCATCGAGTCGGCTCCATCGATCTGTTTTGCGACGCTTG
Source organism: Comamonadaceae bacterium (assembly GCA_947451565.1). Taxonomy (GTDB): domain Bacteria; phylum Pseudomonadota; class Gammaproteobacteria; order Burkholderiales; family Burkholderiaceae_C; genus Limnohabitans. The sequence continues at coordinate 5,944 of CANFZT010000005.1, read as the reverse complement.
TGCGGCAATTTGTTGTTGTAACGCTTGTTGTTGGGCTTTTTGCAATGCAGCAAGTACTTCATCGCGTGGACCAAAGGCTGCGACTTGACCATCACGCAACATCAACACCTTGTCTGCTGCTGGCAGCACACTGGTGCGATGTGTGATCACCAGCACGCTGCAGCCTTGCGCTTTCAAGTAGCGCAAGGTATCCATCAAAGCAAGTTCACCTGCCTCATCCAAACTTGAGTTTGGTTCATCCAAGACCAGAAATTTCGGCGTCCCATAGATGGCACGCGCTAATGCGACACGCTGGCGCTGGCCGCCGGACAAAATCGCACCGTCCTCACCTACCCGCGTATTCACTCCCTCGGGCAACGCAGCAATGGTGTCTGTCAAACCAACCTGTTTGATAACACGCTCGACCTCAGCCATGTCCACATCACCAAAGCGGGCAACGTTCTCAGCAACGGTGCCATCAAACAACTCCACTGTCTGAGGCAAGTACCCCAAATGAGGTCCCAGCTCTGTTTTGTTCCAGCTGTACATATCAGCGCCATCTAGACGCACCTTGCCGCCAGAAGTTGGCCACAAACCCATCATCAATCGCGCAAGTGTCGTTTTGCCAGCGGCCGATGGGCCGATCAACATCACACACTCGCCCGGTTGCACGGCAAAGTTAACCCCCTTCAAAATAGGTATCGGACTGCCAGGCGCGCCAGCAACCACGCCCTCGACTGTGAGCAACCCCTTTGGCGCAGGCAAAGGCATTCCCGCCTCACGCACAGGGAAAGCGCTGAGCACTGTTTCGAGCCGTTGGTAAGCATCACGCGTATTCACCACCACGCGCCACTGAGCCACCAATTGAACCAGCGGAGTCAAAACTTTGCCACCAAGCGTTGACGCCACAATCATCATGCCGCCGCCACCAAGCATTTGTCCCTTGATCGTCAACCAGCACGAAGCCCCCAAAATCAAAGAAGACTGCATGGTCTGAACAAACTTGGAACTGGCGTTGTTGGTACCGCCTGTGTCTGATGCCATCGCTTGCATCGATAAAAACTTGCGTTGTTTTCCCATCCAACGCTTGTGGATTGAGCCCATCATTCCCATCGCCTCAATCACCTGCGCATTGCGCAACGTGCCATTGGCATAGTTTTGCGCATCAATTGCGGCACGGTTGGCCTCGGTCAGAACCGGCATAGTTTTGCTCTCGGTCCGTACAGCAATCCATACCTGCACCACAGCGCCAATCAAGGCAAACACGCCCAGCCAAGGACTCACCATGAAGACGATGAACAAACACACCAGAGACATAGGGCCATCCAAAGCCGCCATCACAGCGCTGGAGGGTAAAAAATCACGGATCGTTTTAAGATCAGTCAACGACTGAGTGGTCCCCCCGGGCAAGCCCTTGAGCCTGGCCTCAAAAGCCGTGTTGAAGAGTTGCGTCGAAAAAGCAGCATCCAATTTCTGCGCCACGCCGTGCATGATGCCGGCACGCACCAACTCCAGCATTTCTAGCATCACATAAGCGCCAATCACTGCCAGCAACAGCATCACCAGCGTGAAGCCATTGCGACTGTTGACTACCCGATCGTAGACCTCCAGCATGAAGAAGGTCGAAGAGAGCGACAACACCCCAACGATGAGGCTATAGAGAATGACTTTGCCATAACTCCCCTCCCCTAAATCACGAAGTGCTTTCTTCAGCACGGCCTTGGGCTTAGCGCCCATTTGTTGTGGATTCATCTGTTCACTCCGGGTTGGGTTGGCATCGACTCAAGCCCAGCCAATGTTTGTATCAAGTCTTTTGGCAACGGAAACTCTGTGCCATCTTCGTTCTGATTCAGCACCACGTATTGCGGCCACACAGCCTCAACAGGTAACGTCCCCGTCACTTGCACAGGCTCGTCCCCGAAACTAAAGCTCAGCGAGAACTGCTGCCCCGTGCCACGTAAAACAATTTCCTGAAGTCGCGCTGTGGCAAAACGCTCTTCCTCTTCTGGGGAAAGGTTGAGCTGGAAACGCATTCGGCCATCCAACGTATACATCGATAACCCACCATGACGAATGCTCAAGGTGTGGCGATCAAAATACACGGGGGAGCTGGACAAAAACTGCAGCAATGGCAAAGGCCTATTAGCCAGCCTCTGAATATGCATAGGACTGCCAGGGGACTGAAAAATTAATCGACAGGTGCGAGAGACCGAATAAATGGCATTGCAAACCATTTGCGACCCCACTTGCGGAAACCGCTCACGCAAGGAACGGTAGGCCAAGTGATGCAAAGTCACACGATTCCAGCATCTCGTTTCTCGCACCGTCGGCGCAATGGCATTGCAAACCTCGGCAAACGCACGCTGCAACGCCAGCAAACTTTGCGCTTGCTGAGGTGTAGGCGAAAGAGAAACGATGAGGGTTGAATTTTTCATATAAGAAACTTCATATAGGATAACACATGTCTAAGATAGCGCATTCGCAAATCGAAAATAGCACGCATGAACACACATCTAGCTAGATCCGGCCAAGGCGTTGCACATCACCTGCGAGTGATCACCTACGCAGGCATTGACGATGAGCGGCGCGCCCTTATCGAATACTTGCGATCAGCGAATATTGACGTGGTGGACGAGCCCTCCACGACGGATGTCGCCATCATTTGGATTGATGCACAAAAAGGCATCCTCGCCACAACCAGACGCCACACTCGAATTGCAGCCATGATGGGCATTCGGCATGTGGTTTTTGTCATCAAACCCACCCATCAAGTGGCTTTCAGTGCGCAAACCTTTAATGCCATAGAAGCGGACTGCCGTCGATTGACAACCGATCTTCAACGCCAAACCATCCAGCTCATTCCATTGTCAGAGCTGACTGGCGGCAACATACCTCGTCCAAGCGAGCACATGGGTTGGTACACAGGCCCTACGTTGATCCAGCACCTCAACACTTTGGACACACAGAATCGGCCCGTCGACGGCCCAGAAGAAATCGCCGATCAATTTGAAGCCAAGCTCTTATGGATGAGTGCGCATGCCATGACACCTGGGCGCCAATACCTGATGAAACTGGCAGCCCAAGAAGTCACCGCAACCATCACCGCCATCAAATACCAAGAAGACATCGACACCGGCGCACATCTCGCGGCGAAAACACTCGCCCTTGATGGCATCGCCACCGTCAATCTCTCGACGAGCGCTCCCCTCGCCTTTGAGCCTAGCAAGGTCAACCGCGTCATGGGGGGCTTCACCTTGATGGACCCGGTCACCCGGGAAACCGTTGGCGCCGGCATGATTGAATTTGCCTTACGCCGCGCAAGCAACATCCATTGGCAAGCCCTCGAACTCAGCAAAGCCCACCGTGCAGCCCAAAAACACCAGCACCCCCAATGCATTTGGTTCACAGGACTATCGGGGTCGGGCAAATCCACCTTGGCAAACCTCCTAGAAAAACGCCTTCACGCGCAAGGCAAACACACCTATCTACTCGATGGCGACAACGTGCGCCATGGGCTCAACCGCGACTTGGGCTTCACCGAGGCCGACCGCGTTGAAAACATTCGACGCGTGACAGAAGTTGCCAAACTCATGGTCGATGCAGGGCTGATTGTGTTGGTGAGCTTCATCTCCCCCTATCGTGCGGAACGCCTCATGGCACGCCAAGCGTTTCAGGAGGGCGAATTCATCGAGGTCTTTGTCGACACCCCCCTTGAAATCTGTGAACAACGCGATGTCAAAGGCCTCTACGCAAAAGCCCGAAAAGGCGAACTGAAAAACTTCACAGGCATCGACAGCCCTTACGAGCCGCCAGAGTCACCCGAAATCCATCTGCGCACCGTAGACACCTCCCAAGAAGACTGTATCGAACGCATCTCTCTTTTCACCACATCGCTGCGCCCATGATCTTCAGCCAAACCGACTTACAAACCCTCTGTCACCTTGCGGAACAAGCAGGCGAACAAATCATGGATGTCTACCGCCATGGTGGTCAAACTTGGCAAAAAGACGATGCCTCTCCCTTAACCGAAGCAGACTTGCGCGCCGACCGCGTGATACGCCAAGGCCTCGAACAACACTTCCCCAACGTCTTTATCTTGTCTGAGGAATCAACCTCTGCCAATCCGCAAACCCACGCCACCTTTTTTCTGGTTGACCCACTAGATGGCACCAAAGAGTTTTTAAAACGCAACGATGAATTCACCGTCAACATCGCCCTCGTGCATCAAGGCCGCCCCATTGCCGGCGTGGTCCTTGCCCCCGCACGCGATGAACTGTTTTACGCATCCCAAACTTTAGGCGCTTGGAAGCGCGATGCCACCAGCCTTCGCGCCATCTGCACCTCGCCCGCCACAGCCCCTTCGCCCTTGCGTGTCATCGGCAGTCGCTCTCACGGCACACAGGCGCTGGACGCATGGCTCCAGCGCCTTGCCACTCCACACCACTTTTTAGCAGCCGGCAGCTCACTCAAGTTTTGCCGCATTGCCGAAGGCTTGGCCGATGTCTACCCCCGCTTTGGCCCCACCAGCCAATGGGACACCGCGGCGGCCCAAGCCGTCTTGGAAGCTGCAGGTGGTGTCGTGACTGACCTCAACGCGCACCCCTTACGCTACGGTCTAGACCACCCCATCCTCAACCCGCACTTCGTGGCGGCTGCATCGCGTGATTTGCTCACGCACATCCATCACCACCCCTGATCGCCATAGAAGTCCGAAACCGACTCAGCCGCCTTCCTCAACCGGTGGTTAGACAAGTGCGCATACCGCTGCGTCGTCTTGATGTTGGCATGCCCCAAAATCTCTTTCACGTCATACAGCGTCATCCCCGAGTTCACCATCGCACTCGCAAAGCTGTGCCGCAAATCATGCATGCGTAAATCCTCCAACCCCGCCTTCTTCCTTGCCGCATTCCAGCTGAAGTAAATCTGTTCAAACGGCAACCCCGTCCTCGGGTTGGCAAACACATACTCGGTTTGCTCAAAATCTCGGTTCAGACTCTGCCCCAACAACAACGCAGCCCTCACCGTCTCTATCGCCCGCTCATTCATCGGAATATGCCGCGCCTTACCCCCCTTGGGGTTGGGCAACAACCAACTGCCCCGCTCCAAATCGAAATCCGTCTTCTTGGCATTCAACGCCTCCCCACGACGACACCCCGTGAGCATCATCAACTGAACAATCGGCCCCAACATCAAGTTGGCCGACTCCGCAATGGCCGCACGCAAACGCTGCGCCTCATCGCTGGTCAAGAAGCGCTCCATCTTGTTGTTCTCTTGCAAATCCGAAATGCCCTTGCACGGGTTGGTCGTCACCCCCTTCACCTCCCACTTGATGGCACTGTTGAACATGAACTTGAACAACATCAAGATGCGGTTGCGTGAGGCTGGGGCCATGCCCTTGGCACTCAAGCTGTTCACAAACGACTGCACATCCAAGGGCTTGATCTCGGCCATGCGACGTGCACCAAAAGTGGGCAGTAAATGGTTTTTAAGCAACGAGACATCGGTGCCCAAAGACTTCTTGCGCGCCTTGACGCTGGGCAAATAGATGTCCAGCGCGTAGCGCTCAAAGGTGAGCGCCTGGGCGGCTAGGGAAGGCATGGCCATCTCAGCGGCCTCGGGCGCGTAGAGCTTAGAGACGAACTTGCGCGCCAGAAGCTGGGCGCGGTCTAGGTCACAAGAGTCGGTATCGCCCAAGCGGATGAGTTGCTTCATCTGGGTGTCGGGGCAGAGGTACTGGAGGATCCAGTGTGCGGGGCCGAGGCGGTTTTTGACGAGCTTGAGGCCGGGGATGTTTTTGATGGAAACGGACTTGCGAGAGGTAACGGGAGCGTTTAAGAAATCGTCAACATGTTCTTGGTTCATTAGTGAGCGAAGTCTCATGTTTATCAATAAAAGCGGCAACTTTTATAGTTTAAACAGAATTACCTTTAGTTAGCATGCATTTAATATATAGCTAAATTGGTTT
>CANFZT010000004.1 GCA_947451565.1 Comamonadaceae bacterium | reverse complement strand
TTTTGCCAGTGAGTTCAATGCTTCGACCATGGCTGGGGCGCCGCAGAAATATGCGCAAAAGCCTTTGAGATTTGGGAAATCGTTTTTGATTGCATCAGTGACCAAGCCGCTTTGTTGCGCGTTTTCCACTGGGCCAGTAGCCACAACAATGTTGACTTTCATTGAGCCATGCTCGGCAGCGAGCTTTGTCAAACGCTCTGCGTCATAAAGATCTTCCTGACTCCTCACTCCAAAATACAAGTGAATCGGATTCTTCATACCTGCTTCGATAGCACCTCTGACAATCGAGATCACAGGGGCAATGCCAGTACCGCCGCCAACACACAAGATTGGCCCTTCATGCTTCTTGCGTAAATAAGCTGTACCAAGTGGACCACTTACGCGGATGGCATCTCCCACGGCAAGCTTCATGAATACAAACTCAGTCACGCGGCCACCGGGAACTTGGCGGATTTGAAATTCCATTTCTTCATCACCAGGAAGGCCCGCCCATGAATAGGGTCTGATGTGATCCGGCGTAAATTGCAGGGTCGCATATTGACCGGGAGAGAACCCAAGTGGCTTAGCGGGCTTGATGCGCACACGACGTATGTCATGTGTCAATTCTTCAATCGAAACAACAGTTCCTTTGATGATCTTGGCTGGATGTATGACGACCTCATCAATGTCTGGGATCTCAATCGCACAACTCTCAGTCAGTACAGACTGACATGCCAAAACATATGGATCACTGTCGAGCTGCGGGCGCCCAGCCTCAGGGCCACTGTGCTGCACTTGTCCCTTGATAACTTTGCAACGACATGTACCGCAACGACCTGACATGCAGCTGTAGGAGATGGGAATGGCGTTGTCTTTGAGAACGTCAAGCAAGTTCTGACCGCTTTGAATGCTCAAGCGAATGTCATTAGGTTGCACCAAGAGTTCCATCAATTACGTCCATCTCATTTACGAATTAGCGCAATTCTGGATAGGTCACCTTTATAAGTAAATGCACCAAGTCTGATATATAGAATCACCAATGTGAATAATATGGAGGCTTCATGGATCTAAGGCAAATCGACCTCAACCTTTTGGTCGTCTTCAACCAGTTACTCTTAGATAGGCGGGTATCAACTTCCGCAGATAAGCTAGGGTTAACCCAGCCTGCCGTCAGTAATGCACTGAAAAGGCTTAGGTCTTTATTGAACGATGAATTGTTCGTTAGAACTGCGAAAGGTATGGAACCAACCCCATACGCAATGCATCTAGCGGAGCCAGTGGGTTACGCCTTAGGCGCTTTACAAAATGCACTTAATCACCGTGACTCTTTTGACCCAGCGACCAGTCAGCGCACATTCACTTTAGCGATTACTGACATAGGCGAAATTTACTTTATGCCAACGCTCATGGATGAGCTTTCGCGACTAGCTCCACACATCAAGATCAGCACATTAAGAAATAACGCTGGCAACCTACGTGAGGAAATGGAGGCAGGTAGCGTTGACTTAGCGATCGGGTTAATTCCAAGTTTGACGACAGGTTTCTTTCAGCGTCGCCTCTTTAAACAGCGCTATGTGTGCATGTTTCGCAAAGGCCATCCCACTGCAAAAAATCCGATTTCAATGGAACACTTCAAAGCTCTTGGACATGTTGGCGTCACATCCGTCAACACAGGTCACGGTGAAGTCGATGAGTTAATGGAGCGAAAAAAAATCAAACGAGATATCCGCTTACACGTCCCTCATTTTGTAGCGGTTGGACACATTCTTCAGAGCTCAGATCTAATCGCAACAGTTCCAGAGCGTTTTTCGTTTAAGTGCGAGGGCCCGTTCAATCTCGTCACCTCACCTCTGCCGGTAAAACTACCTGAAATCGCCATCAATCTTTTTTGGCACGCCAAGTACAACCGTGAACCTGCAAACATGTGGCTCAGGCAATTAATTGTTCGCTTGTTTTCTGACAACTAAACGAACCGTTTCAGCGAGAGTAAACATAGCCAAGCCACATCACTACGGCATGACCATGCGCATTAGTTGCCTGATTTCAGGGAGGAAAAGTGCTTCGGCTTTGTTGGCCACCGTGACCAGACCGAATCTAGCTTTGATCCGAAGCGCTGGTTGAATTGGCAACTCAACAAAGTCAGGGGCCGAGGCGCGAATTGCAAGTAAGACCGCATTTGTTTGTTGTGCGACTTGAATGAGGTGTGAAATTTCATCGCTTTGCAGCTTCACCAAAACATCTGGATGTGCGATTTCGCCATATCTCTCGACCATGATTCTTGCAGCTTCTTCACTTAAGGGGGTTGAGGCTACGGGGTAGGCTTTGAGATCCGCGAAGACGACCTTTTTTTTGCCTGCAAGGGGATGATCTGGTCGACACATAAACACGCCCTCCATTTCAGCAATTTGTGTGACTCGCAGATCCGGTGTCGGTCTCAGTGCGCGTATGTCTAATACGGCGACATCTATCAAACGGTCTCGGAGCATTTGGGCCAAGCTAGCAGTGTTCGATCGGACAATTTCGATATGAAAGTTCGGGAAATTAGTCCCGAAATGGGCCAAGATGGGCGTGCTGAGCATGGCTCCCGGTCCGGAACTCAGGCCCAAGCGAATGCGACCACTGTCGCCAGCACTCAGACTGCGACCACATTCTTTAAGCTGCTGCACGTATTCCATGAGAGTGTGGCTGCGAGCCAGCACATCATGCCCAAACGAATTGAGCTCAATACGCTTGCCGATCCGATCAAACAATAACTTCCCAAACTCATCTTCCAACGACTTGATGCTTCGACTCAAAGCTGGTTGGGTCATGTTTAACGCGTCCGCGGCTTTGACAAAGGATCCGGCTCTTGCCAAAGCGATGAATTGGCGAATTTGAACAAGCGTCATGGTTATCAATGCTTTTTAGGTTTCATAGATAGTACCAACAATGCATTGGACATCACCTTCTTCGATCATTAGCATGAAGCCATGTTCTTTTCTTTTGAATTGGAGTTTGTGATGAGATTTACTTTTAAAGTCGTATCCAGTGTGCTCAGTTCGTTGGTCTTGTGTGGTGCGGTATGTGCCCAGAACTTTCCGACCAAGACCGTCACTTTGATGGTTCCATACCCTGCGGGTGGGGTGTCGGATGTCATTGCACGGACACTGAACAACACGTTGTCTAAACACTTTGGACAGACGGTGATTGTTGAAAATCTGGGCGGTGCCAGTGGTGGTATTGCAGGCCAAAAGGTTTTGAACAGCCCCGCTGATGGGCACATGATTCTTCAGGGATCGCCCAATGAATTGATCTTGGCGCCTTTGTCGAACGCTGCGATCAAGTACAAGCCTGAAGACTTTCGCCTTGTTCAGATGATCACCATCAATCCGCTTGTGATGCTCGCACGTAAAGATTTTCCGGCCGCTAATGGCGATGAATTGCTTGCCTATGCCAAAAAAGCGGCGGCAGAAGGGAAACCTTTAACCTATGCGAGTGTTGGCCCGGGTTCCCTTTATCACTTGTTGGGTGAGCACATGTCATCGGTCACAGGTGTTCCCATGACGCATGTTCCCTATAAAGGCGGGGCACCCGCTGTACAAGACTTAATGGGTGGCCAAGTCGATATTTTTATGACACCTTATGGCAAAGGCCAGGTTCAACTGGTGGAGGATGGCAAGCTCAAAGCGCCTGCTGTGCTTTCAGCCGAGCGACAAACGATGTTTAGCAAGGTGCCTACATTGAATGAAAGCAAAGCGCTCAAGGGTTTTGTCTTTGATACCTGGGCAGGCTACTTCGTGCATAAAGATACGCCAGAGCCAGTGGTTCAGGCTTTGCACAAAGCTTTGAGTGAAGTGGCAACTGATCCAACGGTCAAGAGCGCATTGGAAGCCCAAGCCATGATCGTCCCACGTCCGCAATCTTTGACAGCATTGGGCAAGCTTTACGCAGACAACACGGCCAAATACCAAGCCATTGCCAAATCAATGCGCCTACAGCCCCAATAACGAAAGCGCTTGATGGAAGAAAGCAGCTATCTCGCCCATTCACTGGTGCAGCGCATCGGTGAGTTTATTAAGATCCGACGCGATATTCATGCACGCCCTGAACTGGCCTTTGAAGAGCATCGAACTGCCTCCTTAGTCGCCAACAAGTTGAAGGGTTGGGGATATGAGGTGACGACGGGTTTGGGTGGCACTGGCGTTGTGGGGACTATGCGCCGTGGTCACAAAGGCAAGTCTATTGGCTTGCGAGCTGACATGGATGCACTTCCGATCCTGGAGGCGGGCTCTAGCCCTTGGAAAAGTCAAACAGCTGGGGTCATGCACGCATGTGGTCATGATGGGCATACAGCAATGCTGTTAGCGGCAGCTAAGCTGATTGCTGAAGACCTTGAATTTAATGGGACGGTCCACTTGATTTTTCAACCTGCTGAGGAAGGGGCCGGTGGCGCGCTAAAAATGATGGAGGATGGTCTGTTTGATCTATTTCCATGTGACGCGGTATTTGCGATGCACAACATGCCAGGAATTGAAGCGGGACGCTTTGAGTTTCGCAAAGGTTCTGCGATGGCTTCCAGTGACAATGTAACCATCACCATAAATGGACGGGGTGGACATGGGGCATTTCCTCATGAGTCAACCGATTCAGTGGTGGCCGCCTCCTCCATCGTCATGGCACTTCAGACTGTCGTATCACGCAATGTAGATCCACAGAAAACCGCAGTGGTGACCGTAGGTGCCATTCACGCCGGCATTGCCAATAACGTGATTCCGCAGACTGCCACGCTTGAACTCAGTATCAGAGCGCTCGACACAGACGTCCGAGCCTTGCTAAAAGAGCGAATTCTGTCGCTGGTCAAGCTTCAGGCAGAAAGCTATGGGTTACAGGCTTCCGTCGACTGGCGCGAAGGGTATGCCGTACTAGTGAATACGCCCGATGAAACTGAATTCGCAACGCAGGTCGCCACAAAGGTTTTTGGTGCAGATCAAGTTGAGTCCAATGGACCTGCCTATACAGCCAGTGAGGACTTTGCATTCATGTTGCAGAAAGTACCTGGCAGCTACATTTTTATCGGCAATGGCGGTCCGGGAACTCGTGGTGCATGTCACGTCCATAACCCTGGATATGATTTCAATGATGAAATCATTGCACCTGGTGCCGCATTTTGGATAGCCTTGGTCGAAAGGTTTCTCGCACACTGATTTTTGATTCGACCTCGTGTCGACATGTCATCGGGAGAGACTGCCAACGCCATGCGTGCTGGGCAGCGCCGAAGGAGCAACCGCCCCGGAAACTCTCAGGCAAAGGGACCGGTGACATGACCTAACTCTGAAGAGCTGCTGACGAATTCGTCCGTCAGTGCACCGAAGGAGCAAGCGATGGTTGCTTAGCAACCTCGTGAATCTCTCAGGTCCAAACACAGAGGGGGCGCACCAACCATGCACAGGGCATATTGGTGCTCAACCCCCTGACGTTTTTGAAAGCACCTTCATCATGAAAACAATCGCAGTTATTGGCGGCGGCATCACGGGCGTGACAACAGCCTATGCCTTGGCCAAACGCGGCTTTGCTGTTACCTTGTTTGAACGCCATCGCTATGCGGCGATGGAAACCTCGTTCGCCAACGGAGGACAACTCTCCGCATCCAACGCAGAAGTTTGGACACATTGGTCCACCATCCTCAAAGGCCTCAAGTGGATGCTCAAAAGTGATGCACCGCTACTGGTCAACCCAGCCCCCACTTGGCACAAAATTTCTTGGTTTGCTGAGTTCATTGCGGCCATGCCTCACTACGAACGCAACACCGTCGAAACAGCACGTTTGGCGGTGGCCGCTCGTCAACACTTGTTTGCTTGGGCGCAAGAAGAAGGCATTGATTTCGACCTGAAGAAGGAAGGCATCTTGCACATCTACCGTGACAAAAAAGGCTTCGACCATGCAGGCAAAGTGTCTGTCATGCTAGCTAAAGGTGGTCTTCCACGTCATGCCGTCACCCCCGCCGAAATGAAGGCCATTGAGCCCACCCTGGCAGGCAGCTACTACGGTGGCTACTTCACCGAGAGTGATGCCACAGGTGACATTCACAAATTCACCAACGGACTTGCCGCAGCGGCTGCACGCCTGGGCGTGCACACGCTGTATGGCCAAGATGTGACATCGGTTCAAACCAACGGCCAACAAGCCGTCATCACCGTGGCACAAGAACACGCCACGCCCAGTGTGCACACCTTTGACAGTGTGGTGGTGTGTGCAGGCGTGGCCAGCCGTGACTTTGCAGCACAGCTGGGCGATCGCGTGAACATTTACCCCGTCAAAGGCTACTCCATCACCGTCAACTTAAACGATGAAGAAAGTCAAATGGGCGCACCCACCGTGAGCTTGCTGGATGACGAAACCAAGTTGGTCACCAGCCGCTTAGGCCTTAACCGCTTCCGCGTGGCTGGCACGGCCGAATTCAATGGTGTGGACCGCGACATTCGCGCGGACCGCATCCGCCCGTTGATTGAATGGGTGGAGCAATGTTTTCCAAAAATCAATACGCGTTCTGTGGTGCCGTGGGCAGGCCTGCGCCCCATGATGCCCAACATGATGCCTCGCGTGGGTCAAGGCAAAGCCGCCAACGTGTTTTACAACACGGGCCACGGGCACTTGGGTTGGACACTGTCTGCCGTGACAGCTGAGCTGGTGTCAGAGTCAATCGTCAAAGCAGCTACAAAAAAATCGGCGTACCCCATGAACTTGCATGCAGTTGCTACAGGCAACATTTAGGGTTCAAAAATTAAGCAGTAGAGGTCTTGCGGCTCTCTACTGCTTTTCGTTTGGCTTAACGTAATGAAAATTAAATCACTGCTGCTAGTGAAATATAAATCTCCAACCTCAACACTCAATTAGGGCGCATAGATACCTTGGTGGCTAACTGGGCTCGAACCCACGACAACAGGCATCACAATCGTTTGAGCAGATTGGTATGTAAGTGTGCCAGGGGGACCCAAATGAAAAAGTGGGGGCTACGGTGAAATGAAAAACGCCCCGTGAGGGGCGTTTTTGCTTACTAACTGGCGGAAGCGGTGAGATTCGAACTCACGGAAGGCTCACACCTTCGCCGGTTTTCAAGACCGGTGCATTCAACCACTCTGCCACGCTTCCTTGTTGAATTTCAGGCAATATTGTAATGGTTCTTTGGCCTGTTTTTGACGTTCAGGTCTCAGACAAAAACAAAGATTGCAAATCACTCAAGAAATCAAAGCCGCGCTCGGTGGGCACCACGCGCTGAAAGTCGCGTGTGATGAGGCCTTTGGCTTCGGCCTCGGCCAAGGCCGACTGAATAGCAGTCACAGGCAAGCCCGTTCGTTCGGTGAAGTCGGCCAACGAAAAGCCGTGGCGCAGGCGCAAGGCGTTGAGCATGAACTCAAACGGCAGCTCGGCGCGGGCCACTTCGGTGCTTTGAGCCACAGCGCGGTCTGCGCGCTTGCTGTCTAGCGCGTGGTCCATGAACAGGCGCGGGTCGCGGTTGCGCACTTGGCGCAGCACACGGTGTGCAAAGCTCAGTTTGCTATGTGCGCCAGCGCCTATACCTAGGTAGTCGCCAAACTGCCAGTAGTTAAGGTTGTGCCAGCAACGGTGGTTGTCTTTGGCGTAGGCCGACACTTCGTAGCGGTGCAGTCCCACGGTGGCGGTGCGCTCGGTGATGCGGTCGAGCATGGCGTAGGCGTCGTCGTCTTCCGGAACTTGGGGCGGGAATTTGGCAAAGACGGTGTTGGGCTCGATCGTCAGGTGATACACCGACAAATGTGGGGGCTGCAGGGACAAAGCCATGTCAAGGTCTTCGTCCAACTGCGCCAGCGTTTGGCCGGGCAAGGCGTACATCAGGTCGAGGTTGAAGGTGTCAAAGGCTTCGCGTGCTTCTTCTAATGCGGCAATGGCTTGGGCGCGGTTGTGTACGCGCCCCAAGGCTTGCAAGTGTTGGTCATTAAAGCTTTGCACGCCCACCGACAAGCGGGTCACGCCTGCGGCGCGGAAGGCGCGGAAGCGGTCTTTTTCAAACGTGCCGGGGTTGGCTTCTAGCGTGATTTCGCAATCGGCCTCCAGCGCCAAACGCGCACGCATGTCGCTGATGAGCCGATCAATCGCAGCAGGCGAAAACAAGCTGGGCGTGCCGCCCCCAATGAAGATGCTGTGCACACTGCGGCCCCAGATGAGGGGCAGGCTGTGCTCTAGGTCGGCACACAGGGCGTCGAGGTAGCGCTGCTCGGGCAGTTCGCCGCCCACGCTGCTTTGCATTTCGTGCGAGTTGAAATCGCAGTACGGGCACTTCTTCAAGCACCACGGCAAATGCACATACAGCGAGAGCGGCGGCAAGCTGCTGAGCGACAGCGTGCCGGGGCGCATGAGGTGTTGGATGTCTTGGGTCATCGGCGTAGCTTTAAGCGAACCAACGCTCACGCATGAGCGCGAGCATTTGCTGTGCGGCTTGACCACGGTGGCTGTTGGCGTTTTTCACCTCGATGGGCAGCTCGGCAAAGGTTTTGCCAAAGCGCGGGATGAACATGATGGGGTCAAAGCCAAAGCCATTCGCACCCACAGGCGCACGCGTAATTTCGCCCACCGCACGGCCCACGGCAATCAGCGGCTCGGGGTCATCAGGGTGGCGCACGGCCACGAGGGTACTGACCAAGGCGGCGCGGCGGTTGTCGATGTTCGCCATTTGCTCGAGCAAGGCACGCACGTTGTTGTCGTCGCTTTTCTCATAGCCAAACTGGGTGGCATAAAAAGCGGTCTGTACTCCGGGCAGGCCGCCAAAGGCGTCCACGCACAGGCCTGCATCGTCGGCCACCGCAGGCAAGCCACTTTCGCGAGCGGCATGGCGGGCTTTGGCCAGGGCGTTTTCAACAAAGGTGTGAAACGGCTCTTCGGCTTCGCCAATGTGCAAATCGCCTTGGCGCACCAGTTCGACCCCCAAAGGCGCAAACATGGCTTGCAACTCGGCGAGCTTGCCTTTGTTGTTAGAGGCCAGAACGATTTGCATCATCGGCGCGGTCATGGCTTAGGAGGCCAAAGCTTCTTGCTGCATGGCGATGAGTTCGCGCACGCCTTTTTCGGCCAAGGCCAGCAAGGCGTTCATTTGGTCGCGGGTGAAAGGCAGCCCTTCGGCCGTGCCCTGCACTTCCACGTAGTGGCCAGCGCTGGTCATGACCACGTTCATGTCGGTGTCGCAGCCTGAGTCTTCGGTGTATTCCAAGTCGAGCAAAGGCAAGTCGCCCAGCATGCCTACCGAAATCGCCGCCACACCTTGGGTGATGGGGCTCTCGGTCAGCTTGCCTGCGGCGATGAGTTTGTTCACCGCATCTTGCGCGGCCACAAAGGCACCCGTGATGCTGGCGGTGCGCGTGCCGCCGTCGGCTTGCAACACGTCGCAGTCGAGATGGATGGTGCGCTCGCCAAGCTTCTTCAGGTCAAACACAGCGCGCATCGAGCGGCCAATGAGGCGCTGAATTTCTTGGGTGCGGCCCGATTGCTTGCCGCGTGCGGCTTCGCGGTCGCTGCGTGTGTGGGTGGCGCGTGGCAGCATGCCGTATTCGGCGGTGACCCAGCCTTCGCCCGAGCCTTTTTTATGGCCCGGCACCTTCTCTTCCACTGACGCGGTGCACAGCACTTTGGTGTGGCCAAATTCAATCAGCACCGAGCCTTCGGCGTGCATGGTGTAGTGACGGGTGATGCGCACGGGGCGCAGTTGGTCGGCAGCACGGGTGTGGCGAGAGGCGGGCAAGGTGGTGGTCATTTTCTGGCTTTGAGCGGTTCGATAAAGCATCAATTGTCGACCAATCTGCATTGCCCCTGCCCGAGCCCAAAAGTGCGGCTGCGAGCCTGAGATAATCTTGTCTTTGATACGAAACGCCACCCCATGCCCATTTACAGCATGACCGGTTATGCCAGCGCGCAAACCGAGCTCGCCTCTGACACCGCCAACAGCCCAGCCTTGCGCTTGGGGCTAGAGATTCGCTCGGTCAACAGCCGCTTTTTGGACCTGACGTTCAAGATGCCCGAAGAGCTGCGCCAGCACGAGGCTGCCATGCGCGAACTCGTCACCCAGCACCTCAAGCGCGGCAAGGTGGAAGTGCGCGCCAACCTTGAAAGCACGGCTGACACCAGCTTTTCAGAGCCCACCCCCGCCCTGCTGCAACGCCTGCTGAGCGTGCAAGATCTGGTACACGCGCACTTGCCCAAGGCCAACGGCCTGTCGGTGGCCGATGTGTTGCGCTTGGCCACGGCCCAGTCTGGCGCGCCGGCCGACATTGGCCCTGCCGTGTTGAAGCTGGCCCAAACCACCCTGACACAACTGAGCGACGCCCGCGAGCGCGAAGGCGCACGCCTTGGCCAAACCCTGCGCGAGCGCATTGCCCAGCTGCGCGTGTTGGCTACACAAGCTGCCCCACTGGTACCGCAACTCGTGGAGCAACAGCGTTTGCGGTTTTTAGAGCGTTGGCGCGAAGCCATGGCTTTGACCGAAGGCACAACCCTGCCCGAAGCCGCACAAGACCGCGCGTTGACCGAAGCCACCTCGTTTGCCATTCGCATTGATGTGGCCGAAGAGCTGACCCGCTTGGTGTCTCACTTTGACGAGATGGATAACTTGCTCGCCAAAGGCGGCAAGGCCGAGGGGGTGGGCAAGCGTTTGGACTTCCTCATTCAAGAGCTGCACCGCGAGGCCAACACTTTGGGCTCCAAGTCAGCCACCATGGAAATGACCCGTATTTCGGTGGACATGAAAGTGTTGATCGAACAACTCCGCGAACAAGTACAGAACATCGAATAATGGACAACTTCCCCGGCAACCTCTTTGTGGTCGCAGCCCCCAGCGGGGCTGGCAAATCGAGCCTCGTCAAAGCCTTGATGGAGCTAGACGCCAAAGTGCGCCCTTCTGTGTCGCACACCACGCGCCAGCCACGCGGTCAAGAAAAGCATGGCCGCGAATACTTCTTTGTGTCGCTGCCTGAGTTCGATCAAATGGTCGCCTCCAACGCGTTCTTGGAATGGGCCAATGTGCACGGCCAACGCTACGGCACCTCGCGCAAAGCCATTGAAGACCGCATTGCCCAGGGCGCAGATGTGATTTTGGAGATCGACTTCCAAGGCGCGATTCAAGTCAAGAAACTGTTTGCCAATGCGGTGCTCATCTTCATCCTGCCACCGAGCTGGGAGGAGCTGAAGTCGCGCCTGCACAACCGTGGCGAAGATGCACCTGACATCATTGAGCTGCGCCTGCAAAACGCCGCCGACGAGATGGCACAGGCCAAAGAATTTGACTACGTTATAATCAATGAAATGTTTGAGACGGCCTTGTTCGACCTGAAAGCGATCGTGCATGCACAGCGCCTCAAATACCTGGCTCAGCGCCGGGCTCGGGCTGAGATCTTTCAAGCCCTGAACATCACCTGAATTCTGGAGTACCCACATGGCCCGCATTACCGTTGAAGACTGTCTCGAGCAGATTCCTAACCGCTTTCAATTGGTGCTGTGCGCCACTTATCGCGCTCGTATGCTCAGCCAAGGTCACACACCTAAGGTTGAAAGCAAAAACAAGCCAGGCGTGACCGCTTTGCGCGAAATTGCAGCTGGTCAAATTGGCATTGAGATGCTGAAAAAAGTACCCGGCTAAATCGGGGTCTTCCCCAGTTAAAAAGCACCGCAGCGTCGGTGCTTTTTTATTGGGAGTAAAGTAAACAGTATGAGCGTTACCCAATCCACGTTAAAGCCCCCCGCTTCCCTTTCGGGAAGTGCGGCTGCCGCCAATGCAGCTGCGGCCAGCTTTGCTGCATTGACGGAAAAACTAGGCTACCTCAATCCCGAGGGCTTGGACATGGTGCGCCGTGCTTACCGCTATGCGGATGAAGCCCATTTGGGTCAGCTGCGCAACAGCGGCGAGCCCTACATCACGCACCCCATCGCCGTGGCCGCGCAATGCGCAGAATGGAAGCTAGACGCACAGGCTCTATCGGCCGCTCTGCTACACGACGCGATGGAAGACTGCGGCATCACCAAGACTGATTTGATCGAGCGCTTTGGCATCCAAGTCGCCGATTTGGTCGATGGACTGACCAAGCTAGACAAGCTGGAGTTCAACACCCGCGAAGAAAACCAAGCTGAGTCGTTCCGCAAGATGCTGCTGGCCATGGCGCGCGATGTACGCGTCATCCTGATCAAGCTGGCAGACCGCAGCCACAACATGCGCACCATGGGCGATATGCCCCGTGCCAAGTGGGGCCGCATCTCCAACGAAACGCTCGAAATTTATGCCCCTATCGCCCACCGCTTGGGACTGAACCAAACCTACCGCGAACTGCAAGAGCTAGCGTTTCAACATCTGTGGCCATGGCGTCATAAGGTGCTGAGCAAGGCGATTCAAAAAGCCCGTCACCGTCGCCGCGATTTGATGCAAAAGGTGGAGCAAGAGGTCGAAGCCTCTTTTGCCAAAGCAGGCCTCAAAGTGCGCATCTCCGGTCGCGAAAAAACGCTGTACTCGATTTACAAAAAGATGGACGGCAAGCACCTGAGCTTTGCGCAAGTGACCGACATCTATGGTTTTCGCCTGATCCTGCCTGAAGTGATCGACTGCTACACCGCCCTCGGCGTGCTGCATCAGATGTACAAGCCGGTGCCGGGCAAGTTCAAAGACCATATTGCCATTGCCAAGCTCAACGGTTATCAGTCACTGCACACCACCATTGTGGGTCCATCGGGCTTGAACGTGGAGTTTCAAATGCGCACAGAAGCAATGCACTTGGTGGCCGAAACAGGCGTGGCTGCACATTGGCTTTACAAAGACAAAGGTTCTAGCAACGAAGCCAACGCCAATTTGGGCAACAAGTGGCTGCAATCGTTGCTGGACATCCAAGACGAAACACGCGATGCCACCGAATTTTGGGACCATGTCAAAGTCGACTTGTTCCCAGATGCGGTGTACGTGTTCACGCCCAAGAGCAAGATCATGGCCATGCCACGCGGCGCGACCATCGTGGACTTTGCCTACGCCGTGCACAGCGATGTGGGCGACCGCACGATGGCGGCTAAAGTCAACGGCGAGCAAGTGCCGCTGCGTACCGAATTACGCAATGGCGACATCGTCGAAGTGGTCACCTCTGCTGTCGCATCACCCAACCCTGCATGGCTAGGCTTTGTGCGCACTGGGCGCGCACGCTCAAAAATTCGCCATTACCTCAAGACCATGGCGCATTCTGAGTCGCAAGGCCTCGGCAAAAAACTGTTGGCTCAAGCGCTGCGCGCTGAAGGCATTGAAGACTTGCCTGCACAAGACGAGAAATATGCCCCCATTTGGGAAAAACTACTGCACTTCACCGGAAGTAAAACCAAAGCCGAGTTACTCACTGACATTGGCCTGGGCAAACGCGTGGCCAGCATTGTGGCCAAACGCTTGGCGACATTGCTATCAGACACCGGCCTTAAACCCGACGCTTTGCTGCTGAGCCGAGAGCGCTTTACCGCCCACGAAACTGTGTCGCAGGGCAGCGTGATGGTGGATGGCAGCGAAAACGCTTCGGTGCAATATGCCACTTGCTGCCGTCCAGTACCGGGTGACGCCATCATCGGCTATCTAGGTCGTGGCGAAGGTTTGGTCGTGCACACCGACCAGTGCGGCGTCGGCCAACGCTTGAAGCAAAAAGACACCGAACGCTTCATTGCGGTGGAATGGGCCGAAGAACCCACACGCGCATTTGAAGTCGCTGCAGTGGTCACCGTGAGCAACGGCAAAGGTGTATTGGCCCGCGTGGCCTCGGCCATCACCAGTGCCGAAGCGGACATTACCCATGTGTTGATGGCCGATGAAGTGAGCGGTCAAGAGGCCACTGATTTGCGCTTTATCTTCTCGGTGCGCGACAAGGCGCACCTAGAGGCTGTGCTGGGTAGCTTGCGCCGCGTACCGTCTGTGCTGCAAGCGCAGCGCGTAGTGTCGGGTGTAGGCCGCGAAGCCTAAGCTTTTTGAGCAGGCGGTGCGGGATAACGCACCTCAACCACTTCAACATCCTGCACGCCCACGGGCGTGACCAGCTTCACCACATCACCTTCGCGGGCCTTGAGCAAAGCACGCGCAATGGGTGACACCCATGTCACTTGGGCCTTCAAACTATCCGCCTCGTCAATCCCCATGATGGTGACCGTGCGTTCTGTCTCTGCTTCATCCACATAGGTCACCGTTGCCCCAAAAAACACTTGATCGCTGCCATGATGCACGCTGGGGTCGGTGACTTCGGCAATCTCTAGACGTTTGGTCAAAAAGCGAATTCGGCGGTCAATCTCGCGCAGGCGTTTTTTACCGTAAAGGTAATCACCATTTTCTGAGCGATCGCCATTGCTGGCGGCCCAATGCACGATTTCCACGATGCGTGGACGCTCGTTGTCAATCAGCTCAAACAGCTCCGCACGAAGCACCACATAGCCTTGCGGTGTGATGTAGTTTTTACTGCCGACAGGCAATGGCGGTAAGGTGATGTCTTCATCATCCGCATCCGTTTCGCGCGTGAAAGCTTTGCTCATAGCCGACAAAAAATCAGTGCCAGCCAATCACTTGATAGCCGCGTTCCGCCAAACATTGCTGCACGAACTGGCGATACAAACTGCTGCCGCCTACAGACTGGCCTGCCGCTGTTGCCGCAGCACCCCCTGCGCCAATCGCTGCCGCACCGGCGGCTATGTTCTTCAAATCCGGCTTATGACCGCTGAGCAATGAGCCAACAACTCCCGCCGTACCCACACCTGCAGCGCCTGCCGCAGCCGCACGACCTGCATCCACTTTGTTCACTGCGCCAACCTCTGACTGTTGAGCTAAATTCGCACACGCCTGGGCGTCTGCTTGGGCTTGCGCTGGACCCACGTATTGATAGTGCGCATTTGGATAAAACGCAGGTTTAGCAACAGGGGTGGCACAGCCACTCAGACCAAGAACCACAACACCGGTCAGCGCCGCCAAACCAGAAATAGCAATGTGTTTTTTCATAGAAGAATTTTATGCACCGAAAGTAAAAAGACGTACCAAAGAAAAAGGGTCTACATCCGAAGATGTAAACCCTTGTTCAATTTGGTGCGGCTGGCAGGAATCGAACCCACGACCCCTTGGTTCGTAGCCAAGTACTCTATCCAGCTGAGCTACAGCCGCTCTGGAAAAACGAAAGTATATCACAGATTATTTGATAGGGAATCGCGTAATTTTAATCAGCAGACCCTTGGTTTGAGACCAGGTCAAGAAACCAATCACACACGTTACCAATTTTTCATTTTGAAATTTGATTGCAGCGCTCCCAGCGCTCAATGTCCGCCATGTTTTTAAACGTCATCTCGATTTCATCTAGGCCTTCGAGCAGCATGCGACGCTGTTGAGAATCTATCTCAAATGTCATGACCCCACCGCTGGGACTACGAATTTGGCAATTGAGCAGATCGACTTGCATATCAGAACGGCCATCCGCCAAAATTACATCTTGCATCAGTTGCTGATGTCGGGCCGCATCAAGCTGAACAGGTAACACCGCATTTTTCAAACAATTCTCAATGAAAAACTCAGCCAGTTGATGGCCAATCACACAGCGAATCCCAAAAGCCTGCACAGCCCATACCGCGTGCTCTCTAGAACTACCACAACCAAAATTTGTACCCACCACCAAAATCGGCGCTCTCTTAAATTCAGGTCGTTCCAAAACAAAGTCGGTCATGATCGTGCCATCAAGTCGACGCCTTTGAAACGCCAAGAACCCTTCTGCCAAATCCGCATGAAGGTCTTTGAGATATTTGGAGGGGATGATTTGATCTGTGTTCACATCATCCATAGGCATGGGGATTGCGACACCCTGGACTTCAACAAAAGGCAGCATGGTTATCCTAAGATGAAATCAAATCAGCAGCATCCACAATGTACCCAGCAATCGCACATGCGGCAGCGGTTGCGGGACTGGCGAGGTGCGTTCGAACGCCACGCCCTTGTCGGTTTTCAAAGTTGCGATTACTGGTTGCCACGCAACGCTCGCCAAATTCACCTACTTCACCATTGGCACCCGCACACATGGAACAGCCAGAAGAATGCCACTGAAAACCTGCCTGCATAAAAATTTGATCAAGCCCTTCTGCTTCTGCTTGCACCTTGATTTGCGTCGAACCAGGTACAACAAGCCCCACCACGTTTTTCGCTACGCGTCGATGCTGAACAACGCGCGCAGCTTCACGCAAATCCGAAAGGCGGGCATTGGTACAAGAGCCAATGAAAACACGCTGCACTGCAAGCCCTTTCAAAGACTGTCCAGCTTGTAGCCCCATGTATTCAAGTGCTTGAGTTTGGCGAGCAAGTTGATCCGCACTAGCGCCATTCGTCAATGGAATGACCTCATCAATACCTATAGTTTGCGATGGGTCTGTGCCCCAAGTGATCTGCGGCTGAACGGATGCACAGTCCACGATGAGCTCGACATCGAACTTAGCATCAGCGTCTGAATACAGTTGGCCTGATTGTTCTGAAACAAATGTCAACGTTTGCGCAGACATGTCACTCCCCTGATTTTGATACCACGCCACCGTCTTGGCATCTGGCGCAATCAGGCAGGTTCTGCCCCCCCACTCGATGGTCATGTTGCATAGCGTCATTCGCCCTTCAAGGTCCATGTCACGGATGACAGGGCCCGCATACTCCACGGCATAACCTCGACCCGCCGTGATGCCCACGGTTCGAATTAAATGGAGCGCAACATCTTTGGCATTCACGCCAGACTGAAGTTTCCCTGTGAGGTGGATGCGCATCTGCTGTGGTTTGGACAATGCCATCGTTTGCGTGGCAAGAATATGAACCAACTCCGTCGTACCACAACCAAAGGCTAAGCACCCCAAGGCACCCACTGTCGAGGCATGACTGTCAGGACAAGCCAATGTTTTCCCAGGCAATGCCCAGCCCTGTTCCACTGAAATGATGTGGCTGATGCCATGTTGCGGACTACGATGATCAATGAAAGATACTTTGTGTTGACGACAAGCCTCTTGTGAGGCTGACATATTTTCTGAAACAGATGCGGCATCACCGCGCGTCGACACAGTATGGTCTTGCACAACCAACGTCAAGTCTTTGCGCCGAACTTCGCGTTCCTGGCGACCTAACTCCTTGAAAGCGTGAGGCGCATGCAAATCATGAACCATGTGACGATCGATGTACAGCAACTCTTTACCATCCTCGCGCAAGCCGACACAATGTGCGTTCCAAATTTTGTCAAAAAGCGTGAGTCCCATATGGTGTCGTGCCCCGTTATTCATTCACATTGAACTGGCGCTCTAGTTGTAGCCATTCATCCATACCCAAAATCTGGTTGTACTCCTCAAAACTCGACATCCGATCGCGCACTGTTCGTGTGTGCGAATCTTGATGCAGCGCTGTGAAGGCATCCTTCAATGCTCTCACGGCGGCATAGCGGGCAACCCCTGCATGCAAAGCAAATACGCATCCCACCGATTCGAGGGTTTCGTTGGTGAGCTCCGCCGTTGGACCAGCCTCTTGCACGACCACCACCAAGGGAGCCTTTGCAATGTCTGCGACATAGCGCAACTCTCCTGAGGTATTCGCCCCCATCACCAGCACAGCATCCGCACCCGCTTGCGCGTAAGAACGGGCGCGCTTAGCAGCGTCTTCTAATCCATGCATAGACTTTGCGTCAGTGCGGGCAATGATTAAAAAATTTCGATCCGTTCGTGCGTGAACAGCGGCTCTGATTTTTTGGCATGCCTCATCTTCGCTGAGCACGGGAATCCCTTGGGGAAGCAGGCCACAGCGCTTCGGCGTCACCTGATCTTCGATGTGGATACCAGCAATACCAGCGGCCTCAAACTCACGTACCGTGCGCATGACATTCATGACACCACCGTAGCCCGTGTCAGCATCACAAATCATGGGAATTTTCAAACCTCGTGCAATACGACCTGCATGTTCGAGATTTTCAGTCAGAGTAAGCACACCGATATCGGGCAAACCCAACAAACTGGCTGAAACTGCGTTGCCCGAGAAAGCCACAGCTTCAAAACCCACACTTTGTGCAATGCGTGCAGTCAAGCCGTCATAAGCACATGGCATACGTACCAGTCTTCCTTGATCAAGCATTGATTTCAATGTTTCTGTGTGACTTAACTGCGCCATAGGTGACATTCAATGAATTTCATTCTTATTAAACCTCGTTACATTGAGGGGGAGCTTATTCGGATCGACTCTTCCACGCAGTCCCAAAAAAGACACCACATGCAAGACTCAAAATTAAAACAGATGATACAAAGCGCAGTGTTGGCAATGCTTTGCTTTTCAGGACTCATTGCGCAGGGACAACCCGTCAGCGACTGGCCTAAAAAACCTGTACGTTGGATCATTCCAACCTCTCCAGGAGCGGGGACAGATACCTCGGCACGCATATTTGCACAAATCGCCAACGAGACTTGGAAACAAGCTGTCATCCCTGATAACAAACCTGGCGCTTCGGGCATGCTTGGGCTTGATGCCCTCAACGTAGCAACGCCAGACGGCTACACCTTGGCCTTCATGAGTGTGTCGCAATTCATAGATGCCACACTGCTTCAAAAATATCAGTTTGATCAAACCAAAGATTTCACCCCAATCACGCTACTTGCCTCAACACCACTGGTGCTATTAACCAACAGTCAGACGGGCATACGCTCGGCGACCCAATTGATTGCGTACGCCAAAGAACACCCCAACGAAATGAACTATGGATCAGGCGGAAGCGGTGGGCTGACCCACATCGCCATGGAGATGTTTGCTAACAAAGCCGGCGTGAAGTTCACGCATATCCCATACAAAGGCAGTGGCCCTGCTGTGATTGACTTGCTGGCGGGTCGGGTTCAATTGGGCTACTCCACACCGCCCGCTGTTATCCAGCACATCAAGTCTGGCCGACTTATCCCCTTGGCCGTCACCACACCTCAGCGTTTCTCACAACTGCCAGACGTTCCCACGGTCGCTGAGCTGGGATTTTCGGCTGCATCCATCACAACTTGGTATGGTCTGTTTGGCCCATCCAAAATGAATCCAGCGCTAGTTGAAAAAATCTCTCAAAGCCTTGCGAATGAATCACGTCGCAACCCGACAACCAAGGACCGCATCATCACGGGCGGTATCGACCCCGTGTTTGGAACACCCGCAGAGTTTGCGGCAAGTCTAAAAAAAGAAAGAGAACAAATTCTTTCGACGGCCAAGTTGATTGGCTTTGAAAAAGACAAGTGACAGGCCAAACAATTCACATCAAGTTCAATCGATTGGGATGAAATGGCATCTGTTTTTGCGCTGTCAATCAATCTTGAGCTTAAGCTCTCCGATTAACTTGCTGTATTTGGCTTGGTCACGCTTCATGAGTCGCTGCATGTCGTCAGCCGAAGTCAACATCGGTTCGATACCCCCCGCATTGGCAAACGCCTCGACCAATTCTGGAGAAACCAACACCCTGGCCACATCTCGACGCAAACGTTGAACAATGCTTTCGGGCGTTCCACGGGGGGCGAACAAGCCAATCCAAATGGTGTTATCAAAGCCAGGGTAATACTCAGATACGGTTGGAATATCGGGCATCAGTTTGGATCGCACACTCCCACTCACCGCGATCGCGCGTAATTTACCGGCTTTGATCAAAGCCGCATTAGAAGTCCCAGAAAACATCGCCACCGTTTCACCGCCGATCGTCGCAGTAGTGGCTGCAGTACCGCCTTTGTAGGGTACATGCAGCAAATCTATGTCGGCTTTGGCTTTCAGCAATTCCATTGTCAAATGATGCTGACTGCCATTTCCACCAGAGGCGTAAGCCAGTGCGGGCTTAGCGTTTTTTGCATACTCAATAAATTCTGAAAAATTTTTAACCGAAATCGCTGGGTTAATAGCCAACACAAACTGATTAGCCCCTAAAGTAGCAATTGGAATTAGCTCCTTGTTGACATCCAAGGTTTTTTGTTTATAGAGGTAGGGATTGATCACAAAAAGGCTGTCCATGCCTACGAGCAAGGTATAGCCGTCAGGCGTGGCACGCGCTACATGCTCAGCAGCCAACTGACCATTAGAGCCAATTTTATTTTCAACGACCACAGGTTGTGACCAGATTTGAGCCAATCGATTGCCAACTGCACGCGCAATCAAATCGGGTGCGCCGCCCGGCGGGATCGGTGAAATTAAGCGAACCGTTTTCTGAGGGTAGTCCAGCGCCAGCACCGTAGTACAAAGAGCACCCCATAGGCAAACCAAAATCCATTTTTTTAAAGACATGGCCAGCCTCTCAATTTATGTGTTGGAGTCTTTTGATTTTTCTAACTAAGTAGTCAAAGTTAATCGTGTACTGCTCAGGCCTAGTAATGTCATGATGCAGTTTTTTTATTTGAACTGCATCAAAAGTCTCGCCGACACCGGCTGACATCGCAGCTAACTGAATTTGGCAAGCGTTCTCTAACATGATCAGCAAAATCGTGGCTTCTTCGACAGTAGAGCCAACCACTGACACGCCATGGTTACGCATCAATACAGCCTTGCACTGACCTAAAGAATTTGCCACGCCCAATCCCAACTCTGGGGTGCGTATCAAATCAATGGCCTCATCAAAATAAGGTAAACCATCTGCAAATGCCACGCTAGGTTGACTAATCGGTTGTAAATTTTTACC
Organism: Comamonadaceae bacterium; assembly: GCA_947451565.1. Classification (GTDB taxonomy): domain Bacteria; phylum Pseudomonadota; class Gammaproteobacteria; order Burkholderiales; family Burkholderiaceae_C; genus Limnohabitans. Next base: position 36,650 of record CANFZT010000004.1, on the reverse strand, counting down.
GGTAGCAGAGAAGGCAACAGCGTATGTGGGATGTGCATGTATCACGCTGTTGACATCGGGGCGTGATTTATAAATTTCAGAGTGAATGTACACCTCGCTGTGCTTGCGTCCTGTACCTCCCACCTTCTCACCATCCAAATTACAAAGAACCATGTTCTCAGGGGTGATTTCATCAAAGCCGAAACTATGTGGTTTCATATAGAAGTGCTCAGGATCTCCTGGTACACGGATCGACACGTGTCCTCGCGTCAAATCACCAAGACCATAGTGATCAATGATGAGTCCCGCCTCGATGAGTCTTTGTTGCGTCTGATGAGCTGTCATCTACTTTTCCGGTTGAGTTAACGAATTAATTGAAAGTGCATGCACAGAAAATCTGAACCAATACAACACCTGCAAATTTTCCTGACTTTAAAGATTTAAGCACTGCCCGCAAAGATGCGCTGTAACAAACTTGACTTGACACCTGATGCGTTGCATCCCCCAAAGAAAGGGGTGACGGGCATCTGAGTTAATGACCGAATTTAAATAACTGTCAGTCGTGTGTATGCGGCTAAGCACAGGCGTAGCTATCTTGCCGCACCTGTGCGCCTTGCCATTAGCACCCGCACTGGGGCTAAAAATTCAACGCATAAAAGAGAAGGCGAATGGATTCGTCGACGCCTCTATCCCACGATGCGCGCACCGTAATTTAAGAAAAATCAGCAGGTTTTGGATGCAAGTCAAGACGACGACCCGCCTTGAGAATTTGACTAGGGACATCATGCCCAATCAACGCTGGTAACTGGTGTGCCGCCGCCAACAACAAGGCTAAGTCGACCTGCGTGTCGTACCCCATCAAGGCCAAGGCATGTGCAATTTCTTCCGTACACACATTGCCCGATGCGCCCGGCGCATAAGGGCAGCCACCGATGCCGCCAAAAGACGCATCAAACCGGTCAGCCCCTGTATCGATCGCAGCCAACACGTTGGCTAATCCCATGCCTCGCGTATTGTGGAAATGCAGCGTCAGTTCAGTCTCTGGCCAGCGAGCTCGAAAAGAAGCTGTCAACTCGGCCACCTGCGGCGGATAAGCCATGCCCGTGGTGTCACACAAGGTCACACCTGTCGCACCCAACTCTTCCACATAACGACGACACCAGTCCAACACATCGGCTTGAGGTACGTCACCCTCCATGGGACAACCAAAAGCGCATGACAACGATACGTTGATGGCAATGCCAGTGGTTTGCACCGCTTTCACCACCTCGACCAAGCCCGAAAAAGATTGTTGTCGCGTCATACGCAAATTAGACAGGTTATGGCTTTCGCTTGCAGACATAACCAAATTCAATTCATCGGCCCGCGATTCAACCGCACGTTCAGCCCCTCGCACATTGGGCACCAATGCGGTGTAGACCACACCGGGGACACGTTTGATTTCGCGCAACACTTGCTCTGCATCTCGCAAAGCCGGAATCGCTTTGGGCGACACAAAGGCCGTGACCTCAATTTTGGCTAGCCCCGTGTCTGACAAGGCGTTCACCAGACCGATTTTATTTTCGGTAGGAACAAAAACTTTTTCTGCCTGCAGCCCATCACGGGTGCCCACTTCTTGCAAATAAATGCGTTTGTTTTGACCTTGCCATACCTGAGAACTCATGCAACCACCTTTTTAGCGCGCAATTGCGCAATCGCTTCAGCGCTCAGTCCGAGCTCGATCAACACCGCATCGGTGTCATCACCCAAATCCGGCGCGGCACTACGTACTTGCCCAGGTGTACCCATCAATTTCGGCACGATACCAGGCACTTGAATCTCATGACCTTGACGCGTTTTTTGCGTCAAGATCATGTCGCGCGCCTGGTAGTGAGGATCTTCCACAATGTCTTGCGCGGTGTAAACCCGACCCGCGGGCACCTTGGCATCCCCAAGCTGCGACAAAACATCCGTCACGCGATGCATGCGCGTCCATCGCTCAATCGCATCGTCTAACTCTTTCACCCGTGCAACGCGCCCCGCATTGTTGCCCAAGGCAGGGTCATTCCCCAAATCGTCACGGCCAATGACCTCCATGAGTCGTTTGAAAATACTGTCACCATTACCAGCAATCAACACGACGCCATCTGCACAACGGTATGCGTTTGATGGAGCAATGCCTGGCAATGCGGAGCCGGCGGGCTCGCGAATGGTGCCAAATGCGCTGTACTCTGGTACCAAACTTTCCATCACATTGAAAACGGCCTCGTTCAAAGCGACATCAATAACTTGTCCTTTCCCGCCATTGACCTTGCGGTGATAAATGGCCATCAAGACACCAATCGTCCCGTGCAAAGCAGCCAAGCTATCACCAATCGAAATGCCGCAACGCACAGGCACTCGGCCCTCTTCACCCGTCAGGTGACGCAAGCCCCCCATCGCCTCACCAATCGCACCAAATCCAGGTAAGTCGCGATACGGCCCCGTCTGACCGTAGCCAGAAATACGCAGCATCACCAAGCCTGGGTTTTCACGCGACAAAGATTCGTAATCCATCCCCCAGCCCTCCATCGTGCCGGGCCGAAAGTTCTCGATCAACACATCAGCTTGCTCAATCAACTGTCGTGCAATTGCTTGACCCTCGGGATTGCGCAAGTCCAGGGCAATCGATTTTTTGTTGCGTGATTGCACTTGCCACCAAACCGATGTGCCGTCTTGCAGCATGCGCCAATTGCGCAGCGGATCCCCCGCTCCGGGTGGTTCAATCTTGATAACGTCAGCGCCAAAATCACCCAAGGTCTTGGCTGCAAAGGGCCCAGCAATCAATTGCCCCATTTCAACCACCCGGAGTCCTTGCAGCGCGCCAGGACTCAAATTAGGAATCGTCATAGTTATATCCATCAATCGATCGTAGCGCCAGAGGTCTTCACAATCTTGGCCCAACGAGACAAGTCATCGCGCACCAAGTTAGCAAACTGTTCTGGCGTGGACTTGTAAGACTCGCAACCCACACCAGCCAAACGGTCAAGTACGTCTTTGGATTCCAGCGCTTTGGCAATCTCTGCATTGAGTTGTGTCACGATGTGTTTGGGTGTCCCTGCAGGCACAAACATGCCATACCAAGGCGTGGTACCAAAGCCTTTGATTGTTTCGCCAATGGTTGGCACATCTGGCAATGCCGGCAATCGCTTGGGGTTAATCACCCCAAGCACCTTGACTTTGCCAGAGCGAATGAAGGCAATCGATGAGGGCAAGCTTTGCACCGACACCTGCACCTGCCCTGCCACCAAATCGGTCACCGCAGCAGACGATGCTTTGTAAGGCACATGCACCATGTCAATGCCAGCAGCTTTACTCAACATCTCACCAATCAAGTGATTCAAGGTGCCATTACCTGCAGAGCCAATGTTGATCTTGCCCGGTTGCTGCTTGGCCAACGCAATGAGTTCTGTTGTGTTCTTGGCTGGAAAACTAGGGTTAGCCACCAGCACGTAACCGGCTGTGGCCACTGTGCCTACCGGGTCGAAATCTTTGATGGGATCAAAGCCTGTGCTCTGGTAGAGAGAAGGGTTAATGACCATTGCACTGTCTGCTGTGACCATCAGCGTATAGCCATCGGCCTTGGCTCGCGCAACCGCTGTGGTGCCTACATTGCCACCGGCGCCTGTGCGGTTATCAATCACAAAGGGTTGCCCCATCTGCTCGGAGAGCTTTTGTGCAATCACGCGGGCAATCGCATCGTTGGCGCCCCCTGCGGCTTGCGGCACAACGACCGTCACAGGTTTGTTAGGAAACTTATCTTGGGCAAGGGCTAGGCCGACTGCAGTAAACGTCAGTACAAGGCCAAGGAGGATTTTGCGGTGATTCATCATAGGTACGACGAGTTTGGTAATTCCAGTCTTGTTTGAAAAGCGGGTTGAATCCACACTGGCTTGACAAGGCTTGGGGGTAGCAAATGAATTATTTTTCTGCACTCAGTCTCATTACGGTCGTCACAGACCAAGACTTTCAAGGCTGTTTTACGAATAGGGATTTTTTCTTTGAACTCGATCTTTAAATACTGTTTCAAGTCCAACTCACTCTCGCCCTCGATCCAAACCAAGGTCTCGATGTCGAGCCACGACAGGTGAATGTTTTTGCTGACACCGCCCCCAAAAATTTGAGGCACATAGCTCCATGTTAAAAATATTCCATTGGGCGTTAACGTGACAGCACACACCTTAAGCAGGTCGCTGACCAATGCTTTTGCCAGAAAAAATGACCCTGCCATGAGTACCAATAAGGCAGCAAAATCTGCATCGCCCAAATGCTTGGAATTCCAAAATGCACTAGCAGGCTCAGCCAACAACAATGAAAACGCAGTTGGGATACAGCACAAGCCAATCAGCATATACCAAGCACGCGGCCGCTTGGACACAGAGTGTGGCTGATCAAGCGTGAGTTGCAAAGAGTCTGCGTGCTGATTCACATCATGCTTTCATTCGAAGGAGTGTGATGTCATTGGTGTTGAGCGTGAGGATCAAGGACTCCCTAGCCAAATCCGTGTGCGTCTCTGACAATCTAGCCGCCAAATCAGCGTTGCCATCATGGATGGCTTTGACGATGGCTGCGTGTTCCTCCCAGATCCCGCTTCGCCCCAGCTGATGCTGATGAACAGCGCCCATCACCCTGCGCAGGTGTATCCAATGAAGCATGGCAGTTTCGATGATGAACGGGTTGCCAGACGCCTCGTAAATGGCCTTGTGAAAAGCCGTGTCGGCTTCAATCAAGGCATTCACATCGTGACCCGCAGCAGCGTCGCGACCTGCCTCAATCAAAGACAAGGGAATTTTTGCTTTTCTCACGGAGGCAAGGCGTGCAGCCAAAGCGTCTAACGAACCCCGCACTTGATAAAGGTGCCCAATACGAATCGGATCTAGTTGCGTGACCACCAAGCCGCGCCCTGGCGCCTCTTCTAGCAAGCCATCTTTTTTCAGCAAACGCAGAGCCTGCAAAACTGGCGACCGAGAAACATTGAGCTTTTCGGCTAAATCCTCTTGCGTGATGCGCTCACCGGGCGCTAGCACGCCCGCGCTGATGGCATCCAACAGAGATTTATAAACTTCGTCAACGTAATCGGTACGGTTGGGGATCTTCGCCAAACTCATTCAGAACTCCATGTTTTCATAAGTGCTGAGCCTAACGGATTTTCTAAGCGAAAAGCTCAGGTAAACATATCGGGTTGTGTTGCCACCAAGTGGTCGTAAATAGGCTGAAAATGCAACCAACCGATGTACTCAGAACCCACGTGTTCTCGGCTGTAGCGTGCACGCTCTGGTGACACGAGCACGGGTTGATGACCCGACGCCTCCACCAACATTTGCTGACGGCAACAGCGCTCAAGCGCAATGAACCAAAACGCAGCGGCCTCAATGCTGTGGCGGCTGGCTGTCAGTAAGCCATGGTTTTGGTGAATGGCAGCCTTCACCCCTTTGAACCAATCGCAAACAGCCAAGCCTGCCTTCTCCTCGACTGCCACTTGACCCGCTTCATCTTTGATGACGATGTGGTCTTCAAAAAAAGCGGCAGCATCTTGAGAGATGGGCTCAAGCGGTCGGCCCAAGGCAGCAAATGCAGTGCCATAAACCGTGTGCGCATGACACATGGAAATGATGTCTGGATGGGCTTCATGCACCGCTGCGTGCAACACAAATCCCGCCCGGTTGATGGCGTGCTTGCCCTCAACCACTTGCCCCTTGTGGTCTGCCAAGATCAGATTAGACACCTTGACTTGTGCAAAGTGCACGCACATGGGGTTGGTCCAATACAGCTCTGGGTGCTCAGGATCTCGGATGGTGAGATGGCCGGCAAAACCGTAATCAAACCCTTCCAAAGCAAAGGCGCGGCATGCGGCCACCAAGCGCTGCTTACGGTGCAAACGTTCGGCCTCGAAATTGTCAAACTGCTGAATCTCTGGGTAGATCAATCCAGTCTGCGTGGGATCGTAAATTGATTTTTTGTGGCCACTCAACTGAGGTATTTTCACTTTATCCAACATAGCTGTCTCCTGATAAAAATTACAAATTCAAAGACAAGGTTTTGCCCTTGGCGCGTGACACACACACCGTGAGGCAATGCGTTTTTTCCTCGTCGTTCAAGATGAAATCACGGTGATCCACCTCACCCGCCACATAGTCAACCTTACAAGCACCACACAAGCCCGACAAACATGAGGTGGATACGCGTCGGCCCGTCAGCTCAATGGCACGCACAATGGTTTGGTCGGGTCCCACTTGAATGACCTCACCGCTCTTGACCAAATGGACCTCAAAAGCGCCATCAGGCAAATCGAGCGGTTTTGTTTCAGGTGCTCTGAAATGTTCGCAATGCACTGCATCTTTGGGCCAATGGGCACTGGCCGCAGCACATGCGCTCATGAAACCCGCTGGACCACAGTAATACACATGCGTGTCAGACTCAGCAAGTTTTAGCAACCCTGCGATGTCCAAACCCATGCCGGGTTCACCGCCGTCAAAATGCAAGTGCAAGTGTCCTTGGGGCACAACTTCTTGCAGCTCTTTCATGAAAGCCACATGGCTAGTGCTACGTGCACAGTAGTGAAGCTCAAATGAAGCCCCTGCATCGTTGAGTGCATGTGCCATAGATTTCAAAGGTGTGATGCCAATGCCGCCTGCAATCAAAATCGAATGCTTGGCTTCGCTTGCCATGGGAAACGCGTTACGCGCAACCTCGACCTCCAATAGATCACCCACACGCACCTTGTTGTGCATGGCTGAGGAGCCGCCTCGGCTTTTAGGCTCTAGCAATACACCCAGTAACCAATGGCTGGTGTCCTTGGGGTCACCCGCCAGTGAATACGAACGCAGAATGTCGCCGGGCAAATGCAAGTCCACATGCGCACCAGCTTCAAAGGGCTCAAGTGCATGGCCCTCGGGATCCACCAGTTCGTAGGAACAAATGCCTTGAGCTTGCCAACGAATGGCCTGCACCCTCAGCTGTTTTGTCTCGGTCTTGGCACTCATGCGTGACGCTTGGCAAGCACGTCTTGTTGCAATGCTTCCATTTTGGTTTTCACAAAATCTGTACGTTCTTGACCCTTGAGCTTGTCAGCCTCCGTGATGATGCCCACGACCTGCTTGGCCAGATAGCGGCGTAGCGTGACCTCTTCTTCTGTGGTGCGTCCCACAGGCAAGTCAAACACATTGCCTGAGCAATAGCTGTTGGGCTGACCTTCGCTGTCGCGTAGCCACTGCGCAAATTGTTCAGGACTGGCGTTGGGATTGGCACCACGCACCGCATCGCGCAATAGTTTGCGGAACATATACAGACCCGCATCGAACTTAGTAGGGTTCTCTAGGGCATGCACGGCAATCGGGCGCTGGCTGATGATGGCCTCGTAGTCGCCTGGTGCGTATTGGCAATCTTTGTAATTGGCGCGTGCGCGGTGGTCGGTCGGAATTGGAGGCATGTCTTTGAGTTCGTACTTCCCAAAACGCTCAGGCCTGCGCATGGCGACTTGACCTTCTAAGAAGTCAATCGTTTCGTAACCGACCATGTTCTTGTCACCAACGCCACGGGTGTCGATGCCTGGACCCATCACGCGCCAACCGATCATCTTGGCGTTTTGATCATCCACAGGCACGGTCCATCGAATCATGTGGAAACGGCTGAAGAGTTTTTTCTTCTTGCCGTCTTCGGAGGTGTAAGCGTGCAAGCTCAGGTTAGGCAACACTTGGTGCTGCACTCGGATAAACATATGACCGTCATCAGCGCGCCGTGCGCCAGCACCCGCCAAGCCACGGCCACCGTGGACTGGCATGAAATGCATATCGGGTGGCACCTCCATTGAGGCTGCCCCCACTTCGTCAAATGTGGTGCCTTGGAAATGCTCGCCCGTCACTTGACGCTTGGCGTGCAAGGCCATGGTGTGATAGTTATCAGCTGAGTTGTCTTGCACTTGCAACCAGTTGCAGTGCTGGAAGTTGCTATATGGCACCAACTCATCGCCCTCTGCCACGGTGAAGTTCGATTCCCACTCCGGAAATGGCGGCTCTTGGTCGGGCGGCCCCATGTAGGCAAACACCAAGCCATGTCGCTCAAAGGCTTTGTAGGCACCTTGACGGATTGAGCAGCGGTAGCGCTCGCCCTCTTCCTCTTCGCCTTCTGGAAACGGCACACGTAAGCAAGTACCGTCAATGTCAAACACCATGCCGTGGTAGCAGCACGAAATGCCGTTGTGCTCGATCTTGCCGTACTCCAAAGAGGCGCCGCGATGCACGCAATGCGCGTGCAACAAACCAATACGACCTGCCCCATCGCGAAACGCGACCAACTCTTCGCCCAAGATTTTCAAATAACGTGGCGTATCTGTGAGTTCCATAGACATGCACACTGGGTGCCAAAAACGACGCATGTACTCGCCCAGCGGCGTACCTGCGCCGCACTCGGTCAACTCAGGGTCGTGGCCCGGGACGCGATTGACGTGATAGCCACCAAAGGGAATGAGTTTTTTCTCACTGGACTCATCAGCGTGATTTGTTTTGTCTCGTGTATTCATGGCCTGACCTTTGTCTTCAAAAATTGGATAAGTTAAAACCGGACTCCGTATTCTGTATACAGAGAATAATGATTAAAAAGGGCTCTTCGTATTAGTAATTACCCTTTTGAAACGGGGTCAACCTGCCACCACTAGTCGTACCCCTGAATTAGAAGTTAGTCCGTGGGTTCAAAGTTATTCCAAAACTTGATGATTTGTATTTGCAGCAGGATTGAATTAATCCGATGCTGTTGCACGAATTGGGCCGGTGGTATTTGACCCAAGCTGCTCTGTAGCCTGACTTCGTTGTAGTCCCTGCGTCACTCAGAGATGCACATTCTGGCTTGGGGCAAGGTCTGAAACCATTGCTCGTTCAGTAAGCCTGAAGGAATATTGCCCAGTATCAAATCTGCGGCTAGACATTTCAATGTTGGAGCACAGACTATAAAAACTTGGGTAAGGAAAATGCGAGCAGATGAGTTCAAGTACACAAAGTAAAAAAAAACCACTGACCGAAATCAGTGGCTTTTCCATTTTGGTGGGCCCACCAGGACTTGAACCTGGGACCAAAGGATTCCGGTTTGTGCAGCTTTCACTACTCCCTGGACTTTGCCTTCACCATAGCTTGCGCCGTAGGTGGGTGCCGTCAAGTCTCTACACCTTCAAGGTGATTGCTCACCAAGCTTGGCTCGGCGTTGGCATATGCATTGCTGCACTTAGCTTTCGCCGACTTTGACACCATCCCTTACACAGTTTCCACGCGTAAGGCACATTTGAAAAATATGAGTCCTCTGCTCTAACCAACTGAGCTATAGGCCCGAAAAACAGATTGTACTTTGCCCCTTTTTGACGCCAAAAATGCTGCTTAAATTTTCAGCAAAGTGAAGATTTTGAAGGCAACTAAAGCCAACTTTTCACATTAACGCAAATCAATAGTCACGTTTTCTAGCGCCGAGAGTGCAATACCGCGGTCATCGACTAAGAACGTAAACGCTGCTGCAAGTATGGATGGTAAATCTTTGGCAGCCATGCTTTTTGCGATCGAGGATGGCGCCAAAATAGCCATGCGACGGCCGAGCAGTACGCCTTTGAATTCAACCAATTGACCGTCATCTGTGCTGACATAAAAACTGCGTAAGTTGCCAGACACTTTGATCGTTTTGGGTTGAGTCTCAAGATCAATCTGCTTTAGTTCAAGCGTGAGGCCGTTGGCTGTTTTTTCGTAAGCGACGCCCACTGTTTCACTGACTTCATTTGATAAAACAGAAACAGGCAGGATGCGATGGATGCCTGTAGTCAGTGACTTACTGTCAAGCGCCCCAATCTGCGTGCTGCTCATCCAAGACAACTGCTCAGGCACTAGATTTGATACTTGCTCAGGTGAGAGTGCGGTTAACTGCGTCGAGGTCAGCGCTTGAATTTGGCGTGGTCCAAGTGCTTGAAGTTGATCTGTTGAAAGTTGAGCCAATTGCTCAAAGCTCAGTGACCTGACCTGCACGCCCGTCATACTGCCTATTTGCTCAGGCGTGAACATTGTGACCTGCATGGGTGCTAGTCTGGCCATTTCAGTGTTCGAAACTTGATGGACGGTCGAGACTGCAAAACCTGTGTCTAGCGCTGGTTTAGAAAGCGTGCCTAATAATGCGTTCAACCCAACGGAAGCAGGTGCAGGCTTGACCGTTAAACCACCGTTGACGAGCGTAATTTTGTAATTACTGCTCGCAAAACTAGCATCAGTAGGCAAGCTGGGAAGAATGCTGTAAGGGCTTGAATTCGGGACTGCCGTGGTCAGTGCACCTTGACTGCTAAGTTTTACCGATTTGAGGATGTCTCCGTTTAGTAGCCCTTGGACAGTGAACTCTGTGCCAGCGAAATTCAAAATTTCGCCAAATGTTTTCGTGGCATCGTCAGCTTTGATTGTTAACGGCGCTGGTATGACAACTAGCTTGCCATTGGCATACGTGATGGCGTAGTTGCTCGCTGAAAAGTTAACACCTGATGCACCGCTGGGGACCAAACTGTAGGGACCTCCAAGTACCGATGCATTGGCGGCCAGTCCGCCGCTATTGAACACAACGCTGCTGATTGCATCGTCATTCTTCAATCCCATGCTGGTGAAAGATTTCCCATCCACGCTCAGCAATTGGCCGTAGGTCTTGCTGACATCGTTGGCCGTGATGGTCAGCGGTGCAGGCGTGAGACTTAGCTTACCGTTGACGTAGTTGATCGCATAGTTCGTCACCACAAAGCTGCCACCCGATGCACGGCTTGGCACAATGTCATAGGGCCCTGCACTGACCGATGCTGTCGCGCTTGCGCCTGCGCTGCTGAGTGTGACGTTGCCAATGATCTCGCCATTGAGAAGTCCATCGCTTGTAAAAGATGTAGAAGGCAAATTCAGGGTGTCACCATAAACCTTGGTCAGATTGTTGGCGGTAATTGTTAACGGCGCTGGTGTGACGGATAGGCGACCATTTACGTAGTTGATGTTGTAGTTCCCGATGACAAAGTTACCGCCCGAAGCGCTGCTTGGAACGATGCTGTAAGGGCTGCCAGTGACAGATGCAGTAGCAGATGAACCGGTGCTTGTGAGTGCCACGGAGCCAATCGTTTCGCCATTCAGTAAGCCGGTTGCGGTAAAGGCAGAGCCGAGTAAGTTGACCGTCTGTCCATACACCTTGGTGACGTCGTTAGCCGTAATAGTTAAGGTGGATTTATCAATCCTGATAGATGAACCGACACCTGACAGCGGCATGTAATTACCAGCAATACCACCATTGGGGCTCGTACCGAGCGCTAGGCCTGTCACGTTGGTCAACGTGTAGTTACCGACATTTCCGCTTGGCAAATTACTGCTGTCACCGCTGCCAGTTAATGTGAAGCTTTCTCCGAGAACACCCGTTGCAGTCAAGGCTCCTGAGACAGCATTGGTTTTGCCTGTATAGATTTGTAAACCAGAAATCACCAATGCCGCAGGGTTGACTGTCAAACCACCATTGACATAGGTGATGGCGTAGTTGCTTGGGTTGAACGTACCACCGGTTGCGGCAAAGGGAATGATGTTGTAAGGCGATCCGCCATTGACAGCAGCCGTAGCAGCGGCGCCCGTGCTAGACAATGAAACAGCGCCTACCGTCTCTGCGTTTTGCAAACCGGCGGGCGTAAAGTCTGTAGCGTTGAGTGTGGCGACTTGACCGTAAGTTTTACTGAGGCTGTTCGCCGTGATAGTCAGTGGCGCGGGATTGACCGTCAAACCACCATTGACATAGGTGATGGCGTAGTTGCTTGGGTTGAACGTACCACCGGTTGCGGCGAAGGGAATGATGTTGTAAGGCGATCCGCCATTGACAGCAGCCGTAGCAACGGTGCCCGTGCTAGACAATGAAACAGCGCCTACCGTCTCTGCGTTTTGCAAACCGGTGGGTGTAAAGTCTGTAGCGTTGAGTGTGGTGACTTGACCGTAGGTTTTATTGAGGCTGTTCGCCGTGATAGTCAGTGGCGCGGGATTCACCGTCAAATTACCGTTGGCATAAGTAATGGTGTAATTGTTGGCATCGAACGTACCCCCAGTCGCGGCACTGGAGGTGATGACGTAAGGACCGCCTGTCACTGAGGCTGTGGCTGCATTGCCAAGGCTGTTCAATGCAACTTGCCCAATGGTTTCATTGTTTTTCAGTCCTGAACTGGTAAATGCCGTACCTGTGGTGCTCAACACTTGACCATATGACTTGCTGACATTGTTTGCAGTCACCGTCAATGGCGCGGGATTCACCGTCAATTGACCGTTTACATACGTGATAGCGTAGTTGCTGGGCAAGAAGCCAACACCCAGGGGTAGACTAGGGACAATGTTGTAAGGGCTTGCAGCGACGCCTGCAGTTGCGCTAGCCCCTACGCTATTTAGCGTCACCCCAGTCAGAGTTTCTCCGTTTTGCAACGCAGAGTGGGTGAATTCCAAACCTGTATAAGTTCTTGTTTCTCCGTAGGTTTTAGCGTCGTTCAATGCGGTGATGGTGAGCGCAGCTGGCGTGATGGCGTAATTTGAAGTTGCAGAAGCAATCGGGACATAGTTGGTAGTAACGCCACCATTGTTGCTGCTGCCAATAGCAAGGCCTGTCACCGTCGACAAAATGTAGGTCCCTACATTTTTGCTTGGGAGATTAGAGGCATCACCTTGTCCTGTCACATCGAAAGACTGCCCGAGAACACCCACGGCGGTGAGATTGCTAGCAATCACGGTCGTTCCACCGTTATAAGGCTGCGAACCTGTGAGGGTGAGTGGAGCAGGCACAACGTTTAAGGTGCCGTTGGTATAAGTCAATGTGTAATTACCAGCGGCGAATGTGCCTCCTGCCGCGGCACTTGGCGTGATGGTGTAAGGACCACCAATGACCGATGCATTTGCTGCAACACCTGCACTGCTCAGGGTGACACTGCCAATGGTGTCGGTTCCTTGCAACCCAATGCTGGAGAATTCGGAGCCGGAGAATGTCAGCGTGTCGCCATAAGTCTTTTGATAGCTGTTCGCTCGAATTGATAATGCAGCTGGCGTAACCGTGTATATAGAGCCAATGGTTGCAATTGGCTCATAATTTTGAGCATCTCCCCCGTTAGATGATGCGCCTAATGTCAGACCTGTCACCGACGACAGCGCGTAAGTACCGACATTTTTGCTGGATAAGTTGGTGATGTTGCCGTTACCGGTCACGGAGAATGTTTGTCCCAATACACCCGTTGCAGTCATATTGGCTGCTGTTGATGTCCCGTTGTAAACCCGGGTACCAGACAAGATCAAGGGCGCTCGATCTACAGTTAACACTCCATTGATGTATGTGATGTCGTAGTTAGATGCCGAAAACGTTCCTGATGCATTAGATGGGGTGATAGCGTAGGGTCCGCCAAAGACAGAGGCGTTAGGCGCAACGCCTGCACTTGCAAGCGTCACTGAGGTAACGGTTTCACCATTTTTCAAGCCCGAGGCACCGAAGGCTGATGACAACAACGCCGCTGTTTGACCATACGTCTTAGTCAAATTGTTAGCCGTGATGCTGAGAGGGGCTTTGCTGATCGTGGCTATGAACCCCGTGGGTTGTGCGAGTTCATATTTACTGGCATCAGTGCCAATTAAGGTATTACCGATGATAGTGACAGGAATGTTAGAAGCAGCGTTGGGGGATTGAAAGGTTCCCGTCACACCGTTTGTGCTGAGATACACAAGATCCGAACCTACCACCCCTGCAAGAGATGCGCCGTTTGTGTTGATGGTTGCAACTGTCGTCCCGTCATAAACTTTGTTGCTGACAGTTTCTCCGTTGATCGTCAGAACCGCGCGATTCACCGCGAAAGTCCCATCTCTATAGGTGATGTTGTAGTTGCTAGAACTAAATGATGCGCCAACTGCTGCACTCGGGGTAATGCTGTAGGGACTGCCTGATACCAAGGCCGAGGCCGCAGCCCCCGCACTGGACAGTGTCACGGTATCAATTCGGTCGGTACCTTGTAGGCCGGAGGATGTGAACTCTATACCAGCAAATGCGTATGCCTGCCCATAGTTCTTGCTAAGGTTGTTCGCCGTGACCGTGAGATTGGCAGGATTGACGGTCAGCCGTCCCGGAACATAAGTGATGGCATAGTTGTTTGCGTTAAAGGGATTGCCTGTCGCTGCACTGGGTGTGATGGCATAAGGGGAAGCGCCCACGCCAGCACCGGATGCTGCGCCAAGGCTGCTCATCGTTACCGAACTGATGACATCTGAGCCTTGCAATCCATTGCTAGTGAAAGCGGTGCCTTGCAATGCGAAAGACTGGCCATACGTCTTAGAGCCATCATTGGCCGTGATGGTAAGAGGACTGGCTGAGATGGATGCGGTGAGCATCGGTTGCTGCAAGATGTAGTTGGAGGCCTTGGCGCCTGTCAATGTATTGCCAACGACAGTGACAGCCTTGTTGTCACCGACATTTCTATCAGAAAAAGTACCCGTGACGGATGACTTCACGAGCGTGACGTCGTCTGCGTTAAATATGCCCACCAACGCTGCCGCTGCAGTGTCGATCGTCGCTGCCGTATTGCCGTTATATACCTTATTGGCAGCCGTTTCACCAGATATGGTGAGCAGCAAAGGATTGACAGTCAACGTGCCATTGACATACCCAATGTTGTAATTAGAAGCTGTGAAGGTTCCGCCTGTCGCTGCACTGGGGGTGATAGCGTAGGAGCCGATCGTTGTGGTGTTGACAGCGCCACTAGTATTCAAAGTCACAGAGCCAACTGACTCATTGTTTTTTAGGCCTGTGACTGTGAAATCGGTTCCTAACAAGGCATAAGTTTCGCCATATGTTTTAGAGCCATTCTTGGCAGTAATGGTTAATGTCGCAGGATTCACCGTTAAGGTGCCGTTGGTGTAACTGATGTTGTAGTTGTTGCTGTTGAAGTTCCCGCCAGTGAGCGCACTGGGCACGATGCTGTAGGTCCCAACGTTGGCCGTGCTTGTAGCGCCTAAGCTTGTCAAGCTGACCGTGCCAACTGTTTCGCCATTTTGTAAACCCGTCGTCGCAAATGCGCCGTCTGAGAGGCTGTAGCTTAGTCCGTAGGTCTTTGCCCCGTTGTTAGCCGTTACGGTCAGGTTCGCAGGGTTGACCATCAAATTGCCATTGACATAGCTGATGTTGTAGTTAGTCGTTAGAAACGACGAACCGATTGCCGCTGAAGGCACAATGTTGTACGGGTTAGCACTCGCAGCGGCAGTTGCAGACGCGCCTGCGCTGGTCAACGTCACGCTGCCCACCGAGTCCCCTGGCTGTAGTCCGGTGGCAGTAAAAGCCGTGTTAGACAATGTCAACCCTTGGCCATAGGTTTTGCTGCCATTGTTCGCTGTGAGGGTCAACGGCACTGCTGTGATGTTGGCACTGAATGTGGGCTGAATCAGGTTGTAATTACCGGCATCGTTGCCTGTCAAGCTATGTCCAAAGGTGTAGACCGATTTAGCTGTCGCAACGTTCTTGTCGTAAAAACTTGCACTGGCCGCGGCAGAGGAAAGCGTGACTTGATCCGCCCCCCAAACACCCGACAGGACCGCATTGGTTTTATCCAGGGATGCCGTCATAGCTCCGTCGTAGGGTTTGTTGGCAACGCTTTCCCCTGTGATCGTGAGGTTCGCTCGATTGATCGTGATTGATGAATTGACGGCCGACAACGTGTTGTAGTTGTTGGCGTCACCACCCGTTCTGACTCCACCTAGCGACAGTCCTGTCAGCGAGTTCAAGGTTTGCGCCCCCACGTTCTTGCTGAGCAAGTTGCTGCTATCTCCAAGTCCTGTGATGTAGAAAGACTGACCAGCAACACCGGTGGCTTGCATTCCTGATGCAATGGCGCTGGTTTGTGCGTTGTAGGTTTGAGTGCCACTGATGGTCAGATCGGCTTTATTGATCGTTGCCTGAACGTTAGCAATACTGGCAATGGTGTAATTGGTATTCGTCAGTACCAAAGAGTTGCTTGAGAAACTGGTGTAGCTACCGGCATTGGCGCTGGCTACAAATGCTGACCCAGTGAAGTAGGGACTGGTCAGTCCCCATACATTGTTTGTGATACTGAATCCGCTAGAGAACGCAGTGCTGGCGTCATAAGTTTTGCTGACATTGATGTTGACCGTGATAGGAATTGCACCAATCGTAAGCTTGCCGTCGGTAAAGGCGACTTGATAGTTATTGGCATCTGTCCCTGTCACACCCAAACTAGACATGTAATTGCCAGCGTTGGTTCCCGAAGACTGTCCTGTCACTTGCACGTTGTCACCTGCAATAAAGCCTGTTTGCGTGACAGACGCCATTTGCAGCGTGCCGTTGTAACCTACGCTTTGTGCCACTTGCGACACTCCAGCAGAGAGTTTGCTCACGGTGTAAGTGGAGAATGTGGGTGAAAGGCCGAAGTAATTCGATAGCTTTGGCCCACCCACTGCCTCAATCGCTTGCAGCCCTAAGACACTGTCAAGTTTGCCGGTTCCTACATTTTTTGTCAGCAGGTTGCCAACCCCACCGCTGCCCGATACGCTGAAAGTTTCACCATTTACACCCGTGGCTTGCAATGTGGCACCGTTGACCACCGTGGTGCCATCGTATGCACGCGATCCACTGATGGAGAGGATGGTCGGGATGATGCTATAGCTGCCCAAATTATTAGGGGTGCTTGTGTCAAGGTAGTAGTTGGGATTGTCGAGGGCGAAATTATTGACACCCGTGATCGTCACAATGCCTGCATCTTTGCTAGACAAATTGCCTGTGCCAGATACGATGACAGGCGCACCTGACGCTACATTGGTGGCCACCATTCCCAGGGCAGTTGGCACACCGCTGTACGCCATACCGCCGGCAAGCAAGATGGGGCGCTGTGTAATGACTCCGGTTGTTCCGATGAGCGTGGGGCCTTGGTTACCGTTACCGGATGTGTTGGAAACGTTACTCAGGTAATAGTTATTAGACGCAGCCCCAGTGATGCCAATGTTGCTGATTGTGTAGCCAATGCCTGAACCTGCGTTGGTGGTGTTGTATGTTCCTTGGCCACTGAGACTGACCAAGTCAACGCCGACCAATCCAGAAACACCGTAATTGTTGGCAGCCGTGAGATTGGTCATCACGTTGGTGTTATCAAACACCTTGGTCAATGTCGCTGCGGGCGTGATAACAGTCAGTGGTTTTCGACTCACATTGAGGCTACCCATGACTGCAATGCTATTGAAGCTGGCACCGTTAGGGATAGAGCTGCCGACCATCTCTATCGAATAGCCACCTGCGTTGTAGTAATTGTTGCTTTGGGTGGCACCGACCGGAGCGAGTGTGAATGTAGTCGTTTTGTTGGCATCATCCGTGACAGAAATGGTGTTGCCGTTCACCTCAATATTGCTCGGTGCGATGGTCTGAACTGTGCCATGCAGATACTGGGCAGACGCAACGCTGTAAGTAGGTTCCGCCCCGTAAGCGATGCTGCTGGTATTGAGTCTTACAAGCAACTGATCCGCCGGTGCGATGGTGTAGTTACCTTTGGCAAAGGTAATGCTGTAGTTGTTTGAAGTCAACCCAGACGGCTCAATCACATTGCTGTAGAAGCCTTCAGCGTTTGTGTTTGCATTTGAGCGAGCAAGCGTCAAAGTTCCGCTTAAGTTAGAGGCTGTTTCTCCGTTGACGAAGCCGCTGTAATGAACGCCTGCGTAGCCAACGGCATCCGCTTCTGCGCTGAATTTGGCATCATTGTTTGCGCGAACTGTCAGGGGTGCAGGTGTGATGCTGGCTTTCAGTCCTGTCGGCTGAACAACGCTGTAGTTGGTAGCGGAACTTCCTGTGAGAAAAAATTTGGTTTCAACCTCTTTGTTGGAACCTGCATCCGGCGTCACAAAGTTTCCTGCTTGCGATAACGTCACAGTGTCCCCATTAATGACGCCACTGAGTTGCCCACCTCTGATACTTGCAATGGTGTTGCCGTCATAAACCTTGTCGCTCACAGTTGGGACTGTTGAGATGGTGAGCGGTTTTGGGGTAATCGTGGCACTGAGGCTGGGTTGGGTGAGCGAATAATTAGAAGCGAGTGTGTTGGCACCAGCCACCAAAGTAAAACTGGGAATCACAAAAATTGGTTGCGGCGTGCCGTTGGTCATCACAACGTCTTGTATAGCAAAACTACCTGCCTGATTGAGACTCAGAGATTCACCACTCACGATGAATCCTGCCACCGTTCCGCCAGACACTGTGGCGGCTGTGGAACGGTCGTACACCTTGTCTGCTGCCACAGCCCCTGATACAAAGACGTTGAGAGGCCTCACAGTGACCAAGGCCATCGCCCCAGTCAAGGTGTAATTGGCATTGCTGACCGTCATGCCTGTGAAGTTGGACATGGTCTGCGGCGCCGTCGAGGCATTTTTACTACCCAGAGCGTTGCTGACGCTGCCACTGACGGTCACATCATCATTACCAACGCGATTGGTGATGGTCAAGTCGGATGCGTTGACTGCCAGCGTACCGTCATAAAAGCGAGTACCGTTGAAGGTCAATGGCAATGGCTTGACGGTGTAACTGGTTCCGGCCGCATATGGCAGTAAGAAATATTTGCCAGTCGTGTCCGCCACAGACAGTCCACCGGTATAAAGCGCGGTGTAAACGCCTGCGGCTGAACTGTTAGTCAGGTTGTAGCTGGCGGTTCCACTCACGGCCGCATTGACTAAGGAGTAGTTGGGGGTCACTCCTGGGGTTATGACATTCCCAGCGCTGTCTAACAACTGATAGCCAAGGATCAAGTTGCCGTAATTACTGGCAGTGAAGGTCTCTTTGACGTAGATGGGGTAATACGCATCCGTGACTAAACCTGCAGGCAAGGTGCCAAAGCCATAAAAAGCGCTGGCACGAGAAATCCCCATCAACTGAATTGGGTTGGTGTCGTTGTAAAAGGTAGCTGCTGTTCCCGTGGCCGCGGTATTTGCGGGACGCGCGTTGTTCCAAGCATTAGCATCACCCCACAGTTTGTAGGCTCCGGAACCACGCAAAGCCAATATAGGTGAAACGCCTTGCGTCACGATGGGTGTATGGATGTTGCTAGTTATCCCAGCCACAAATCCGAGCGTGCCATCGACGAGTAAGCTTTCACCACTCAGCTCCAAACCACCTTGGGTACCCACCAACTTTGCAGAATTGATGGCTGCAATGCCATAGGCAGAACTGCCGCTGCCTTGCGCCCCAGTGAGGTTGATGCTACCTTGATTGGCAAGCACATATCCGCCAGCATCGAGTTGTATGCCGGCTGAGCTGGAGCTGCCATTCCCTCCAGTACCAGTAATACTGATCGTCCCGGCACCTCCCGTGATGATGCCCACATCACTCAGCGAAGTATCTTTTGCTAAACGAACACCCCAGTTGTTGGTGCTCAATGTGCTGCTACCTTGCCCTCGTATGCTGATGTTGCCGCCGCCTGCAGCGTTGGAGACAGACGCTACGCTCACTGTATTTGCCACAACATCCGATTTGGCTTTGCTGATTTGCGTGGCCCCAGATCCATCCGTCGTGGCATCCAAGATGCCCACGATCGAGACTGCGGCCATGGGATTTTGAGAGGCACTGGTAATGGCGGAACCAGAGGCATTTTGATCACCGCCTCCAATCGTGATGTCACCACCAAATGTTTGGATGGATTTTGCGTTGGTAACATACACCGAACCTGTGGCTTCACCATGTGCGCGTGCCGCGAGAACCACGTTCAGCGGTTTACCAGATGTCCCACTGATATTGGCGTTCACATAGATATCTTGACCTGCTGATAATGTCAGAGTGGTAGCACCACCACCACCTGTGCGGCGAACAATGTCAGCGTTCACCACAATGTTGGCCGCTCCAGAAACTCCGGAAATACCTCCAGAGGTCGCAGCGTTGGTGTCAATCATTACATTGCTGTTCGCCAAAGCACTGGCAATCGTGTTGGCGTTGGCGCTATTGATGGTGTAGGTATATGGATCAAGCAGCCAACGACCGTAACGCCCAGTTCTGCTACGCGTGTATATGCGCACGCGGTCGATGATGAGACGATGGCCTGACGTATCGATGTCCCCACCATCGCCGCCGAGAGGACCTGCATCGGCCTTGATGCTTCCAGCTACTTCCGTTTTGCTTTCTTCTCGCTTGACATCGGTCCACAGAACGACTTTACCGCCATCCCCTTGCGAAGTTGCACTGGCATCGATAACTGCACCTGTTTCCATTGTGACCGAGGTGGCCTGACGCAGGGATTCGGCCCCTTGCCAATCCCCGCCAACAAGCACAGTGCCACCACCCGATGGCCCTGTTGCAAAAATTTGACTGGTCGCTGCAAGCCGAATGTCATTGCCCTCAAGCAGAATTTTCCCACCGCGTTGAACCAAGCTGCTGGCTTCTAAAGTGCCACTGTTTTTAATGACGCCCGCTTGGAGTTTGTTTAGCGCAAATGCAGAGAAAATGATTTTTCCATCAGGTGCGCTGATCGCCAATCGATTTTCAATCAGTGCTGAAATGGTTGAAGGTGTGGTGGTGATACCAGCAATGCCTTGATTCCCATCAAAGTTCAGCGTAATCAAATCGCCAGCGGCCAACACCACAGTGCCAGCCCTTGCCACGATGACCCCTGCGTTCTGAACCTCTGGTGCGAGCAAAGCGATGTACCCCCCCAAGGTAGCTGTCAGGCGCCCTTCGTTGATCACCTTGCCCGTGGCTTGATTCCTCGCAAAGTCTGCTTTACCCGCCATGAACGCGTCATCGTCAAGCTGATGACTGGTCGCGACCAAGGCACCGACATCCACTTGCGATGTCGGTGAGAAATACACACCATGTGGATTACTGAGATACACCTGCCCATTGGCGCTGATTTGGCCAAAAATCTGACTAGGCGTTGGATCTACAACTTTATTCAACGTCACTGAATTTCGATCTGGTTGGACGAAATTCACCCGCGCATTGGCACCTATATTGAAACTACTCCAATTGATCACTGCACGCTCTGTGCTCTGAAGCACCGTCATAGCAGCGCTGGTCGCCGTGCTACTTTGAGAAATCGTTGCATTGCCTCGGCTCACAACACCTGCCATCGGAAGTTGAGCGACCGGAGGCGCTTGCTGTGCATGCGTGAGATCTAGAATGCCGCTCAGTGCAAATGAGGCCAGAGTTCCGACGACCGCGTCAGCCGTACGCGAAGTTGAACCTCCTTTGCGACTACGACGCGCTGTTTCAGGTGCAACTAACCATGTCTGGGTGGCATAGCACCAGACATGTCTATAAAACCGATTGAGACCCGCGTGCTCTTTCATAAATGAAGGCGGATTTGGTTAAAAAATCAATGAGCCGCTGAGCCAAACTCGATTGATTTTTTTAGTTCCATCGCCATCTAAACCATTAACCAAGTTGGCGATTGGATTAGCACCAATGCGACGCGCCCAAGTGGCACGTACATCAAATTTCCCAGCCTCCTGCCAACCTAAGGTGAATCCATAACCTTGCAGCGAAAATTGATTAGGATTGACACCTGAATTTAAGCCCTGTCCGAATACAAAGTTGTTTTCTTTGAATGTCGTGATGTGACCTTGGTCATAAAAGGTGGTGAGCGTATGGGTATCGCTCAGTTGTTTACGTAACTCAATATTCGCCAGACTCCCTTGTGAACCGCCACCCTCGCTGGTGGGATAGGCGCGAACGCCGGATGAACCCCCTAAATAAAAACGCTCGCTGCTGTCAAGGTTTTTGTTCGCTGTTTGCGATGCAAAGGATAAATACAAACTGAGATCTGAGGTCAGCGTTTGCAACCGACTGATGCTTAAAGAAAGTTTCGTGAATGCACCGGCAGTATGCGCTGTTGCTGCATCGCTGGTTTGGTTCGGAGATCCTTCGAGGTTCACTTTACCTGCGGAGGCACCCAAAGAAAAGGTGTTGTATCCACCGCCCCCCATGGCATCAACATGATTAGCATTCAATCCAATATTGGCGACATTGATCTTGTAATTCGACACCAAAATACTTCCATTGGTGTAGTTTTCAAATTTTTTCAAATCAAAGCTGCTGCTGACATTGATGTTGCTTAACTGTCCGCGAAGCAAGGGATAACTCAAATCAACACCACTACTAGTTGCAATGCCATGGCCATCGAGACTCGCAAAGTCACCTACCAAGTGATAACTCAGATGTGAAGCATGTCCACCGGTTCTCCAGCCATTGGTGCCCAATGGTGCGGTGTATGCCATGCGTTGGTAATTGCTACCCTCTGATTTCAGCAAACTTGTGGATAACAAGTCACCAACTTTCAAGGGACTGTTCACGTTCAACGTGGCACTCAAGCGCGACTGCCCTGTCGACCTCGATCCAGTGTTATCAACAGTGGCACTGCCGCTGACCCAACCTTGGTCATGAACGTCAAGCACTAAATCCGTTTCGCCCTGCGCTTGTCCATCTGCCAGATTTCCTGAAACAGAAATGCCTGGCATATCGTCTAGTAGCAACAGGACACGATCAATTCGATTTAAATCCACAGGCTGACCACGGGTTTGTGCGGATTCGATCATTCGTACGAGTCGTGCGTGATGAATGCGTTGAGTCGAGGTATCACTGATGCGCACCTGCCCGAACACCGATTCAATGATTTGAATCTTGACGACACGGTTGTCAATTTCCTGTTGGGGCAAAAAAGCGCGGGCAACCAGACCTGCGTTGCGATACGTCGCAGCAACCGCCGCAGCAGCTTGGTTGAGTTGCGCAAAGCTTAGTGGATGATTTAAATATTCATGTAGCGCAACTTGCAATTGATCGTTAGTCATCAACGTGTTGCCGACCAATTGAAACTGTACGACGGTCACGGTCGTTTCGTCCGGTGCTGCTGGCGCTATCGGTGGCGCTTCTTTTCCGATGGTCACTTTGGGTGACACCTGTCTCTGCATACTCTGTTCGGTTTGACGCTGCAGGGCCCCCGCGTCAATAGGTTGACAGGCTGCTGACTCAGCAAATATCGCTGCAACCATTGCGAATGCCAATCGTGAGATTGGCTGAGATTTGAAGACCGTATGAATCATTCGACTAGTTATAGAAAAACCAGTCTGAATTATTCAAAACATCACATTCGTTTTATTACAGAAAACTACATATTGAAACTTTAGTACCTAAACTATTTCGATATGGGCATTCAGTTGGTAGCCGATGTTGCGTAATGACTCAATGACACCCCCCTCAGCACCGACATCCATCAATTTTTTACGCAAACGTACCATGCGTACAGCCAAGCTGGATTTGAACGAATCATCAAATTCCGCGTCAAGTAAATCAGCAATCTGCCAAGTCTCAAGTCGTCCAGCTGGAGCACGCGCCATCGCAGTTAGCACAATGGCTTCTTGATCTGTGAGTTTGACACACGCCATATGGCCTTGCAGCTCGAGTTTGTTCAGTGTAAGACCTAGAGGGTCTAGGTGTTTGAAGGTCGCGAATCGACGACGTGCAAAGCTTCGAAGCGCCGCCGACAGTTCGAAGAGTGACACAGGCTTGGTCAAATAAATATCAGCACCACAGTCATAACCGCCGATCTTGTCCTCCAGATCAGAGCGTGCAGACAAGATGATGATGCCTTGCAGGGGATGGGTTTTGCGTAGACGCTGCGACAGGCTAAAGCCATTTTCTCCGGGTAAATTGATGTCGATTAAAAACGCATCAGCATGCTCACTACCAGCCGCGTCTTCCAGCTCTTCGGCGCATGACAAGGCGGTGACGCGGTGACCATCTTTGCGCAATGCTTGGGACAACAGGGTACGCAAATCATGGTTGTCCTCCACGACAACGATGTTCAGCTGGGTAGCCATAACTTGAACCTCACGCGGGTGATGTCAGGGGCGAAGATGCACTTAGCGCCAAGCAAATTCGAAAGACTGCGCACCAAGGATAAACCCAAACCTGTTCCAGAAATTGATTTGGCGCCTGAGCTGCGGTAGTACTTCTGAAACACTTTGTCAGCATCAGGCCAACCAGCCACTCCAGGATGATTGGCAATGCTGATGAGCACCCCTGCATCACCATGGACATTGGCTTGGATGGTCACTGCAATTTCAATAGGCTGATAGATGTCGCCGTAGCGTAAAGCGTTGTCGATGAGGTTGTTCAGCGCGATGCGCAGGCACTGGTAGTCCGTATGTAATGTGGGGATGGCATCCGGTAGCTGAATGATGAACCGGTCAATATGCTGGGGCTGTTTTGTTAAATCATTAATGAGGGCCACCAAGTCGACTGGTGCTTTTTGTATTGTGACTTTTCCCTCAGATAAACGTTCAGCAATAACGCATTGGTCTAAGACATCCCGAATGATGGACACATTTCGACTAACGTAATCTCGAGTATGCGCGTCTTCGGAGGTATGTTGCGCAAGGTCAATGACCGCGAGCGGATTTTTGAGCTCATGCATCAGCATGGTGAGCATTTGGCTTTGCTCATCACGACGCACTTTCTCAAATTCCACTTGCTGGTTAGAGAGCAGTAACTCACGGTCGAGTTGAATGCGTGCTTGCCGAAGTTGGTTAGACCGCAGTTGTAACAAAATGGTCATATCCAAACCTGAAATCAGAGCATAGTAGACCAACCCGTTGGCACCAAATTCGCTCCCAACTAGCAAACCTAAATATGGCAAAACGCTGAACATTATCAAAGAGGTGAGGACGAGGTAATAACCGACCACAAATTTTTTCTTCAACAACGAGGCCGCTTGTCGAGTCCGCACTCTTTGACCACCATCAACGAAAGTTACAGAGACGACAAGAAGTACCAAAATACCGACGCCGTTGAGCAGCATGTTGGTTTGAAGGGCTTCTCGCGTATGACCCAACACGAGCAAAAGCATGGCGGCGAGAGACCAACCGTACATGCAGTAAAAAATCATTTGAGCCCAGCGCGGTGGTGCGTATTCGTTGAGAAAACGGGTTTCAAACCAAAAGGCAAATGCGGTCGTACCAACAACCAACCAGTTATATGTTGCGTCAAGAGTTGTTGCACTTAGCCAATCGCTGAGAAAGAACCGTGCAAGCCCGAAAAATGCAGCCGCATAGACAAAAAATATGAAATTTCTGACTACAAAGGCGGCATACAAAAATTCGCGGTAGTTGATCCAATTCATCAATACAACCAATGAGAACACCATGATCAATGCCAGCACAAGGTAACTGGTGGTTAATAGTCGGTGCTCATCAATTTGCATGTCCTCGATGGACAACGCCTCAATTTGCATGAAGGTGGTACTGGTCGCTTTCAGTCGAATCCAAACATCACGAGGTCCAGCCCCAGCAGGAATGACAAATGTGTGGGCTAGCGACTTGTACTCCTCATGTTTGTAGGAAACTTGGTCACCTGTTTTACGAATAAGGCCGCTGGTATCTAGTGGATCAAACAGTGTGAGTTCATCTAAGTAAGTCGGGCGGATACGAAGTACCAGTTTCTCATCCGCTTTGATATGCGGTAATGGAGAAATCTCAAGTTGAATCCAAATGGCCGCACCGGTATAGCCTCGACTCAAGACCCCGTCATAAGGGGTAAATGTATGTGTTTGGGCTTCCTTGATGGTCGCATTTCCTGTCACATCCTCCCAATACGCACGCGCACGAATGTGGTCATGAACATCAGCAAACACATCGGCCGCTGAACCTGACCAAAGCAGGATCATCAACACACAACGAATAAAGCGCGGGAAGTTTATATGCATAAATTCGTTCAAGAATCCATGTCCTCATATCAATATGAGTTACAAAAATCGAACCAACGATTGGAATCGATGTAGAAGAATATGCCTACATCTGCTAATTGTGTAGATTTCAAAATGGTAGGACGTCACGGACTTGAACCGTGGACCAAAGGATTATGAGTCCTCTGCTCTAACCAACTGAGCTAACGTCCCAATCTAAGAAGAAGATTCTAGGGGCTAGCTAACAATCATCACAGGCGCTTATTTATGACTCAGGGCATTGCTCACCAACTTGGAGGTGATGTCCACAATTTGAATCATCCGGTCATAGGCCATACGTGTAGGGCCTATCACGCCAAGTGTGCCGACCACATGGCCATCCACCTCGTAAGGCGCACTGACCACCGACAGCTCCTCCATCGGAACGATCTGGCTCTCACCGCCAATGTAAATACGCACACCTTCTGCTTGCGCGGAAATATCCAGCAAACGCACCAGCTGCGCCTTTTGTTCAAATAAATCAAAGGCTCGCCGCAGATTACCCATATCGCTGGAGAAATCGCTAACAGAGAGTAAATTTCGCTCACCGCTAATCACCACGTCGTCTTGTGCTTGGGTCAAAGCCTCAGTACTCACTTGCACAGCCGCTTGCATCAAAGTCGCAATTTCGCCGCGTAGAGACTCAACCTCCGCAAGCAGCTTCTCGCGCACCTGCTCAATGGCCATGCCTGCGAAATGATGGTTCAAGTAATTAGAAGCTTCGACCAATTGGGACGCCGTGTATTCGGTCTCTGTAAAAAGCACGCGGTTTTGTACATCACCCTCGGGCGACACGATGATGACCAACAAACGCCGATCAGACAGGCGCAAAAACTCAATGTGGCGAAAGACTGAGCTGCGCTTAGGGGCAATCACCACGCCCACAAAGTGCGAGAGGTCTGACAGCAAATGCGCGGCATTAACAATCACCTTTTGCGGCTGATCTGGGGCTAAGGTCGGCGTTTGCATGTTGCCGCGATCAGCCGTCAACATGGTGTCCACAAACAAACGGTACCCACGGGCCGTGGGAATGCGACCTGCAGAGGTATGCGGACTAGCAATAAGCCCTAAACCTTCCAAGTCCGACATCACATTGCGTATCGTCGCGGGTGACAGTTCAATGCCTGTGGCACGCGACAGCGTGCGTGAACCGACGGGTTGTCCGTCAGCAATGTAGCGCTCCACCAGCGCTTTGAGTAACAACTTGGCGCGATCGTCTAGCATGGTCATCCTGTTGTCGAATTTTAGTGATGTAATTTGCTTATGAAATCAAAGTTTCGTCAGATTGCTTTGCTTGGGAAATACCACTTGAACTCAGGTTCAAGTGCTAACCCATCGTCTCGCAAAACCCTCGAGAGCATTGCTCAGTTTTTGCACACACTGGGCTGCGAAGTCATCCTAGAGCA
Organism: Comamonadaceae bacterium; assembly: GCA_947451565.1. Taxonomy (GTDB): domain Bacteria; phylum Pseudomonadota; class Gammaproteobacteria; order Burkholderiales; family Burkholderiaceae_C; genus Limnohabitans. The sequence continues at coordinate 9,515 of CANFZT010000004.1, read as the reverse complement.
TGACACAGCCGCCGGCTCTGGCCTGAGTGGCTACATCGTCATGACCATAGAAGAGATTGGTGCCTCCTGCGACTTGGCCATTGTGCTGGGCGGCGATGGCACCATGTTGGGCTATGCCCGCCAACTGGCACCACACGATGTACCGCTGATTGGCATTAACCAAGGCCGCTTGGGCTTCATCACCGACATCCCTCTGAACGAAGTCCAAAACACACTCACCGCCATGCTGGGCGGCGCCTACGAAGCCGACCGACGCGCTTTGATGCGTGCCAAAGTTTGGCGTGATGGGCATTGCGTGTTCAACGCCTTGGCCTTGAACGACGTAGTGGTCAACCGCGGGGCCACTTCGGGCATGCTGGAAGTGCGCGTGGCAATTGATGGCCGTTTTGTGGCCAACCAACGTGCCGACGGTGTGATCATCGCGACACCGACCGGTTCTACCGCTTACTCGCTGTCCGTGGGCGGGCCTTTGTTGCACCCCTCGCTGCCAGCCTGGGTCATGGCACCGATTGCGCCGCACACGTTGTCGAATCGCCCCATCGTGCTGGCCGACACCGGGGAGGTCACGATTGATTTAGTGGCAGGACGCGACGCCAGCGCCAACTTTGACATGCAGTCACTGGCATCGCTGCTCATTGGCGACCGCATCACCGTCAAACGCTCCAACTACCACGCCACCTTTTTGCATCCACGCGGTTGGAGCTACTACGACACACTGCGTCAAAAACTGCACTGGAATGAGGGTGTGGCATGAGCTTGCAGCACATAGTTTTGCGCGATTTTGTGATCGTGCGCGAACTGGACCTCGATTTATCGAGTGGCTTTTCTGCGCTCACCGGCGAAACCGGTGCTGGCAAATCGATACTGATTGACGCCTTGCAATTGGTACTGGGCGCACGCGCGGAAAGCTCGGTGGTGCGTGAAGGCGCGGCACGAGCAGAGATCAGCGTCGAATTTGACACCACGCCTGAAATCTTGCAATGGCTGGACGCTGAAGGTTTTCCCAACCTTGCCACTAATGATCAACTGCTTATCAGACGCACGATTGACGCCCAAGGTAAAAGCCGTGCGTGGATCAACGGCAGCCTCGCCACCGCGACCCAACTGCGTGCGCTGGGTGATCGGGTGCTCGATATCCACGGTCAACATGCTTGGCAAAGCTTGACTCGCCCCGATGCCGTGCGCGGGTTGCTCGACGCTTATGCCGGCGTCACGCTGCAGAGCCTGACTCAGGCATGGGCCCACTGGCGACAAGCGATGCAAACCCTGCAGGATGCTCGCAACGCGCAAACGACGCTGCAAGATGAGCGCGAGCGATTGCTGTGGCAAATCACGGAGGTTGACAAACTCAGTCCTGCCTTGGGCGAGTGGGACGAACTCAACAGCCAACACACACGCCTGTCCAACGCGCAAGCGTTGATGGACGCGGCACAAAACGCCATCGACGCCTTAGAAGACGACGACCGGGGCGCGCTACGCCTCTTGTCAAAAGCGCAAGATGTCTTGCAAAGCCAAACGGATGTAGAGCCCGAATTCAGCGCGCTGGTGGATGTGATGGCCTCTAGCCTCGCGCAAGCGGCGGATGTGGCGCACTCGCTCAATACTTATTTGGGACGCACCGAGCTAGACCCTGCACGCCTACAAACGCTGGACGATCGCATGTCGCTCTGGATGTCTTTGGCGCGCCGCTTCAAGCGCACACCACAAGAGCTGCCTGCGCTGTACCAAGAGTGGAAAGTGCGCTTGTCGCAACTTGATGCAGCCACCGATCTAGAAGCATTGGAAGCCGCCGAGGCAAAAGCCTCAACGGCCTACCAAGCACAAGCACGCAAGGTGTCGCAAGCCCGCGCGCAAGCTGCACCTCAGCTAGCAACGGCCATCACACAAGCCATGCAAGGTTTGGGTATGCAAGGCGGCCGCTTTGAAGTCCAACTCGACAAGACCGAGCACCCCACTGCCAGCGGTCTAGAAAGCATCACGTTCTTAGTGGCAGGCCATCCTGGCAGCACCCCACGCCCCGTGGGCAAAGTGGCGTCAGGCGGTGAACTTTCTCGCATTGCCCTGGCCATTGCAGTGACCACCAGCGCATTGGGTACCGCGCAAACACTGATCTTTGACGAGGTTGACTCCGGCGTAGGCGGTGCTGTCGCCGAAACTGTAGGCCGGTTGATGAAGCAGCTCGGTCAAGACCGTCAAGTGCTGGCCGTCACCCATTTGCCGCAAGTGGCGGCGTGTGCCGACCACCATTTGGTCGTGTCCAAGCACAGCGATGCGCAAGGCACATCGAGTCAAGTTACTGCGCTCAATGCCGATGCACGGGTGAACGAAATTGCACGCATGCTGGGTGGCGAAAAGATGTCCGACACCACCCTCGCCCATGCGCGTGAAATGCTCCAAACCTCCGTGAAGGCCCACAAGAAATGAAACAAGAATTGGTGCTGATCACCGGCATGTCAGGCTCGGGGAAATCTGTAGCGTTGAATGCCTTGGAAGATGCGGGCTACTACTGCGTGGATAACTTGCCGCCTGAACTTTTGCTGCCGTTTGTTCAACTAGAACAGCAACAAAGTACAAGCCGTCTGGCCATTGCGATGGATGTTCGCAGCGCCAGCTCGCTGCCCTTGGTGCCTGCGCAGCTGGCCCACTTGCGCTTGATGGATGTGGATGTGCGCTTGCTCTTTTTAGATGCGACCACCGAAATTTTGGTGCACCGTTTTTCTGAAACACGTCGACGTCACCCCCTTTCACGTCAAGATGGCCAAGATGTGATTCGCGACCAACAACGCGACTTGGTGGAAGCGATTGAGCTAGAGCGCGAGTTGCTGGCAGAGTTGCGCGAAGAGTCACACATCATCGACACGAGCTTGCTTCGCAGCAGCAAGCTACAGGGCTACATCAAGTCGCTCATCTCAGCACCGGCCACGCAGCTCACCTTGATGTTTGAATCCTTCGCTTTCAAACGCGGCATTCCTGTGCACGCAGACTATGTGTTTGACGTGCGCATGTTGCCTAATCCACACTATGAGCCCGCCTTACGTCCCCTCACAGGACGCGATGCGCCAGTAGCCGAGTGGTTGGCAGAACACGGGGCCGTGGAAAAAATGGCCAGTCAAATTAGCGATTTCATGAACACATGGCTACCCGACCTCAACCAAGATCACCGCAGCTATGTGACTGTGGCCATTGGTTGCACCGGCGGACAACACCGTTCGGTGTATTTGGTGGAACTGCTATGTCAGCGTTTTGCGCAAGAGTGGGTCACCCTCAAGCGTCACCGCGAGTTAGACATTACGCCTTAGCGCAGCAGCAATTTACGCACAGGGGCAGGCAGCCCTAAGGTTGGCCAATCTGACGGCGCAAACCATTGCCCTTGGCCTAGCCAAGTGTCTAATTTAGTGGATCGGGGTAGTGGCAACGTCACGCGGTGCAAGTGCAAATCTTTGTGCGTCAACACATGCTTAATGGCAGCGCTCTCCGTCAATTCACTGCGGTGCTTCGCAGGCAGTACGGCCTGCAAAGCATCAAAACTTTCAAACTCCGGCAAGCAATACAGGCCCGCCCAGACACCGGTTTGCGGGCGTTGCACCAACCACACATCACCTGTTGAGCTTTGCACTTGCAGCAACCACAATTGCTCTGAACTACGTTTGAGTTTACGGGTCTTGACAGGGTAATTTTCTGGCTGCCCTTGTGCTTTAGCCACACACACCTGCGCAACGGGGCATTGCTCGCACTTTGGTTTTTTAGGTGTGCACACGGTCGCGCCTAAATCCATCACGCCTTGGGTGTAACGCGGCATGGATTTGCTCACCTCACGCTGAGGCAACATGGTTTGGGCCATTGCCCATAAATCTTTTTCGACCCGAGATGACGCCAAGTCTTCTTTGAATCCTAAATAACGCGTCAGCACGCGTTTGACGTTGCCATCCAAAATCGCAATAGGTTCACCAAAACACAGCGAGGCCACGGCCGCCGCAGTCGAACGACCGATGCCGGGCAAGGTTTGCAGCATCGCGGAACTCCGAGGGAACACGCCGCCATGCAAAGCCACCACGTCTTGTGCGGCACGGTGCATGTTGCGGGCACGGCTGTAGTAGCCCAAACCGCTCCACAAACCTAACACCTCATCTTGGTGCGCCGCCGCCAAATCAGCCACGGTAGGAAAGCGTGCCATGAAGCGGGCAAAGTACGCGCGAACCGTAATCACCTGAGTTTGCTGAAGCATGATTTCCGACAGCCACACGGCATACGGGTCTTGCGTGTTTTGCCATGGCAAGTCATGACGGCCATGTTTTTTTTGCCACGCCACCACGGTGTCGCCAAAGTTCGTCTTGCGTGTCGTTATGGTTTCTGACATGTTGAACAGTAGTAAGTGGAACGCTGGCCTTGTTGAATGCGACGGATCGTGGCGCCACAGACACGACACGGATCACCCGCGCGGTCATACACATGAGCCTCCAGCTGAAAGTAGCCCTGCTGACCTTCGGCATTTGAGAAATCGCGCAAAGTGCTACCGCCCTTCTTCACCGCACGCGCCAGCACGTCAATGATGGCCAAGCGTAGCTTCTCAGCCCGAGGGCGACTGATGCGATCGGCTCGCAACGTGGGACGGATGCCCGCTAGAAACAACGCCTCAGACGCGTAAATATTACCGACCCCCACCACCAGCTCACCACCCAACAACAGTTGTTTGATGGCCGTTTTGCGCTTGCGCAAGCCCGTGTGGAACGTCTCTAAATCAAACGCACCATTCAAGGGCTCCACACCCAAGTGTCCAAGCAGCTTCACAGCTTTCGGGCTTTGCTCACTCGACGCATACACCACCGCACCGAAGCGGCGAGGGTCATTGAGGCGCAACAAGCCATGGGTGGTGTCTAAATCAAAGTGGTCATGCGCTTGAGGCGGACTTCGGTCATTGCTGAAACGCAAGCTACCGGACATACCCAAATGCCACAACAGCAAGCCTTCATCCAAATCAACCAACAGGTATTTGCCACGTCGACGCACCCGCAACACTTGGCGCCCCACCAAGTCGTCTGGGTCGCAACCCAAGGGCCAGCGCAGCGGCTTGCCAGCCCGCACCGTTGTGATACGCCCCCCAGCAATGCGATCTGCAAAGCTCAAACGGGTGACTTCAACTTCGGGTAATTCGGGCATGGGTCATTTAAGAAAAAACAGTCAGCGATTATGATGCGGACATGAAATTCCCCTTGCCAGCAGCCCGTCTTTGGGCATTGCGCCTTGCACTTTTAACTGCCGCCACATGCGCCCTCCCTGTGACGGGGAATGCACAAACCAACGGTACGCAAGCCGTTGAGAACTCGGCCATCACGGGCGAGTTGCTGTACGAGATCTTGTTGGGTGAACTCAACTTGCGCCAAGGGGAGCCCGTGGCTGGGTTCTCGCTTTTGCTGGATGCCGCGCGCAAATCCAACGATGTGCAGTTGTATGACCGCGCCGTCGAGATTGCGCTCCAAGCCCGCTCAGGTGATGGTGCGTTGATGGCCGCTCGGGCTTGGTCACAAGCTTGGCCACAAGACCGCAAAGCCAATAGCCAAGTGCTGCAAATTTTGTTAGCCCTCAACCAAGTACCCGAAACATTTGAGCCTCTCAAAAAAGACTTGGCCTTGGCACCCGAGGCGCAACGTAACGAGGCCATCCACCTGATTCCCCGTCATTACGCTCGCGTGACCGACAAAAAACGCGCCACCAGCGTGGTGGAGCAAGCGCTTGAGCCTTATCTCAACAAATCAAACACCGCTGCATCCGCATGGACCACCGTCGGACGCATGCGCATCAGCAACAACGACATGACGGGTGCGCTCGACGCCGCCAAGAAAGGACTGTCTACCGATGCCAAGGCCCAAGGCCCCGTGTTGCTGGCGTTAGAGTTGATGGGCAAAAAAGTGGCTGAAGCGGAAGCATTGGTGATTCAAGCGTTGCCCCAACAACAAGGCAGCGAATTGAACATGAGCTATGTGCGTGTGCTGATTGAGCTAGAGCGTTATGTCGATGCCTCGGAGCAACTTCAAAGGATTACCCGTAAAGACCCCAAATTGGCCGACGCATGGCTGGTGCTGGGTTCGCTGCAATTCGAGCAAGGCGAAGACAAATTAGCAGAAGCGTCCTTAGCTCGGTATGTGGCACTCGCTACACAAGCCCCCTCAGAAACCAACACACGCGGCCTCACACAAGCCCAAACCCGTCGCGCAGCGCTCTTAGCGCGCCAAGGCAAGATGGACCAAGCCCGCCAACTGATTGCCCAACTACCAGCCAACAGCACGGATGAGCAACGCAGCCGTCTTCTGGCAGAGGTGCAGCTTTTACGTGATCACCGCCAATGGCAAGCCGCATTTGATTTGCTTGCGGCCAACAGTGGCAACGACATTGACTTGATGTACGAACAGGCCATGTTGGCAGAAAAGCTCCAGCGCCTTGAAGAGATGGAAAAGCTCTTACGTGCCGTGATTGCCAAAAACCCGAGTTACTACAACGCTTACAACGCGTTGGGATTCTCGCTAGCTGATCGCAATTTACGCTTGTCCGAAGCCAAACAGTTGATCGTCAAAGCCCTCACCTTTGCCCCTGATGACCCCTTCATCACCGACAGTTTGGGTTGGGTCGAGTTCCGTCTGGGTAACCTCACCCTAGCTTTGAACTATCTGGAAAAAGCCTACAAAGGCCGTGCCGATGCCGAAATTGCTGCCCACTTAGGTGAAGTGCTTTGGCGCATGAAGCGTCAAGATGAAGCGGTTCAAATTTGGCGCGAAGGCTTGAACGCATCGCCCAATAACGAGACATTGCAAGAAACCCTGCAACGCCTCAAGCCTGCGCTGTAAGCATGCGAGGGGTATCCGCCGCGTTATTCATGGCGAGCTTGATGCTGGTGGGCTGCGCAACGCCAAGTCGCCCCCCCCCTCCTCTGAGCGGCGAACAAACCCACGCCCCCGAATGGCAAGGCCGCATCAGCGTGCAGGTGCAAGGCGATGCACCCTCTTCAATGAGTGCCAGCTTCCTTCTTCGTGGCGATGCCAAAAATGGCCAACTCAATTTATATTCCCCGCTAGGCACCACGCTAGGCGCTTTGCAATGGACACCGCAGTGGGTACAGCTCAGCGATGGCGGCAAACACCAATACTTCAACTCATTGGCCGAGTTGACAGAAAAAACCACCGGAGCCGCCCTGCCCATTGATGCCCTCTTTGGTTGGCTCCAAGGCCACGATGCACAAGCCACGGGCTGGCAAGCAGATTTATCGGCAGTCCCACAAGGCGCTTTGACCGCACGTCGCACGAGCCCCCCACCCCAAGTGACCTTGCGCATCAAACTCGACCCCTAAATCATGCGCTCACTCCATCACGTCTTAGCCCCTGCCAAGCTCAACCTGTTTTTGCACATCACAGGGCGGCGTGACGACGGCTACCACTTGCTGCAATCGGTCTTCATGCTGATCGACTGGTGCGACACCTTGCACTTTGATGTCCGCGACGATGGCGTGATTGAACGCGAAGACCTCACCATCGCTCTGCCTGCAGACGATTTGGTCATGCGTGCCGCTCAGTCGCTGCAACGCGCCAGCGGCACCACGCTGGGTGCGCACATTGCCATTGAAAAACACATTCCTGCGCAGGCAGGCATGGGCGGCGGCTCTTCCGATGCTGCCAGCACCTTACTGGCTCTCAACCGTTTGTGGGGCTTGAACTGGCCGCTATCCCAGCTCATGCCGTTGGGCTTGGCTTTGGGCGCAGACGTGCCATTTTTCATGAGCGGCCACAACGCGTGGGTAGAAGGCATTGGCGAGCAAATCACGCCTATTGAATTGCCCGCTGCGCGCTTTGCTGTGGTCAAACCCAACGCAGGTTTGGAGACTGCGAAAATTTTTCGCGCACCGGAGCTCAAACGCTCTACAGAAACTGCTACAATGCCGGTCTTCGCTGTTAATCCTTACGGTTTTGGTCGTAATGATTTGCAGTCAGTAGCACAAGCGTTGTGCCCCGAGATTACCGAAGCCCTTGAATGGCTAGGTTCTTTCGGATTAAGCCCACGCATGACCGGCTCTGGCAGCGCAGTGTTTGCACAGTTAGTGAGCGGCGTGCTGATTGACTCAGCCCCACACCACTGGCAAATGCGGATATGCAGCAATATGGCGGTTCATCCACAAGCGGGGTGGGCAGCTAGCGAAAGTTAACGGTGGGTCGCTGCAAAGCGACTGACCTGTGTAGGGGATTCGCCAAGTTGGTTAAGGCACTGGATTTTGATTCCAGCATTCCGAGGTTCGAGTCCTCGATCCCCTGCCAAATTCTTACAAAAGCACATCTGTGCTCGGTTTGCAAGTGACGACTTATTGCGTCATTGGTCTTGAAGCGAAAGTCATACGTCATCATGTCGAACCACACCCCCGACTTCATGGTCTTTACCGGCAACGCCAATCCCACATTGGCTGCTGAAATTGCAACCCACCTCGGCATCGAAGTTGGCGCTGCCCACGTCGGTCGCTTCTCTGACGGCGAAGTCACCGTCGAAATCAACCAAAACGTGCGTGCCCGCGATGTGTTCGTGGTGCAAAGCACTTGTGCCCCCACCAACGAAAGCTTGATGGAGTTGCTGATCATGGTCGACGCTTTGAAGCGCGCCTCAGCAGAGCGCATCAGCGCCGTCATCCCCTACTTCGGCTACGCCCGTCAGGACCGCCGTCCACGTTCAAGCCGCGTGCCCATCTCTGCCAAATTGGTGGCCGATTTGCTGCAAACCGCTGGCGTGGCCCGCGTGCTGACCATGGACTTGCACGCAGACCAAATTCAAGGCTTCTTCGACATTCCGGTCGACAACATCTACGCTTCCCCTGTTTTGTTGGGCGACCTGCGCACGAAAAACTATGACGATCTGATCGTCGTGTCACCCGATGTAGGTGGCGTGGTACGTGCGCGCGCTTTGGCCAAGCAACTCGGTTGCGATTTGGCCATCATCGATAAGCGCCGTCCCAAAGCCAACGTGTCTGAAGTGATGAACGTCATTGGCGACATCGAAGGTCGTAACTGCGTCATCATGGACGACATGATCGACACTGCAGGCACTTTGGTCAAAGCAGCTGAAGTGTTGAAAACGCGTGGCGCCAAGAAGGTTTACGCCTATTGCACACACCCCATCTTCTCTGGCCCTGCGATTGAACGCATTGCCAAAGGCGAGGCCCTCGACGAAGTGGTGGTGACTAACACCATTCCTTTGAGCGAAGCCGGTCGCGCTTGCAAAAAAATCCGCCAACTCACTGTGGCCCCGTTGATCGCTGAAACGATCCAACGCATTGCCAGTGGCGAGTCGGTGATGAGTTTGTTCTCCGACCAAGACCAGTTGTTTTAAACAACCGGCACTGACGTCGTCGAACATCGCCCCCGGGCCGCCATGTGCGGTCTATTTTTGAAACTGGAACCACACTGGTCGCGGTGGGTTCTTACTGGAGTTAATTATGAAATTTGTCGCTTTTGAGCGCGCTAAGCAGGGAACGGGTGCGAGCCGCC
>CANFZT010000003.1 GCA_947451565.1 Comamonadaceae bacterium | reverse complement strand
CATTCAGCAGGTCATGGCTCAGGTGCAAGTGCATGGTTACACACAGGCCACCCATTTGTTGGCCCAAGGCGACCTGCTGGCTGATTTGAAACAGTGGACGGGCCCACTGACCATCGCCAGTGGCCGTGCAGACACCATCACCCCCATGGTCAACTGCCAAGACTTGGCACAAGCGTGCCATGTCGCTTGGCACGACTTAGGCGATGTGGGACACGCTTGCGCTCTAGAAGGTGCGTCCGCCGTCAATGCGTTGCTACAACTTCCCAACATCAGCAAGGCAAATCCATGAGCGAAGCACGCGATGACAAATATGTGGTGCCCGCTTTGCAGCGCGGCCTAGAGTTACTCGGACAGTTCACGCGCCAAACGCCAACGCTGACCGGTGCTGAATTAGCACGCAATTTAAATTTGCCACGGGCTTCTGTTTTTCGAATCTTGCACACGCTCGAGCGGTCAGGTTTTGTGGAACGACTCGGTGACTCGGCCAGCTACAAACTCAGCATTGGCGTTTTGCGGTTGGGTTTCGAGTACTTGTCGTCCATGGAGTTGACGGAGCACGGCCGTCCCATCGTCGACCAGCTGCGCGACATGTCGGGCTACTCAGCACACTTGGTGGTGCGTGATGGACGAGATGTCGTATTCGTGGTCAAAGCGCCCGGACGCAGCGCGCTCTTTCACTCCATTCAAGTGGGTGCACGCTTGCCAGCGCACGCCACCGTGTTAGGTCGGTTGCTGCTTTCTGATTTATCAATGGGAGAGCTGCTAGAACTCTACCCAGAAAAGCCTTTGCCAAAGTACACCGACAAAACGCCCACGACCTTGAAACAACTCAAAGTCCTCATTGATGCAGACCGTGCAGCAGGCTATGGTTTGAGCCAAGGTGGTTTTGAAACTGGCATCTCCACCATTGCAGCCCCGGTGTTCAATGACGAACAACGTGTGGTGGCGGCCGTCAGCATCACGGTGCCCGCGCAACACGTCACACATGAACAAGCGGATCAGTTGATTCAATTGGTCTGCGATGCCGCATCCCAACTGACGCAGCGCATCAGCCATCTCTAAAGAAATAAAAATCACTATGTCCACAGATCAAACGACAAACCAAATCACCGTTGGCGAACTCGCTGCTCGATTTTTAGAACAATGCGGCGTCAAGGCCGCGTTCGGTGTGATCTCCATTCACAACATGCCCATCTTGGATGCCTTTCATCGTCGCCAACAGATACGCTTTGTGTCTGCGCGAGGTGAAGCTGGGGCGTGCAACATGGCTGACGCGTATGCGCGTGTCACCGGCAAACTAGGCGTCTGCGTCACCAGCACCGGCACTGGGGCAGGCAATGCCGCTGGGGCATTGATTGAAGCCATGACAGCGGGCACCCCCATGTTGCATTTGACCGGGCAAATTGAGTCCGACTATTTAGACCGTGACTTGGGTTACATCCACGAAGCCCCTGCGCAATTGGCCATGCTGTCGGCGGCAGGCAAAGCCGCGTTTCGCATTCGCAATGCAGAAACCGCCTTGGCCACGCTACGTGAAGCAACGCGTCTGGCATTCACGCCACCTTGTGGGCCCGTCAGCATTGAAATTCCGATTGATATCCAAGCCAAATTGCTACCCCTACCCGCCGACTTGCAGCCCTTGCCTGTCAACCCGGTGCTGGCAGCTCCGGCCGAAGTGAAGGCCTTGGCGCAATGCTTGCAATCTGCAAAACGTCCGCTCTTGTGGCTGGGTGGCGGTGCACGCGCGGCGGGTCCTGCCGTAGAACGGTTTGTCAAAATGGGTTGGGGCGTCGTGACCTCGGTCCAAGGCCGCGGTGTGTTGTCAGAGACGCACCCTGCCAACTTGGGCTCGTACAACTTGCAAAAACCTGCAGAAGATTTGTACCAAACCTGCGATGCCATGCTGGTGGTGGGCTCGCGCTTACGCAGCAACGAAACATTGCGCTACAAACTCAAGCTTCCAAAAAATTTGTACCGCATTGATGCCAATGCTTTAGCCCACAACCGTGGCTACCAAAGCGATTACTTTGTACAAGGTGATGCCTTGACCACGCTTCATGCGCTGGCCGATCTGCTCGAAGGAAACATGCAGGTCGATTCTTCACTCGTCAAAGATGTGCAGCAAGCACACGCCCAAGCCGTGGACTTGGTCAACGCCACATTGGGACAGTACGGCAAATTAAAGAACGCGTTGTCAGAACAAGTTGGCACAGACTTCTGGTGGGTGCGCGACATCACTTTGTCAAACAGCATGTGGGGCAACCGTGCACCCATGCTCAACCACCCGCGCGCAGGCGTGCATGCCCTAGGCGGGGGCATTGGTCAAGGTTTGGCGATGGCGATTGGGACATCCATCGCCGACCACGAACACCAACTCAAGCGCAAAACTGTGGCCTTGGTAGGCGATGGTGGCTTCATGCTCAACGTGGGAGAGCTCGCCTGTGCCGTGCAAGAAAACGCCAACTTAGTGGTGTTGCTCATGAATGACAGCCGTTACGGCGTGATCAAAAACATCCAAGACGATTTGTATGGCAGCCGCCATTGCTATGTGGACTTGCACAACCCCGATTTCGCTCAGTTTTGCAGCAGCTTGACCGTGCCGCATTACAAACTCACAGACCCTGCGCAATCTGCCGCAGTACTCAAACAAGCCTTTGAACAAGCAGGCCCTGTGGTGGTCGAAGTCGACATGAATGCATGGGGACCCTTTGCCGCCAAGTTTGCAGGCCCTATTTTGAAAAAGGACTGAGTCCATGACACCACCCGTTCTGCAAGTCACCTTGATTGGCTGGGGTGCGATTGCACGCTCTATTTTTCAACGCCTCTCGCAGGACACACGGGTGCGCATTTCGCACGTCGTGGTGCGCGAGAGCAAAGTGGCCGACACCCAAGCACAGCTAGGCCATGCGGCCATCGCCTGCGCCGCTGTGCCGGCCGATGCCCAGTTGGTCTTGGAATGTGCAAGCCATACCGCCCTCACCGACCATGTGCTACCTGCCCTGCAACGTGGGGTGACTTGCGGCGTGTTGTCTGTCGGTGCTTTGTCTGAAGTGGGTTTGCCTGAACGCTTGGAAGACGCCGCCCGCCAAGGCCATGCACAAGTGCATTTATTGGCAGGGGCGATTGGTGGCATTGACGCCATCGCCGCAGCACGTACCGCCGGTTTGACGCAAGTCACCTACACAGGACGCAAACCGCCTACAGGTTGGCGCGGCTCACCTGCCGAGCAGGTGTTGAACTTAGACCAGTTGACCGAACCCGCCGTGATCTTGGAAGCATCGGCCCGTGAAGCTGCAAGGCTTTACCCCAAGAATGCCAACGTGGCAGCCACCATTTCATTGGCAGGCTTGGGACTCGATGCCACACGCGTTCGCTTAATTGCCGATCCCAGCGTGAGCGAAAACATCCATGAAATTCACGTCCAAGGCACGTTTGGCGAAATGCACCTCACCATGCGCGGCAAGCCCTTGCCCGACAACCCCAAAACATCGGCGCTGACCGTGTTGTCAGCGGTGCGGTTTTTGCAAAATCAAACCGCGCCCATCACGATCTGAATGAGCAAAGCCCTATGACCGAAAAAATTCAAACCCTCATTGCAGGTCAATGGCGCGATGCCTCTGGACCTGAATACAGCACCGAGTACCCCGCAGACGGCAGCACGGTGGCACGTTTGCATGCAGCCACCGCCGACGATGTGAACGAAGCGGTACAAGCCGCAGAAGTCGCTCGCCATCAGCCGGCATGGGCGAATCTGAAGCGCCACGAACGCGCGGGCATCTTGCATCGTATCGCCTCCGGCATTCGTGCGCGTGGCGAAGAGTTGGCTCAGCTGCAACGCTTAGACAACGGCAAACCCATCAACGAAACACGCGCCCTCGTCGCCAGTGCGGCAGGAACCTTTCAGTTCTTTGCTGCCGCATGCGAAACATGGGAAGACGCCCTCACCCCTGCGCGTGGCGACTACATGACCATGAGCGTTCACGAGCCCTTGGGCGTAGTGGGGGCTATCACCCCTTGGAATTCGCCCATTGCCAGTGAAGCTCAAAAGTTGGCCCCTGCACTCGCGGCAGGCTGCGCTGTCGTGTTCAAGCCTGCTGAAATCACGCCTCGCATGGCCATTGAACTGGCCAAAATCGCGCAGCAAGCCGGTGTGCCAGACGGCATTGTGAGCGTCCTCCCCGGCAAAGGCTCGGTGGTCGGCGACGCCTTGGTCAAACACCCCCTGATCAAACGCATTGCGTTCACAGGCGGCACCACCGTGGGCATGGGCATTCAACGCTTGGCCGTCGAAAAGCTAATGCCCACCTCACTTGAGCTAGGCGGCAAGTCACCCACCATTGTGTGTGCCGATGCAGATTTAGACCACGCTGTCGCAGGCGTGTTGTACGGCATCTTCAGTTCCTCAGGCGAGTCATGTATTGCGGGTTCACGCGCCTTTGTGCATGCCAGCGTGTACGACGAATTCAAGCGCCGCTTGCTCGCTGGCGTGAAAAACCTGCGCGTGGGCGATCCGGCCAGCGAGACCACGCAAATGGGCCCATTGGTCAACATGAGCCACCGAGCCTCCGTGGAACGCTATGTGCAGCTGGGCATTGACGAAGGTGGCCAAGTTTTGTTCGGTGGGCAGCGCCCACAAGGCGCCATGTTCGACCAAGGCAGCTACTACATGCCCACCGTCATTGAAGGCTTACCCAACCAAGCCCGCATGTGCCAAGAAGAAATCTTTGGCCCTGTCCTGGCCCTGCTGCCTTGGTCGGACGAGGCTGATTTGATTGCGCAATGCAACGACAACGTGTATGGCCTCGCCTCTGGCATTTGGACGCGCGATTACAAAACAGCGTGGCGCATTGGCCAAGCCTTGCAAACGGGCACGGTGTGGATCAATACCTACAAGCTGTTCTCGGTCAGCACACCCTTTGGTGGCGTCAAACTCAGCGGCACGGGCCGTGAAAAGGGCCGCCTGGGTATTTTGGAATACACCAGCCAAAAGAGCTTCTACTGGGGGCTCAATGAACATCCCATGCCTTGGGCAACGGCATAACCACACGACAACACGCGATAGGGACTCCATGGATTTAGGCATTGCTGGAAAAAAAGCATTGGTCTGCGGGGCCAGTGCAGGCTTGGGGTTTGCCTGTGCGCAGGCCTTGGTGGAAGCGGGCGTGCATGTGGTCATCGTGGCACGCACCGAAGAGACCTTGCAACAGGCTGCACAAACCTTGCGCGATCTGAAAGCTGGCAACGTGTCTTGGGTCGCCGCAGATGTCACCACCGAAGCCGGGCGGCAACGCATTTTGGCGGAGCACCCGCAGGTAGATATTTTGGTCACCAATGCCGGTGGCCCACCACCTGGCGATTTCCGCCAATGGGGCCGCGACACATGGTTGAAAGCCCTAGACGCCAACATGCTGACCCCCATTGAACTCATCAAAGCCACGGTCGACGGCATGATGGCGCGTGGCTTTGGGCGCATCATCAACATCACCTCCAGCGCTGTCAAAGCACCAGTCGATGGTCTGGGCTTATCCAACGGTGCGCGCAGTGGCTTGACAGGCTTTGTGGCCGGTTTGGCACGCAGCACGGTTGGGCATGGGGTGACCATCAACAACCTCTTACCCGGCACGTTTGACACCGCGCGCTTAGCCGGTAACTTTGCCGCCCAAGCACAACGCGAAGGCAGCACACCCGAAGCCGTGCGCGCCGCACGCATTGCCAAGCACCCAGCCAAACGCTTGGGCCATCCGCCAGAGCTAGGCAACACCTGCGCGTTTTTGTGCAGTGTGCATGCTGGCTACATCAATGGGCAAAACATCTTGCTCGATGGCGGCTCTTTTGCAGGCGTGTGAGCATCACACGCACCGCCTCAACATTACAAATCAAGCACCAATCGCGCTGATTGACAACCAGACACGCAGACCATCATCACCCGATTGCTCGCTTGCTCTGCGGGGCTCAGCACCGAGTCGCGGTGGTCTGGCACACCTTCTAGCACACGGGTTTCGCACGACCCACAAATGCCTTCTTCGCAACTGGTCATGACATCGGCCTTGGCTTGTTGCAAAGCCGCCAACAATGACAACTCAGGCGTGATCTCAATCACCTTCCCCGAACGCTTGAGCTCGACCGTGTAGCGCTGCTGGGCATCGCTAGAGGCTGCCACTTCAACGGCAGCAAACCGCTCAATATGCGCGTTGGCATAGCCCAGCGACTGACAATGCGCCTCGAATGCGTCCAGCATCACAGCAGGCCCACATGCGTAATAGTGTGTGTTGGCAGCATGACGTGCCGCCAGCAAAGCTTTCAGATCAGGGGGGCCACCTTGTGCATCGTCGAAATGAAAATGCACCTTGGCACCTAGGGCTTCAATATCCTCAATGAAAGCCGCATGCGCACGCGAACGCGCAAAGTACAACACCTCAAATGATTTGCCCAGCGAACGCAAGCGCTTGGCCATGCACAAGAGAGGCGTGATGCCAATGCCCCCCGCCACCAACACCGAGTGCGCGGCCTCTTCGTGCAAAGCAAAGTTGTTGCGGGGTGCAGAAATATCCAAACGCATGCCCACGCGCAGTTGCTCATGCATCGCCTTCGAACCCCCGCGGCTTTTGGCATCCTTCAGCACGCCCAAAACATAGCGGTGACGTTCACTGCAATCGTTCAACAGCGAATAACTACGCACCAAGCCGTTTGGCAAATGACAGTCGATGTGCGAGCCCGCTTCGAACGCTGGCAGGTCTTGCCGATCCGTCGCGCGCAAATCAATGCTGATGATGCCATCGGCCTCATACCGCAGGGTGTGCACAAAAACTTGCAAAGTGTTCGAAGCCATGTGCTATCAAGCCTTGACGTTTTGTTTGTCGAGTTGCTGTTGTGCCAAATTCTTCAGAATGCGGCGCA
Source organism: Comamonadaceae bacterium (assembly GCA_947451565.1). Lineage (GTDB taxonomy): Bacteria > Pseudomonadota > Gammaproteobacteria > Burkholderiales > Burkholderiaceae_C > Limnohabitans. The sequence goes on along the minus strand of CANFZT010000003.1, from coordinate 51,320 downwards.
AACGCACAATGCCCATGTCGTGCTGGTACAGATGCTCGCGCTGGTTGGCATCAGGCTCCATGTGCTCCATCGCCACACGGTCTTGTTCCAACACCTGCCAATGACGGGCTTCTAGGCGGTTTTTGTACAAAAAGCGCCATGTATCACGCTGCCAACCCGACACTTTGCGACAACGCCAAAAGAAGATACCCGCCGCTTCACGCGTGATAGGCACATAACTGCCAATGATGGTGAAAGGACCACCAGGGCCGCCGGTCTTGGGATAAGGAATTTCTAAGCGCATCAAATGAATGTCGGTTTCGATCCATTCGGTCCAGTCAAAGTTGACATTGCGCTGCCCCTTCTTTTCAAACGAAAACCCAGTCTCGGTTTCACGAATTTGAAAATCAGCGGTCAACTCACCGTCAGCCATGGTGTGCGACTGCTTGTGCAAGTAAGCACCATGCATCGGGTCGACCACGTTCTCCATCACGTAACGGTAGTCACAGCCCCACTCGGTATAACAAATGAAAGATGACCATTCGGGAGACGTCAACTCTTCGGGCAAGCGCAAAGGTGGTGGTGTTTCGAGTTGAGGATCTAAGGCATTGAAAAGAAAAATCGCGCCATTAGACTCTGCCGTGTGGAAAGTACGGGTTTGGCGTGAGCCTTCCAGTTTGCAACCCGGACTACCAGGCACACGCGTGACGGTACCGTCGCAACGCACCTCAACGCCATGGTACGGGCAAGCAATGCGGTCGCCCAAAATCACCCCCAGCGACAGCGGCGCGCCACGGTGTGGGCAATGGTCTTCTAAGGCGTGGACTTTGCCCGCTTGATCACGCCACAGCACAATTTTGTAGCCCAAGCGTCGCAGCGAGACAGGGTTTTCTTTCACAAAACTAGAGGGGCACACGGGGTACCACAAGTCTTTCAAACCCGCTGCCAAGGTGGCTTCGATCGGGTCTTGTTGAAATTGGATGGTTGAGGTGGTCATGTCAAGCTCCTGTCTCTATCAGTTACCCAAACGCGCCATTTCGCGTTCGAACGATGCGGCGGTCCAAGCTTGGCCATCGGGACCAGAGGGCCCTGCCGTGTTGAGGTAGTCCACCAACGCGGGCAGCTCATAAATACCTTGTCCAAAAGCGCGCTCAATCGAGTCGCCTAGCAAGTTCTCATAAGCCGTCGGGGGTGCGCTTCGGTGTTGATGGGTTTCATTCGACAGGGGAGGAAGTTGACGCATGGGTAATCTCCATTCAGTTTTTTGATTTGTCGGTCATGAAGCGCCCTGTGGGTGCTTCTGCATCTTTTTGTCGACGGGTATGGCCATCGATACCACCTTTGATCGCCCACTCTGCAAACATGGTGGGGCCCGGTGTGAATTCTCGCGCTTGCCAATCGGCCGTCAGCTCATCTTCATCGGTGTAGTACTCCACCAACGCACCAGCTGGGTTGTTGAAATACCAAAAAATAGCGGATGAAATCGGGTGCTTGCCTGGCCCCAGCTCGGTGTCCCACCCGCAACGCGACATGTGTAAGCCACCACCAAAGACCTCGTGCAAATCACGCACAGTAAACGCGACATGGTTCAAGCCTGCACGAGGCTGAGGTAGCTGCAACAAAAACAAATTGTGATGCCCGCCTTGCGGGGCGCATCGCAAAAAATGACCGCGATCGGGATAGCGGTCAGACACCACAAAGCCCAAATACTTTTCGTAAAACGCGCTGGTCGCGGCTAAATCGGTGACAAAGAACACCACATGCCCGACCTCAATAGGTTGGGCACGTTCATAAGCGGGACTGGGTTGGTTAATGCGGTTGTGTTGGCCCCATGTGTTGGTTTGCGCGCACACCACATCGACGGGGCGTTTTTGGCTCACTTGAACACGCAAGGCCAAGCCATTGGGATCCGTACAACCGATGCGTTGGTTTGCATCGTAAAAATCAGGCAACGCTTGAAACTGCGTGCGCAATTGATCCAACTCGCCTTGACTGGTCACTCCCCACACCACTTCACGCAAAGTGGGGTCAGCCTCAATGCCTTTGGGCAAACCCGGCTTGTCTGAATGCGCCACGACCACACGGCAACCGTTCATGCATTCAAAGACCAGCTCTTGATCTGCTTCAGCCACCAGCAACAAACCCCAGTCTAAAAAGAACTGACGACACTTGGCCAAATCGGTTGCGCCAAATGTGATTTCCTCAATGCCCAAGATCTGCATGCAAGCTGCCCTTTATGTCTTTTCTTTTTCAAAACATTGTTTCACTAAAGAAACAATGTTTCCAATTTGAATCGCACGCAAATTATTACCAACTGGTTTTAGGCTGTCAAGCAATGCTTGCCTAGGCTAGTCAAGTTATTTCATTCGAATGGCAGAATTCACGACCATGGACTTTATTTACGTTTTGATTGCTTGTATTTTCGCAATCTTGATCGGCGTTTTTTTAGCGAAGAAACAAGCGCGTGCATTTTCTGGCCAACGCAAAGGAGATTTACCTGAGGTCAATTTTTTCGACTACGGCGACATGCGGTTTTTGCACTTAGGCACACCCGCCGTGCAAGGCTCCATGAAAATCAGCAAGCCATTTGAAATTCACCTCGACTATGTGCAGCGCATGATGGCTTGGCTGCTATTTACAAATTTAGATCGCGTCAGCCAGTTGCACGCCATGCAGCTGGGATTAGGCGCTGCATCGTTGACAAAATTTTGTCATTCACAGTTGCACATGCACACCACGGCGGTTGAGCTAAACCCGCACGCCATTGAAATCTGCCGGCTTTGGTTCAACCTACCTGACGACAACGCGAAACTACAAGTGGTGCTGGGCGATGCAGGCGTAATCATCAGCCAAGACCTGTGGCATGAAAAAATCGACATTCTGCAAGTCGACTTGTATGACCAAGATGCCGCACGTCCGGTCCTCGACACCGAAGATTTTTACAGCGATTGCCACCGCGCACTCACCCATGATGGCTGCATGACCGTGAACTTATTTGGTCGAGACGCTCGCTATGACGCCAGCTTGAAAAAAATCGCAGCCGTGTTTGGCCCAGATGCGGTATGGGCATTCAAACCCACCACAGCGGGCAACACCATTGTGTTGGCCTTTCGCCAAGCTCGCATGTGGGACCCTCAAGCCTTGCTTTCACAAGCACAAGCCATTCAAGCCCGTTGGCCCTTGCCGGCCACCGCATGGCTCAAAATATTGGCGCCCGTCCATGAAAAAAGGACCCAATCAGGTCGGTGAAACAGCGGTCTCGAACGAGGCAGAAACCACCGTTCCAGTTTTCGGTCCAGAAGCAATCCAAACGCTGCCACCGACCGACTTTGCGCGATTGATCAGGCTTTTAAGCCCTAACCCAACCCTAGCGTCAGCCAGCATGACGCTTTGATCTGCATCACGCCAGCCTCGAATACCAGGTCCGTCGTCCTCCACAAGCAGGGATACCGAGTGTGCGTCAATGTTCAAAACATAACTCACCCGAGAACACGAACTCACCGCGTGCTTGATGACATTGCTCAAACACTCCAGCGTGATCCAATACACCACCAAAGCGACTCTGGGCGATATTTTTGAGTCTTCTTTGTAATTGATCAAGAAATAAAATTCTATATTTTTAAACGCTAATTTTTCTTTGAATTCATGGCAAAAATTCAAAATCAAATTCATCAAATACGACACCTTGACCTCTTCAGGCGTCAATACAAATCGCAGCTCTTCCACACATTGGCGAATATCGGAAAGCAAATCTTCAGACTTGAAATTCCCCATTTCCACGCCCAACAAAAGCACATTCAAGCGCGCGCCCACACCGTCATGAATGTCAGAAATAAGGGCTTCCCTGATTTTTGTGTTCTCAGAAATTGACTTGATCAAGTCACGCTTGTTGTCGTTGAAATCTTTGAACAGAAAAAATCCCGCTGTGAACAAAAAAGCTGGTAGCGAGAAATGCGATAGATAAACGGCATTTGCAACCACTGACAGAACACCATTGCCGCCATAATCTTTGAAAATCACAATGCCCGCTTGAATCAAAAAATCATGGACGGCAAAAATACCGGAAATTAACAAATAAACCAAAAAAATACCGACGACCAAGGGATTGACGTTTGACTTACTGAACAGCGCCTTGAAAATAAAAAACACATAAACCAGCACCACGCTCGCGGTCCAATACACATCGAGCGCGTACTCCAAGCGCCCGCCGCTGAACAAAAAGCCAACCCATCCCAACTGGCACAGCACGCCAATGCCGCGCAGAGTTCGACTTGAAATAACAATTCGAAAGATATGAATTAGGAAAAGCGAAGAGAAAAATATCACATTGCCGGTAAAAAAATACAAACTTAAACGCCAGATAAACCAGTAGTTAGCCTGGATCACCGGCAAAAAAGCCATGCTGAATATGCTCACCCAAAATATGGCCGTGACACCAGGATAAATATACTTTTTCTCGCCCGTCTTGATGCCCAAAGCAATCAGAAAAATGCCACAGGCGGTACAAAAGAAATTGATGATGGATGCCAAGGTTTGCGACACATAGAACAACACATCGTGCACCGCTCTCAGCTCAGACACCGTGCCAAAAAACAAAGGCAACAAAGGCCACACCCTGAGATGCCCAACTTGTTGAAACTCGACCACGTTTTCTGAATTGGCACGCAATTCAGACAGTGGCAAGTTGATCGTCACGGGACGATACCAGTTAAACAATTGCCGCTCGTCCGAATGCTCTAATGCATAAATAGACTTGCCGTTTAAAAATACTTGTCCTCCCTGAATGGGATACGGGAAAAGAATGGCATAAAAATTATTCGCATCAACCGTCGCTGTTTTGGGTATGAAATAACGAACTTTCACTGACCGGATACCGGTATGTCCGCCTTCAAAATAACTAGGCAAGGCAAGCTCTGTGACCGAGTTGCCCTCCCCTATCAAGCTTGCCTTCGTCACGACTGTTTGCGCAAAGCAAGTCAAAGCACAAGTGCAACAAAAAAACACCAGCGCAATGAATTGCTTCATATCACTGAATGATCTTTTTCTGTCTTGCAATGGAAATCGCGTCCACACGGTTTTTGGCCTCTAGTTTTCTATACACATTACGCAGGTGCTGACTCACGGTGAACTTCGACACATTCAACATGGATGCAATCCTTTTAGATGGATGTGCGTCTTTCAGTAAATTCAAAATCTCAACTTCGCGAGGCGTCAACGTGTGCGTTGCATGGACGACCGAGTCAATCTCCTCGATAGCAGGTTCTTTCACTGCATCCATGGCGATTTTGATCAGTGACGGACTCAGTGTGGCACCGTAATTCAAGGCGTCAAAAATGTGCTGCAAGATACCGCTGGGCGACGTTGACTTCATCACATAACCCGCTGCCCCTAAATTAATACCTGACAAAATTGCGTTACGAGCCCCTAAGGTAGACAACAAAATAATGACTGCGCTCGGCTTTGCCTTTAGGATGGGTTGGATCAAATCGAGGCCAGAGCCATCAGGCAGCCCCACATCCAACAAAAAAACATCGGCGATTGGACTTTTCATCAGCGCATCCAGCGCCTCAGCCTTGGTGGTTGAAAGCCCCGAAAAACTCAACAAAGGATTGCCATCCAAAATGCTAATTAGCAACTTTGCATAATGCGGGTCATCCTCAATAATTTGTATTAGCATTGTCATAGTTTAATCCTACTAACAATTCAATAGTGCTCAAATAACACTTAGATGTGTAACCCACAGCACTTAAATACTAGTGATTCCACCTTCAATTGGAAGCTAATTTTTTTATTTGTCCACGACAAATATTGTAATTTCTAAAAATTAACTAACCTTTTTACAATCGATTGAAACAGTGTTGTTTTAACACTTTTATCTGAAATAATTTGAGCGTGGCGCGGCTCATGTAAGCTGCACGCAAGAATAGGATCGGTCAAATCGGGCACACGCTGGATGCGATGACGACTCAGCAAAGACTGACGCTCTGACAAAGACCCATTCGTCACAAAACGCCCAGTCGGCAAATGTGAAAAACCCGTTTTTTTATTGCTGCTGCTAAACGCTTGTGCCGAGGCAACGCGTCGAAGTTCACGCACACTGTGAACCGCTTTGCCAAACTCACGAAATGAATTGCCACAGGCATCTTGCAAATCTTTGAGGTAACCCACCTCAAAAGAGTCGCGTGCCGACTGCGACTCCAACACCGGAGGTGCCAACAAAAAGCTGACCGGAAAGCGTTGCTTTGAAAAACTATTCAACGCCATCTGTTCGGGGCGAACCCGTGTAGGCGCCAACAACAAGGTGGGAGGTTTGTGCAACTTCGAATCGAACACCCAATGGTGCTTGGCCAAAAACCCTGCGGTGGTCGCCAGCTCCATCTCAGACACCGAGGTGGGCACCACCACCACATCAAAGTCAAACATCAACTCGCCTGCCATCGAGTCTGTCCATGTCAGGTCGCAAATCACCACATCGCTACAGGACACTGCACGTCGCAAATGCAAGCGCGCCTCTAACAAAGGGCGATTGCCACCCATACTCAAAGGCAGCGGGTGGTGTTGAACCACCACACCCACCGATGGCGCACGGCTGAGCCAATTGCTAGATGAGCCATGCAAGTCAAAGTCAATCATCGTGACTGACATATTTTGATCTCGCATGAACGCAGCCAAATTGGCGGACAAGGTGCTTTTACCTACCCCGCCCTTTTGGCTGGTGACCAAAATTTTGAAAGCACTAGACATCATTCTGCGGGTTTTGACTTCCACTCGTCACAGCAACTTGTGGGCACCACCTTGGGGTAATTCTTAAGCGGCTGCACATGGCGGCTGACTGGAGGAAGCCTGTAGTAGTCGATTCCACAATGCATCCCATCCGAATTGCCCTCGACGGACAAGGCATACAGGCAATTGCGGCACGACGACTTGGCGACGGGTTGAATTTTTAAGGTCTGGGTCATAGATTGCCATCACTCGTGGGGGCCTCCTCTATTTGAAGCAATGACCCCTCCAATTTGCCGCCACGCATGATTTCAAGCGTGGCATACAACACCGTGCCACTCAACTGGCCTGACTCATGAATCACCAAGTGCGACGAACAACTCACCTCTTGGCCCAGTTGTCCGTGCACATGGATGCGATCAGCGGTCACGTCGCCCGTCACTTGGCCGGTTTTGCCAATCAACAAGTCCTTGGCTTCCACCTTCCCCACCACCTCGCCCTCAATGTTGGCGGAGGTGGGGGTGAAGATGGACCCCTCGAACTTCACGTTTGGCCCAATAAAAATGGAATATTGGGCGTTCACAGGTTGTTGCATTCAGTGCCTTTGTTAGATCACTGTGAAGCCAGTGCGGTTGGTCACATCTTTGTCGATCAACAGCTGAGCAATGCCGCTGGTGTACACGTCATACTGATGGCCGCTGTTGCTCACCACACCGCTGTTGGTCCACGTTGTGGCAGGGCCTGCAAACGTCAGCGCGTTGGTGGCGTTACCGTTGACCAAGAACTGATCTAAGGTGGTTGTATCGCCCAACCCTGCACCGCTGACCGTGGTGAACTTGGCTGAGGTGAAGAGGTTCTTCGCCCCTTGCATCACGTCGGCCAAATCGATTTTGGCTGTCGCTGAAGCCTGCAAATTCAACACATCAAAGTCTGCGTGCGTGTATGTGTTCATGTCCAATGCCATCTTGCTTGCCACAGACAGCGCCTTGTAGCTTGACGTACTGACGGTCGTGTCGGTGGTGGCCGTGATGGCGTCGAACGTGATGTCGGTGGCCGTCACCTTGACGATTTGGCTTGTTGCCACCACCTTGCCAGCCAAGCCCATCTTGTCACCGGCGGGTTGAACCATGGCCTTGAAGGTGTAATCGCCCACGCTCAGCGCGGTGCTAGGTGTGTACGACCAAGCCAACGAAGCCCCACTTCCTGTCACGGAAGCCACGCCAGCGAATGTGGTCACACCATTCAAGGTTTGATACACCGCCACCTCATCGCCGGTAGACAAACCGCCCACCGAAGACAAGCTACCGCTGAGGGTTGGCGTGGTGTCGTCTGAGGAGACACCCGCAGCGTAGTCAGCCGTTCCTTGCAAAGCGCCGGCATTGTCTGTCACGGATACATCCAAGCCAGCGGTAAACACCTTGACTGCGTAGGCGTTGCTCACTGACGCTTGCGCACCGCTGACTGTGTTTTCCACACGGGCTGTGAAACTGTGCGTGCCGGCTTGGGCGGCCGTCAAGGCAACGGAGGGCGTGAACGTCCATGTAGTGCCACTGCCTACGGTTACGCCTGTAACGGTACCCGCCACCTCGGTGGTGACACCGTTGACCGTGTCGTACACCGCCACCTTTTGGTTCACAGCCAGCGTGCCACTGATGGTACCGGTCAGCACCAGCGTGGTGTCGTCGGTGCTTGCGCCTGCAAGCACCGCCCCTGTCACCGAGCCATTCAACGCTGCATCATCAGTGATAGCGGTGATGGTCGTCGTTTGGGTCAGCGATGCCGCAGACGCCGTGTCAATCACAATGCTGCCGCTTTGTACTGACACCACGCGACCTGCCCCTGTGGCGGAGACATCGGATATGTCATGCACCATGGCCTTGAAGGTGTAACTGCCATCGGCCAATGTAGCGGAGGGCGTGAATGTCCAGTTGGTGCCTGTGACAGTCGCAACACCTGCCACTTTGACATACGCGGCACCACCTAAGCTGCTGTACACCGCCAACTCCTCGTTGGCCCCTAAACCAGCTGTCAACGTGCCACTCATGGTGGGCAAATTGTCATCCGTGGTCATGCCCGTCGCGCCCGACACTGTTTTGGCTTTACCCACATCGTCCGCCAAGTTCATGGTCAAGCCTGTGTGCACATTGACCTCCCGAGCATCGGTACTGAATGCCGCAAACTCACCCGTGCCGCTTTCCACCCGCGCCGTGAAGCTGTGCTTGCCTGCTGACAAGGGGCTTGTCGGCGTGAACGTCCAACTTGTGCCGGAACCTATGGCTGTGCCTGTGCCTGCGGTGAGGCCTGTGACCGTACCAGCCACCTTGGTGGTGACACCATTGACCGTGTCGTACACCACCAGATTTTGGCCTGCGTAAAGCGCACTGGAGATCGTGCCAGCCAAGGTCGGTGTGGTGTCATCTGTGCTGACACTGATGGGAAGGCCCGTGACAGCGTCATTGGCAAAGGTGTCTGTCGTCTGCGTAGACGCCAGCCCGGTGCCTGCGGCGTTGTCAGCCGTGCTGACAATGGTGGTGGTTTGCGTTGGCGCTGTGGTGCTGTAGATCAGCGAAGCTGAGCTGGCCGAGACCACCTTACCTGCTGTCGCAGTCGTACTGCCCGTCGTTTGAACCATCAGCACATACGTCGTGTCTTGACCAGCCACCAGATCGGTCGCGGCTGACTCTGCCACAGACCAAGCCGTACCGGTGATGCTCAAGGTACTGGCACCGCTTCGTCCGACCAGGGTGTAGGTCGAGCCCACTTTCTTGTACAGCGCCAATTCTTCGTTGACACCCAAAGCAAAACTGCTGGGCAAATTACCGCTGAACGAGGGACGCGAGTCATCGGTGTAACTAGTTGCCGCCAAGGAAATGGTGCCTGTGGTGGTTGCAGCAGAACCGGCGACATTGTCAACGTAGTTGATGCTCATGGCAGCGCGCGATGTGGCGTCGTAGACGTTGACTAAATAATCGCCCGTCGGCGTGCCTTGCACCCCCAATGCGTTTTCGACCACGGCATAGTATTTGTGCTGCCCTGCCCCTACAGACGCGGCAGGGTTAAACGTCCAAGTGGTGGAGGCACCTGAGCCTGAGGTGGTGATGGTGGTCAGGCCCGAGGCTGCGGTTGTGCTGCCCACCTTGGTGGTGACGCCGTTGTAGGTGTCGTACAGCACAAGCGATTCACCCGTGGAGAGCGCACGGCCAATGTTGCCGGTCAGATTAGGGGTGGCGTCGTCTGTGCTGAAGCCATTGCTTAAACCGCTGGTCAACGCGTTGGTTGTTGGCGTGCCGACGGTACCGAGGGAGGTGGTGCCGCCCGTTCCACCGTCGTTGTCAATCAAACTGGCAATGGTGACGCCGGTTGAAGGGGAGGACAACGCATTGTTGATGACCACGGTGTTGGTGGTGGCAGACACCACACGGCCAGTTGTGAATGTGTCACTCGCACCTTGCACAATCGCCTTGAAGGTGTAGTCACCCGATGTCAAAGCTGTGGTGGGCGTATACGTCCAAGTCGTGCCAGTGACGGTTGCATTCCCTAGCTTGGTGTTGACACCGTTGTTCATGCTCCACACCGCCAGCACATCGCCAGTGCCCAAGGGGGCGTCAAGGGTACCGCTTAGGGTGGGTGTGGTGTCGTCGGTGCTGAGCACCTTCAGCGTCAAGGCCGTGACGCCATAGCCATTTGCACTGCTGGTTGATGCAAGTAACTGTATCGCCCAACTGGTCATCGAAGCGTAATTACCAACGTAGGTATTGTCCCAACGAGCCTGCACCACGCTTGCAGACAAATTTCCTGATGAAAGTGTCAACACAACTTGAATACCGAATGGAGAACCATCGGCGGCACCCGTCACCCAAAAGGTGGCGGTAGTTGCGGTGTAGACAGGTGCAATGCCTGGGTAATACGTCAATGTTTTGAGGTTGATATCGAATTTGTTACCGCCAGAGATAGGCGCCATCCCTAGGCCTTTGAAGGTCAAGAATTCAAGTGGAATATCTTTGATGTCAGTCAGACCTGTGTTGGTGGCAACAGTTACCCCGTATATGTCTAAGTTGCCCGAGGTATAGGTTGTGGGTGTCAGGGTCCCTTTGATCGCACCCGCATCGTCAGAAATATCCATCGTGATATTGGTGTTCACATTCACAGCATAGGCCGCGCTGCTGCTGCCTTGTTGGCCGCTGATCGTATTTTCTACGGCCACAGTGAAGCTGTGTGCACCCGCACTTACGGTGGGCGTAAATGACCAAGTAGCGCCGCTCACAGTGGCATAACCCAAGCGAGTGGTGACGCCACCCACCGTGTCATACACCGCCACAGATTGGTTCGTTCCCAGCGAACCTACCAATGTGCCGCTGAGGGCTGGCGTTGTGTCATCGGTGCTCGTATTGGCGGCGACCTGCCCTGTGGTGGATGCATTGATAGCCACATTGTCAGTCACACCGGTGCTGCTGTTGATGCTGGCAGTTGCGGTGATGGCGGCCGTGTTGACGGTGATGGCGTTGCTGGTGTCTACCACCCGACCGGTGGTGTACACCGTGCTGGCGGAGTCCTGCACCACCGCACGGAAGGTATGGGCACCGTCAGTGAGGGTTGAAGACGTGTACGACCAAGTCCTACCAGCCCCTGCGCCTGTGCTTGCCACTGTGGCATTACCGATCTTGGTGGTGCCGTCGTAAATGTTCACCACTTCGTTGGTACCCAATGCCACATCGAGCGTACCGGTGAAATCGAGGACGTTGTCATCGGTGGTAGTCGCCGTGGTCAGATTGCCTTTGCTAGTGCCCACGTTGTCGGTGATGGTCATCCCCAACGTGGTGTCGATGTTGACTTTGAGGGTCCCGGTAGAGACAGGGCCCTGCACCCCCGTTTGCGTGTTTTCTACACGCGCCGTGAAGGTGTACTGCCCTGCCGCCAAGGCCGTGGTGGGCGTGAAGTTCCAGTTTGTGCCGGTGGTGGTGGCATAGCCCACTCGGGTGCTGCCGTTGTAGATGGCCACCGCTTCGTTCGAACCTAAAGCCGAAGGCACCGTGCCGTTCAAGGTTGGGGTGGTGTCGTCTGTGGTGGTCGTGTTGACCGCCGAGGGGGTGATCGTCTCGTTGTTAGTGACGTTGTCTACCAGGTTCGTGATGACCGGCGTGTTGGTGATAGCCGTCGTGCCGATTGTGATGGAAGCAGTGGTGTTAGACACCACGCGGCCCGCTACACCCGTGGTATCAGTTGTGGCATGCACCATGGCTTTGAAGGTGTAGGTGCCAGCCGCCAAGGGGGTTGTGGGCGTGAATGTCCAGTTGGTGCCGGTGATGGTGGCTGTCCCTGCAAGGCGGGTTGTGCCCGTGTAAATGGCCAACTCCTCGCCTGTGCCCAAGGGCACACTCAGCGTGCCGCTGAAGGTGGGGGTGGTGTCGTCGATGGTGGGGGTGGCCATAACACCCAAGCTTTGCGGCAGAGTCGATGCCGTCCCTGACGTGGCCCCCCAGTACACCGCGCTGTCAGTGGGCGCTGTGGCGGCCGTTGTGATGGCGGCACCTGCACTCATGTCATTCTTAGAATAAAAAACGTTGACGTTTCTCATACGCGCGGACAAGTCAGCGTCCGATACACGAGGCACGAGGTCGACCGCAGCGATGTCATACTCAGCGCCCAAGTCCACCTGCACCCAAGCATTTGCACCAGCAGCCATATTAAAGTTACCGGTAACAGCACCAGTGGTGCCGTTACTGCCGTCGACTGCTGACGCGAGGGTTGAAGCATTAAACTGATTTGAGGCAGTCACGCTCACCTTCGGGTTGTAAGAAGAAAGCGCGATGTTTTGCCCATTGGACCAGATCCTGACCTCCGCAAAGTCAAAGTTCGCTTCAGTTGTGGCATCGCGTCGCAGCATGATGTAGCGTGCTTTGGCAACCGAGAATTGTTTCAAACCGACATCGTCAGCCACGTTGATGCCCACGTAAGTGGCGATGTTCAAGCTTGGGTTGACGTTGAGGGTGTAAGCCGCGCTGGCGGTGCCAGCGACGCCTGCGGCACCGACTGTGGCCGAGGTGTTTTCCACACGCGCCGTGAAGCTGTGTACACCGGTGGACAAGCCGGTCAGAGCGTAAGTCCAACTGGTCGCGCCCGTTGTGGCTGTGGAGTAGCCCAGCCTTGTGGTGCCGTCATAGATGGCCACTTGTTCACCGGCCGCCAAAGCCGTGACACTGCCGCTCAAAGTGGTGGCCGTGGCATCGGTGGTGGTGCCTGATGCGACAGACGTGATGGTGGAGCCATTGGTCGAGACCGCATCCGTGGCGCTGGTGATGGTGGCAGTTTTGGTGATGGCGCTTGCCACAGTGAAGCCATAACTTGTGGTGGCGGTGTTGCCTGCCGCGTCTGTGGCTTTGACCAAGACCGTTTTTGCACCTGCCGTGCCCAAGGCGCTGAGGCCCGTGGTGGCGGAGGTCAGGGTGGCTGCACCGTTTACGTCAGCACTTGCTGCGGTGGTCCATGTGGTGCCACTGTCCAAGCTGACTTGGTACTTGCTGTCGGCATCAATGCCACCCAGGGTCAAACCGCCTGTGGTGATTTTGTCGGTTGCGCTGGTCCCGTCATCGGTGGTGACGCGAACCGTGGGCGTAGAAATGGCCGTATCGACGGTCAAGGTCGATGTGGCGCTGGTACCCACGTTACCACCCGCGTCGATGTAGCTAATGGTGGCAGTTCGGTTGCCCTGCACTGCACTGGTGGTTTCGAACTTGATACCACCCAAGATGCTCGGGATGTTGCCTGGGGTCGTGAAGTTGCTGCCATCGGTTTTGCTGATGAGCAAAGTTTTGGAGCTGGCGGTGTAGCTGTAGCTCAGACCCGTGATACCCCCAATGCTGACGCCGCTGGAGCTGAAATCACCAGATAGGAATTTTTCTGCATCCAGCACCAGCTTGGCGTTGTTACCATCAAAATTTGCACCGCCCATGACGATGGACAGTTGTTTGATGTCTGTGGCGGTTGGCGTAGCTACCGTGGTGCTGACCAAGGCTTTGCCTGAAAACGCTTGTGCGGCATTGACGTATTGTGTGGCGGTATTGGTGGCTTGTGTGCCAGCAGTCGCGCCGTCTAAGTCCACGGCGTCGGTCACGGTGTCGACCGCCACGGTGCTTGCACCTGTGCTGCTAGCCACGTCCGCAGTGTCGGTGTGCTTGAGAGTAAAGACGCGGTTGCCCTGCACAGTGGTGCTGCCTGCTGTTTTGAATTGCAGGTTCTTCTCAATCGTCTGCGCTTGTGCTGCTGTGAAGGCTGTGCCGTCGGTTTTGGTGAACACCAAGTTGGCCGTGCCTGTGCTGCCACTGTAGTCGGAGCTGTAGCTCCAGCTCACGCCCGTAACGGTGCCAATGGTGACGTCTGCGTCTGAGCCTGCCGTGGTGTTGAGGGTACGGGTGATTTTGGTGCCTGAGTCAGGGCCGAAGATGATTTTGTCGTTCGTGGTGTCAATCGAACCCGTGATGTTGATGGTGATGGATTTGATGTCAGAGTCGCCCGCATAAGACGCATTGACGGTGCTGAACACGTTGGTTGCCGTGGCTGCCGTGGCGGTGAACATCGTGGCCGCTGTAGTGGCGGATTGAATGCCCAGTTGTGTGCCGGCGGTTGCGCCCGCGACCAAGTCAATCGCTTTGATGACGGTCAACAGATCGGTGGTGCTAGCCATGGTGTTGGCGGCAAAAGCGTTCACACGCTCATTGATTTCGGCCAAGTTGCCACTGGTGACTTGGGTGCTGAATCCAGCGTCTTGGTAGACACTCAGCGCAGGTGCCGTGCCCCCTGACACCGCATAGGTGTTGAGGGTGTTGAAGGCGGTCACTTGGGCGATGAGCTTGGCACCTAAGGTGGCATCCGAGATGGAGGATGACAGCACTTTGCTCAACAGGTAGTTGGCGTTCGTGACCTGAGCGGCGGTGGTGATGACGCCGCCATCGAGGTTGGCATCAATGTAGTTGCTGAGCGTTGGCACGGCCGCTGTGGTGGGGCTTGCCAAATAGTTGCGAATGACGGTAACGGCGGCTGCGTTAGCAATGACGCCTGTGTCGACCACCGTTTGTAAGGTTGCTTTGACAGTGGCGTCAGCGGTGGTGTTGTCAATCGCAAAGACTTTGGCGTTGACCGCGAGCAAGTTGGTTGCATTGACGTTGCTGATGCCCGCATCGACATAGTCTTGCACGGTGGGAATGGTGCCAGAACCGCCCTTGGCATAGTTGACCAGGAAGTTTTGCGCCGTGGTTTGCGCACTCACGCCCGTGTTAATGGCGGTTGTGATGGTGGCATCAGGTATCGATGCCATGTCTGCAGATGCAGCGCCTAGAACAGCTTTGTTGACGGCGCCCACTTTGTCTGCGGTCACGGTGCTGAAGCCTGCAGTGAGGTAGGTTTCGAGTGTGGGGGCCGCTGACGATGAGGTGGTCGAAGTGAGCATGCCAGCTCGGTAGTCTTGGATGATGCCAATGGCATTGACTTTGGCCACGAGTGCCGTGATTTCTGCAATGTTGTCGGTGGCTGAGCCGTCGGCAGCACCATCGACAATGCGTTTGACCACATCGTCTTTGCGTGTAGCGCTGAGCGAGGCGAAGCCCGTGATGCCGCCGTAAGTCGTGACATCCGCTGCTGAGAGTACGTTGGTATCCACCGACGTGAGCATGGCCGCTTGGGCCACTTTGGCCAAGAAGGCGACGTCTTTGGCCAGCGAGCCTGCGGTCAACGTGCCACCGCCAGCCGAGTAGGTGTAGCCAAGATCGGCCGCCACACGACCTTGGACATAAGCCAAGTTTTGACCGGATTGGTCTGCAATGTCTGACAGTTGTGCCAAGACTTGACCGTAGCGGTTGGCCGTGGTCAAGGCCGCCCCACCCGCCGTGTTGCCCACGGTAAATTGCGGGTCAATGGCGGTGATGACGGTGTTACTGGTTGAGTCGATGAACTGTTTGGTGACCAAGGTGTTGACTTGGGTCACTTTGGCCGCTGCATTGACGTCGCTGACCAGATCAGAGGAGATCATGCCATCGCTGGTGGTGAGCAGCTTTGCGGCTAGGTCGGTCACCGTGGTGATGTTGACGGTTTGGCCCACACCCGTGGCGTTGACAACGGCACTGATGGTGTAAGCGCCCAAGTCTGTCGCTTGGTTGGTGGCTTCGTCAATGTAGTCGGCTGTACCAGAGGCGGTTTTGCTAGAGAGCCTCAGCAGCAATGGCCCTGTGTAGGTTGAGTCGATGGTGAGTGAGTAGCGGCCGGTTGCAGCAGTCACGTCAGCGGTAGACAACAATTTGCCTGTTTTGTCATAGGCACTGACGAGCAAGTCTGCGCCTGCGGTGACAGGGCCTAAGCCAGCCACACCCGTATAGGTGACAGCCGTGTTGACCTTGATTGTGCCCGTTTGCACACCGACGTTACCCGCTTGGTCGTAGTGCTTGAGGGTGATGCTGTTGTCACCTGCGCTCAGTGCGGATTTGAGGAGGTTGATATTGGCACCGTTCAAGACGTCGCTTGCCGTCACGATGTATGGCGTAGCGAGCAAAGGGGTGGTACCAGCGCCGAGGAACACATTCAACGTGTCACCCAGTTTGAGCTTGCTGGCATCGACAAACAGATCCACAGAGGTTTCTCCACCATCGAGGGTGAGGTCTTGGCCGATCTTGGTGGCCAATGTGCCTGTGCCTTCGTTGAAGGTGGTGTCGATGGTGTAGCGATCCCCCGCCAAGGAGGTGGTGGACAAGCTGTTGTTGTTGATCGCATCCACAATGCCTGCGTTGTTTTTCAACTTCAGACCAAGCTCTGCACCTGTGTAGGTGGACAAACCAGAGACTGAAACGCTCCAAGTGATGCCACCATCTGCGGTGGTGATGGATGGGTTGAGTGTGAAGCCCGTGACTTCATTACCACCGCTGTCCACCAACGCAAAGTTCGTGGCAAAGTTGGCCAGCGTATCAACCCCCGTGACGGCACGGTTGAACGTGAGCTTGAACTTGAGGGTGCCACCCAACTCAGCTTTGTTGAGCACGCTGTCTGTTTGGTATGCCCCATTGACGATGCTGGTGCCATCGCGTGTGATGGAGGTGAGTGTGGGCGATGTGGCAAACACCCCATCCACCAAGGCTTTCAATTTAGCGAAGGTTGACAGGTCAGCAGGTGTGGTTGTGGCACCGACGACCGCTGTGTCCACCAAGCCGTTGAGTACATCGATGTTGGCGTTGGTGGCCGATGGGATGCCTGCGGCAATGTACTGCGCCGCAGTCGGGGCAACACCTGCGTGGCTGGTGTTGTTTGCCGCGTATTCGTTGATGTAGAGCAAGGCCGCTTGTTGCGCACTGAGTGCACTGATGATGCTGGCGTTGCTTGGGCTGCCCGACATGATTTGGTCGAGGTACTGGTTGGCGCTTTCGATTTCACCAGCCGTGTCGATGGTGGGCAAGCCCGCATCTCTGTAGGTGGCGGCATTGGGCACACCGGTGACGCTGGTGATGTCGGTGATGTAGTTTTTGATTTGCGTCATCGCCGTGGTGAAGTTGACGTCACCCTTCTGAGCCAAGGCTTGAATTTCTGACGTTGTATCCGCGGCGGTAGCGACACCAGCAAGCTTGACTTGGTAGTTGATGGCCGAGAGGTTGTTGCTCGTGACGATGGGGACGCCCGCATCTAAGTAGTTGTCAACCGTGGGCGCCGTAGCACCACCACCCGCATACGCCTTGATGGTGTTGATGGCTGCTGTGTACAGCGCAACACCTGAATCGACAAGGTCTTGGCGCGTGCTGTCATCGATGGCACTGGAACTTGAGTTGAGCACCACTTTGTTGACGGCAGCGAGGTTGTCGGTGGTGACGCCCGTGACGCCCGCGTCGCTGTAGTCTGTGACGATGGGGGTTTGGCTGGCCGTAGGTGCCGTGAGATCGGCGTAGTCTTGAATTTTGGCAATGGCCACGGCTTTGTTGGCCAAGGCTTGAATTTCGACCATCGCGTCAGCGGCATCCCCGTTGTCGTTGGTGGCAATGATGCGGTTGATGAGGTCAGCTTTGCGCGCCGTGGCTTTGCCTGCATTGCTTGTGAGGCCCGAGAGCCCCGTGACGCCACCGTCGATGAGGTCTTGGAAGCTGAGGATGGCATCGATGTTGGCAGGGGCCGTGGTCAAAGCGGCTGCCATTTGGGTTTTGGCCAAAAGAACCACTTCTTTGGCAAAGGCCGTGTTGAGTGTGGCCACAGACGTTGTGCCGTTCCAACTGATGCCGGAGGCCATGTTGTCAAGCATGACGCCCAGCGAGCTGCCTTTGTCGTTGGCTTGCTGCGAGAGCTGGGTTAAGAGGTTGCCGTAGCGGGTGGCGGCGGCGTTGTCTACGCCAGCTGAACTGACCGCAAAGTCTGGCTCCACGCTGGTGATGGGGTCGTAGACTTTGGCGACGTCATCGGTGCTGAGTTTGAGCAAGAGCTTGGTGATGGCCGTGTTGACTGCCGTGACTTGCGCGCTATTGGCACCCGAGGGGTATTCACGCGCAATGATGCGTGCGGCCAAGTCGGTGAGCAAGGTGATGTTGGCGGTTTTGACCGTGGCGGTGTCACCTACTGGAATGTTGATGGTGGCCGATACGGACTCCCCTGCCCCTAAATCGCCATTGGCATTTTTGCCTTCGTTGTAATAGTCGTTGACACCGCTACCGCTGCTGCGAACCTTGAGTTTGACCAAGCCGCTGGTGCCCTTGAGGACGTCTAACTTATAGGTGCTGAAGGTTTTATCAATGGTGCCTGTGCCCAAGAGGTTACCGTTGTTGTCGAAGGCTTCGACAGTCAAGTCGGTGGCGGCCAGCAGTTTGCTGGACAAACCAATCGTGCCTTGGAGGGTGACGTATTGGTTAACTGTGACGGTGACAAAGCTGGTGGCCGTGTTGCCCGCTACATCGGTGCTGGTGACGGTGACCGTGCCACCTGAGCCCATGTCGGACTTGTTGAGGGTGTAAGTGACACCTGTCGACAGGTCGCCAGAGGCAACCGTGACGGCGCCCAGTGTGCTGGTGATACCGCCCACTGTTTTAGAGAATGTCAGCACATCACCCGTGCGTAAATTGTCGGGTTTGACATGGACGGTGAACGTGTTGTCAGCCGCCGCACTGGTGAGCACAACGGCTTGGTCGACCACGAGCTGGCCTTGATTGGCACCGTCTTCGAGGACAACGGTGTTGGTTTTGTCAACGGTGTAGAAGTTGGTTGCGGCGTAAGTGCTTTGAGAGAGGGCTGTGCCGGGGTTGGCGACGTCAGAGATACCGGTGTTGTTGGTCAAGTTCAGACGCAAACTACCGCTGGTGAGGGCGGAGACCCCACTGACAGTGACCGTCCACACTTTGCCCTCAGTATCCGCTTTGACCACCGATGCGATGCTGGGCAAGGCGCCTGAGGAAACGGTCAGCGCAGCACCACTGCTGTCGGTGAGCCCAAAGTTGGCGAGTGCGACACCAGACACGCCACGGTCAAAATTGACCGTGAATTTGACGGCTTGGCCGGCCTGTGTGAGCTCGGCATTGTTGAGGTAGCTGTCATTGGCAACGGCGCCCCCATTGGAGGGGACGGTTCCAACGCCCGCGAGCGTGATGCTGGTGATGGATGGCACACCTGCAAAGAGTCCGCTGTAAATGCCTGCCAACTCGCTGGCAGTGTCGACAGCAGTGAACACCTTGCCCTTGACTGCGTTGTTCAAAGCGCTGACGTTGGCGTTGCTGATGGTGAGGCCCGCATCTTGGTAGTCACTGAAAGTCGGCGTGGGTGCCGTGCTGCCAGCGTCGACTGCATAGGCATCAATTTTGGCAATGGCTGTGTTTTGCGCGATGAGTTTGGCACGCAAGCTGGCATCGTTGAGGTACGCGCCGTTGGCTGGCAACGCGTTTTCATTGACCAAGACTTTGGAGAGGTAATAGTTCGCGTTGGCGATCTCCTCTGGGGTATTGATGAGGTCTAGACCAACATCGCTGTAAGTGCTGGCGACAGGCGAAGGGTTGGTGACTTCGTTGGTGCTGTCGATGATGTAAGCACGGATTTTGGTCAGGGCCGCACTGAAGCTGCCAATGCCCTCTGTGACCTCGGTTTGAATGTCCGACAGTGTGATGGTGGGCACTGTCTTGGGTGCATTCAGATCGGTGGTGGTGGTGATTTTTTTATTGATGGCGGCCAGGTTGTCCGTGGTGACGCCTGTGACGCCGGCCAAGGCATAGGTGGACACGCTGGGCGCGGGCTTGGTGTCGTCCAAGGCGTATTCGGCAATGGCGGTGACGGCGGCTGTTTGTGCAGCAATGCCAGCGGCGACCACGAGCGCGATGATGCCATCGACAGGCACAGTGCCTGTGGCGGCTGAACTGCCCACCAACTTGGTGTTGACAGCGGTGAGGTTGTCGGCAGTCACGCCAGTGACGCCTGCGGCAGTGAAGTCAGCCACCGTGGGCGCGGGGTTGGCGCTGTTGGCGGCGTAGTCTTGAATTTTGGCGAGGGCGACCACTTTGTTGGTCAAGGCGACCAGCTCGGTGCGTTCGTCCAGGGTGCCAGCGGCTGCGTTGTCAATGGCCACGATGCGGGCCATGAGGTCGGCTTTGCGGTCGGCGCTGAGCAAGCTCAGTGCGCCAGTGCCCGCCGGATCAAGGTAGCTGGTGATGTCAGCAGCTGCAAGGACGCTGGCCGCATTTGCCCCCGTGGCCAGTGCCACGGCTTGGGCAACTTTGCCGAGTAAGACGACTTGTTTGGCGATGTCGCTTGTGCTGGTGATCGTGGCGTTGGTGTCGTTCCAAGTGATGGCGTTGCTGATGAGCGTTTGCACCTCGTCCATGGTTTTGCTGTTCACCACGGCCTGCTTCGAAATTTGGGCCAAGATCTGGCCGTAGGTGTTGGTTGCAAGGTCAGAGGTGGCCGTACCTGTGTTGGTCACCGTGAAGGTGGGCAAGATGCTGGTGATGCCTTGGGTGGTGGCATCGGTGGCTGCGGTGTTGACAAACGCTTGGGTGAGCGCCAAGTTGTACTTGGCAATATTGGCGTCGCTGGCTGCAACGGTGTTGCTGGTAGACGTTGTGAGATGACGTGCCACCAAATCGGTAAGTGCCGTGATGTGCACGGTTTGGTTGGCACCGTTGGCGACCGTGATGGCAGCGATGGAGGCACCTGCCCCAATGTCTTTCGCCGCGCCTGAGGCTTCATCCCTGTAGTCCGCAGTGGTGGTGGCGGCTGTTTTGTTGGCCACACGCAGTGTGACAGCCCCCGCTTGGGTTTTGTCAATGGAGAGGGTGTAGGTACCGTCTGTGGCAACCGTGCTGGTGCTTAATACGTTGCCGTTTTTATCGTAGGCGGTAACTTGCAGGTCGTTCGCGGTTGCCAACACAGGGCCTAAGCCCACCGTGCCACTGTAGGTGACGAAATCGCTGCGCGTGATGGCTTGGGTAATGAAGTCGCTGTTGCCTTGGGCATCGGTGTTGGTGAGCGTCACGCTGTTGGTGCCCAAAGCCAATGCGGATTTGTTGACGGTGAAGGTGACGTCGTTGCTGATGTTGGTCGCGTCGATGACCTTGGTTGCCAGCACGGTGCTGCCCAACTTGAGGGTCAAGGTGTCGCCAATTTTGATTTTGTCTTTGGCGACCACCAGATCGACGGAGGTCTCTGCGCTGGTGAGTGTGGCGTCCGCGAGGCTCAGGGTGTTGATGGTGGGCTTGGTGGCCAGCAAATCGAGGTAGAAACCGTTGCCGCCGCCATCGACATCGTCGCCCAACAGCGTGCTGGTGCTGACCGCACCCTGCGTGTTGGTGATGCTGGCCCACACCTTGTTATAGCCTTCGAGGTTGAACTTATTGGCAGCGTCCGTCAGCTGAGTTTTGCTGAGGCTTAAGGTGACGTAATGATTGGCCGCATCGGTATCTGTGGCTGTGTATTGGCCGCCGATGGTGGCTGTGGTGCCGTCCGTATTTTGGTAGGAGAGCTGAATTTTGTCTCCCGCTTTCAAGTCTGGCGCGCTGATTTTGATGCGCAAAGGCTGGGCGTCTGAGATGCCAAGACCGTATTGGTCAGCGCTGTCGATTGCTGTGTTGCCTGAGGCATCGACGCGCTGAATGTGCGTGATGGGGGTCGGCGTGGGCGTTTTGCTGTTGGAGATGTTGAGTTGTGCGCGCAAAGCCAAGGAGTCGACATCCGTAGTACCCGCGCCCGTGAGGGTCAATTCAGTACCGCCATAAAACCCGTCAAGGCTGTCAAAGGCAACGATTTGGTCGCCACCTACGCCGTAGTTGGCAATTTGTGTGAACTTGCTGTTGTTGATCTGGGTTTTGTCGTTCTTTTGGTCGTCCACATAAATCAAGTCGCCCGCCGCAAAGTTTTGGACGGTTGCGCCGACGAGGTTGGTGCTGACACCATCGTTCGCATCAGGCACAGAACCCGCCGTGTTGGTGTCTTTGAGCACCACGGCGTAGTCACCACCCGAAACATCGGATGTACTAGCGTCTGTCACTGCAAACCATTTTTTGCTGGCGCCCAGGGTGACAACACCACCGCCATCCACAGACATGATGTGTGACGACAAGGCGCTAGCTTGGTCGGCCCCTACACCGACGGTGCTGAAGGTCAAAGTAGCCGCCCCAACCGCGGCGGTTGCAGAAGCCGGAATGCCGTTGGCCAAATCGCCTGCGGTTTCGAAAGCGCCAGCAGTGACAGTGATGTCGTAGTTGCTGGTGAAGTCAAAGTCAAACGGTGGCGTGATGACAACACGGCCACTGACAATGTTGACGTAGCGGCTGTCGCTGACGTCAACAGTCAAGTCGTTACCCACGGTCTGACCGTCAAAGCCAGTGCCGTTGAACCCTGTGTGTTTGAAGGTGATCGTGCCGCTCAACGCCTTGCTGAGGGTTTGGTTGGCAGTCAGCACAATCTGGCTGGTCACGTCCAAGTCGGTGATATTGGGTGTCAATGCCAGCGTGACCGTACCTGCTTTGGTGATGGCCAGGCTGTTCACGCTGTTTGTTGCGTTGCCCGCCACGTCTTTCAATTCAGCGGTTAGTGTGTTGGTGCCTGAGGCCAAGTCTGCGGCATCCACCTTGATGTAAGCCACACCGGCAGTGGCTTCTGCGGCTGTGACCGTGTGTGTGTAAGAACCGGGATTGGGAAGTGCAACAAAAGCGCCCGTACCACCAGAACCGTTAGATGCTGCCGCGTCCCACACTTTGAGGGTGATGACATCGCCTGCTTTCATCACAGTGCCAGTCCCAAACCCGTTGCTGTCGACTTTGACCACCACATCGGTTTCATCTGCGGCCAAGTATTGGTCATTGGTGGCGTGTTCAGCAGCGGTGGGCAGGCGCGTGGCGCCGTCTGTATCCACTGTAGACACCGTCAAGCTGGCAGCCACACCCACGCTGTCGACCACGATGGGTGCGAGCACTGCATCGGTGTAGGTGTTGCCTGCCGCATCCGAAGTTGTGATGGCCAAGTTGTAGGTGCCATCCACAGCAACAGCGCCCGCAATGGCGGATTTGTTGACAGACAAATAGAGTTTGGGGGCAACAGAGTCAGCTGCCACCGCTGTATTAATTTCAGTTTGCGTGACTAAATGCGTTTGGATGACCGCTTTTGTTACGTTATTGATGATGTCAATGGTGTCACCGGCCTTCAAGGGGTGACTTGAGGGGTTGTAGGAGACGGCAAAAAGCACAGAGGTCTCCGAACCGTTCAGGGTCGCGTCCGGGCTGACGCCTATGGCTACGGCAGCACCCGCAGCGTCTGTGGCCGACACTGCAAAGCTGGCTTGTGGGCGATCAGTGTCCACCGTGATGCTGACAGTGGCGGTGGTGGATGTGTTGCCCGCCGCGTCTGTGAGCACGGCTTGAACGGTGTGGGTGGCATCCGCAACACCGGTCAAAACGTTTTTAGGCAGCTTGACGGAGGCATAGCCAGCGACGATGTCGGCTGCGGTGACGGTGTATGGGGTGCCCACATTGACAGCAGAATCTTGAAGCTGAATGACATCGTCCACTTTGACGTCTGGGTTGAGCACCACTTTGAGGCTGATGTCTGTGAGTGCCGCATTGCCTGCCTCTGCGCTGTTCAACGTGCTATCGCCCGCAGCAAAGAAAGACAAGGTACCGCTTGGGTTGTCGGTATCTAGGGTGACGGTGCCACCTGCTGCCAAGGTGATTTCGTGGCGGCGATCAGCAGGAAGTGTGACCCCATTGGCTGGGAGAATGGAAAGCTGGATGCTATTGACGCCGTCGGTTGAGCCGAAGTTGGCGGCGTAGGTGAAGGTTTTTGTCGCACGGTCAACCAGCACATCCTGCGGGGTGCCGCCGTTGATGGCGATTTGAATTTTGTCGCCCACCTCTAGCGTACCTGTGTAGGAGCCTTTGATGGTTTGGGTCGCATCGTTGGTAATGTAGTCAGCGTCGACAAGACCACCATCGGTGATGAGTTGCAAGGTGGCAGAGAGCGATGCCCCCAAGTTGCTGACATCGGTGAATTCACCCGCCTTGTGCGACATGATGCCGCCAGCATCCGAGAGGGTTTTGGCGGCATTGGCAACACCTGCACCCTTGGTCAAGGCTGTTTTGGTGTAAATATAGCCGTCAGCGAACATGAGTTTGTCGTCGGTGACGGTTGAACCTGCAATGACGTTGACGGATTCAACTTTGCCGTCAATGGTTCGGGTCAAGGTCAGGGTGTTACCTGTGGCTGTTTTGGTGTAGTCGCTCCACTTGCCGGTGAGCCAAATGACGTCGTTGCTACCGCCAATTTGTGTGGCGTCTACCTGCGCACCCGCCTTGACAAACACCTCATCGACCCCTGCTGAGCCACGCACGACGAGTTTGCCCATCAAACTGGTGGCGGTAAGTACGCCTGAATTGCCTAACTGAACTTGTTCTGTCTGCGCGCGGTCGCTGGCTACGGTAGGGTCAGCTAAAGAAGTCACCGCGGAATTCAAATTGCCAACCACCGTTGTGTTTGTTAACAAGTCCACCGCAATCGAACCATTGGCAAATACGACCGATGCCGATGCGTTGGTGTTGCCAACGGTGTAGACGCTGCTTGGATCGTCTGTGCGTGTCAGTATGACCTTCCCTGGGCTGCTGGTGGTGTCGATGGCGTAGTCGGCTAAAACACCATCTAAATACAGTGCGTCAGTGCCTGACGTATTGCTACTGAAATCAACACTCGTACCCTTGCTGGCATAGACAGCGTCCGCCACTGTGGAACCCACCACCGTGGCCGTTTGGCCGTTCAAACTGAGGTAGCCTGTGCTTAAGCGCAGGTCAAGCAAGGTATTACCAGTGGTGGCATTTAATACGTATTTAGCGGTTGATGTTGTCATGGTGTTTCTCCTAATTTCAGAATTGGCGATTTAGCGATCACTTTATCAAACTAACTATTAGCTATTTATACATTTATTAACTATTTAGTTGATATTTTGTTACATCACAGCACAAGGCCGCTGCGATTGACGAATTGCTCTATGAGCAGCTGGACGTTGTGTGTGCTGTTTTCATAGACGTCGTAGGTGTGGTGGTGGTCGCTGCTTTGGGTTGTGGTGCTTAATTTGTTCCATGTTTCGCTGTTCATTGAGGTGGCGTCAAAGACCACTTGGCTGGTGCTGTCGGTGCCATTGATGAGAAGTTGGTGCATGCCGAGTGCTGTGAGGGTGTTTTGCAAGATGTCGCCCAAGTCCACTTTGGCCGTGGCCCCTGCCCCCAAGGTGATGACGCCAATGTCGCTATGCAAATAGGTGTTCATGTCGAGGGTCATGCCCGCAGCGACGGCCAAGGCGTTGGGGTAGTTGGCGTCGATGTTGCTGATCGCTGTGAACGCATCGAGTTGTCGGAGGGTGAATGTGGCGGGGCTGACGCTGTTGCCATCGGTGTCGGTGTGTTTGAGGGCGAATGTGCGGCTGCCTTGGGTGGTGGGGTCAAGGTCAGAGGTGGTGAAGGTGAGGCTTTGCTCAAGGCTCAACGCCTCTGCGGCCGTGAAGGGGCTGCTGTCGGCTTTGGTGAAAGTCAAGTTTTTGCTGTTGCCGCTATCGCTGTAGCTCCAGCGGATGCCTGTGACGCCGTTGATGGTGATGGGGGTTCCACCATCGCTGGCGGCGGTGCTGTTGAGGGGTTGGGTGACACCCCCAAAGCTAATTTGGTCGTGGGTGGTGTCAATGCTGCCCGTCATGGCTACTTTGATCGTGGCAATGTTGTCCAACGCTGCTGGGGTGAGGTTGCTGAAGATGGTTTGCCCCACGGGACTGGCTGCGGTACTTAAAAGGTCATACGACTCGACGTGCGCTGAGGTGATGGCCGCTTTCAGGTCAGCCAAAGTGGCAATGCTGTCTTTGGCATCGACGGCTGCGTTGAGGGTGCCCCAGTTGGTCGAGGTGGCACCGGTGATGCCCGCGTTGAGGTAGTCGTCCAGACTTGGCGTACCGCTGTTGGGGTTAGCCGCGTAGCTGTTGATATGGCTCAGGGCTGTTTGTTGTGTCTTGAGCTTGCTAGCAATGTCGGTGTCTGACAAATTGGCATCGCCACGGGTCATGACATCGCTGAGGTACAGGTTGGCGCTGGCCACATCGTTGGCTGTGGCAATGACGGACAGGCCTGCATTGAGGTAGGTGCTGGCGTCAGGGGCATCGCTGGCGTCGCCGGTGATGTAGCGCCTGATGGTCAGCAGAGCGGCTTCGTAGACCAAGATGCCGCTGTAGACCAAGTTTTGAATTTGTGCAGACTTGTAGGCGTCTGAGGCGGCAGGGTCAATTTGTGCTGCGGCATGAATGGCGGCGTTGACGGTGGCTAAGTTTTGATCGGTGACGCTGAGGTTGCGGACACCCGCGTTCTCGTAGTCAGTTTTGGAAGGTGGCGTCGCGCTGGCGTTGTGGGTGTAGGCCCCAATGGCGGCGATGGCCAGGGTGTGAGCAAGGATGCCGTCGTTGACCGTGGTTTGCAAAGCGCTGTCAGTGGTGATGACGCTTGCGTTTGAGATCACCTTTTTGTTGACAGCAGCAAGGTTGTCAGTGGTGATGACGCTGCCAAACCCCGCGTCGATGTAGTCGCTGATGCAGGGGGTTTGGCTGGCCGTGGGCGTGGTGAGGGTGGCGTAGTCTTTGATTTTGGCAATGGCTACGGCTTGGTTGGCCAAGGCTTGAATTTCAGCGATGGTGTCGGCATCGTTGCCGCTGTTGGCGGTGTCAACGATGCGTTTGATGAGGTCGGCTTTGCGCTCGTCGGCTTTGGCTGCATTGCTCGTCAGGCCGGAGAGCCGCGTGATGCCACCGTCGATGAGGTCTTGGAAGCTGAGGATGGCGTCCATGCTGGCAAGGGTGCCTAAGGGGTTGTCTAAGGCGGCGGCCATTTGGGTTTTGGCCAAGAGGACGACTTGTTTGGCAAAGTCAGTGGTGAGTGCGGCCGTTGTGCCATCCCAACTGATGCCAGCGGCCATGTGGTCAAGCTCAACGGTCAGTGAGCTGCCCCTGTCGTGGGCTTGCTGCGCGAGCTGGGTTAAGAGCTGGCCGTAGCGGGTGGCGGCGGCCAAGGTGCCTGCGGTTGGGTTGCCACTGGTGTCTATCGCGAAGTCTGGGTCGTACTTTGTGATGTCTGCGCTGCGGCTGAGCACGAGTTGGGAGATAGCGGTGTTGACTGCCGTGACTTGAGCACTTGTGGCACCCGAGGGGTATTCGCGCGCGATGATGCGCGCAGCCAAGTCGGTGAGCAAGGTGATGTGGGCCACTTCACCTGTGCTGTTGCTGGGAATGTGGACGGTGGCGGAGATGGACTCGCCTGCCCCACCTAAGTTGGCAGCGCCCGGTTTGGCGTCGTCCCAGTAGTCGGTGAGCGTCGCATCGCTGCCATCGGTGATGTTGAGGGTGACGAGGCCAGTGGTGCCTTTGCGCACGTCGAGCTGGTAGGTGTTGTCGGCCTTGATGGTGCCGGTGCCGAGCGGCTGGCCATTTGCATCGTAGGCGGTGATGCGAAGGTTGTTGTTAGGCAAGACTTTGCTGGGCAGACCTAGGGTACCGAGGATGGGGATGTATTCCACCTGCGTGACGGTGACCTGCGCTGTGGCTGTGTTGCCCGCCAGATCGGTGCTGGTGAGTTCGAGCGCCGTGCTGTTGCTGGCGCCCAAGTTGCTTTTGAGCACCTCAAAGGTGTAGCCGCCTTTGCCGAGGAGGTCTGCATCGACCGTCACGGTGCTGGTGCCCGTCACTTGCGCGCCATTGGCTTGTTGGGTGAGTCGGAGTGTGTCGCCCAAGTGAAGCTGGTCTGCACTGACGAAGAGGTGGATGCGGTCCTCGGCCTTGGTGAGTTCGGCGTCTTCGCAGCTGGCGACGACTAGGCTAACGGTGTTGGTTGTATCAACGGTGTAGTACAGACCGGTGTTGAAGCCCGCCGTAGGCGATTGGCTGCTTTGGACGTCTTGGATGTCAGTGAGGTGGGCATTGTTGACGAGGTTCAAGCGCATCGTGGTGCCGTCGGTCAGGCCCGCGAGGTTGTTGACGCTGACGCTCCAATTCGCGCCCTCCCCTGATGCGTCATCGCAGGTGACGGTGAGGGTGTGGCCGCTGAGGGGGTTGCCAGCGGCATCGGTGAGGTCAAAGTTGTCGGCGGTGACGCCTTTGACGGCACGGTCAAAGTGAACGGCGAATTTGGCGGTTTGGCCTGTTGCGGCAATTTCGGTGCCGCTGAGGTAGCTGTCGTTGACAAGGGGCGCATCGCCCACCGTGAGGCCTCCCAGCGCAATGCTGGTAACGCTGGGAACGCCGCTGAAGACAGGGCTGAGCAAAGTGAGCAATTCGTCGAGGGTGTTGACCTCGGTGCCTGCCTTGGGTTCGACCAAGACGTTTAAATTGATGAGGTTGGCGGCATTGGCCAAGGTGATGCCAGCGGCTTGGTAGTCCGACTCGGAAGGGGCTGTGCCACCGCTTTGTGCATAGATGCTGATGGTGGTGAGCGCGGTGTGTTGGGCGGTGAGTTTTTGGAGCAAACCGGTATCGTTGACATAGGCCGCGTTACCAGGCAAGGCATTTTCATTGACTAAGACTTTGCTGAGGTAGGCGTTGGCGCTGCCTATTTCGTCTGTGGTTTCGATGAAAGACAGGCCCGCATCTTGGTAGGTGCTTGATGTGGGCGCGGGGTTTGAGCCCGAGTCCTTCTGTGTGCTGTCCAGGATGTAGGCACGGATTTTGGTCAGGGCCGCACTGAAGCTGCCAATGCCCTTTGTGACCTCGGTTTGAATGTGAGCCTGTGTGATGGAGGTGACATCGGCTGCCGCAAGGGTGTTGAGGGCGGTGCTAGCGTCAATTTTGGTGTTGATGGCAGCGAGGTTGTCTGCGTTGACGCCAGTGATGCCCGCCAAGGCGTAGTCGTCTAGGGTGGGTGCCGGGTTGGTTGCGCTGCTGGCGTAGTTTTGAATTTTGGTCAGTGCCGTGGTTTGGGCCGCGGTAATGGCGGCGGTGATGGCGCTGTCGCTTGGCACGGTGTGTGTGGTGCCATCGCTGCCGTTTTTGGCGGCACTGTGGTTGAGCAAGGTGGCGTTGACGGCCGCAAGGTTGTCAGCGGTGACGCCGGTGACGCCAGCGGCGGTGTAGTCGGCGACGACGGGGGCTGGGTTGTTGTTGGCTGCGTAGTCTTGAATTTTGGCGAGGGCGACCACTTGTTGGGCTAACTTTTGTAGCTCAGTGAAGGTGTCCAGCGCAGTGCCATCGTCGACAGAGGCCACGATGCGGGCTATGAGGTCGGCTTTGCGGTCGGTGTTCAAGCTTGCCGCGTCCGTCAGACCAAGGCCAGTGAGATCGGCTGCCGTCAGGTAGGCGCTGGCATTTGCCACCGTGGTGGCTGCTGCGGCTTGGGCGACTTTGGCGAGTAAGACGACTTGTTTGGCGATGTCGCCATTTAGGGTGGCTGTGGCTGTGGCTGTGGCGGTGCCGGTCCAAGTGATGGCGTCTTTGATGAGGGTTTGCACCTCGTCCATGGTTTTGCCAGTCACCACCGCTTGTTTGGAAATTTGGGCCAAGAGTTGGCCGTATGTGTTGGCAACGAGGTTTGCTGCTGATTCAGCGGCTGCTGACTCAGGGCTGCCTGGCACTACTTTGAGGGTGAAGTTGGGTGTGAGGCTGGTGATGCCTTGGGTGGCCGCGTCGGTGGCTGAGCTGTTGAGCAACTTCTGGGTGAGCTGGAGGTTGTAGGCTGAAATTTTGGCTGCGTCTGCGTCGCTGACCTCGTTGTTGATGACCAGCTGACGCGCAACGAGGTCGGTCAACGCGGTGATGTGAACCGTGTGGCTGGCACCATCTGCCTTAAAAACAGCGGCGATGGTGCCCGTTGCCCCAATGTCTTTTTTGCTCTGCGTGGCTTCGTCCCAATAGTCGGGAGTCCCATCGTGGTTCGTGGTGGTTGTGTTGGCCACACGCAGGGTGATGGCACCGGTGTAGGTTTTGTCAATGTCGAGGCTGTAGGTGCCGGCGTTGCCCACCTTGCCAACGCCTAAGATCTGGCCGACTTTGCCGTAGGCAGTGACTTCGAGGTCATTGCCTGACGCCACAGGGCCTAAACCAACGGTGCCGCTGTAGGTCACGTAGTCGGTGCGGGTGATGACTTTGGCATCGGTGTGCGCGACGTTGCCTGCGGCATCGGTTCTTTGGATGGTGAAGGTGTTAGTACCAAGAATGAGGTCGGCTTTGTTGACGGTGAACACCGCATTGCTACCAAAGTTGGTATCGGTCACGGTGTAGGTATAGCCCGCAACGGGGGTGCCGCCGCGTTGGAGCACCAGCACATCGCCCACTTTGAGCTCGCTGGCCTGCACAACCAAGTCAACCGAGGTTTCGGCGCCGGTGTCGAGGTTGCCGTCTAGCCCTGCGCCTAGGGTGATGGCGTCAGGGTTGGAGAACGCCGCCGAGGTGTCGACATACACGCCATCATCCCCTCCCAACAAGGGGCTGTAGCTGACCGCGCCTGTGCCATTGGCATTGACGACTTTGGCGAAGATTTTGTTGTAGCCCTCTTGATTGGGAAGACTGGCCAGTTGTGTCGAGGTAAGGTCTAGGGTGACTGCGTCGTCACCCGCCTCTGTGGCATCGACGGTGTGAGCCGAGCCGATAGGTGTGATGGCACCGTCCGCATCGATGTAGCACAGCTGAACGGTATCGTCTTTGGCAAAGGGGGCCGAGACTTTGATTTTCGCAGGGGCGCTGGCCGTGATTTCGGGCCCCAAGGTGGTGAGCGAGGCGGCTGTTCCAGCGCTGTTAACCCGCTGGATGTCCGTGATTTTGGTGGGCAATGTGCTGGTGTTGGAGATGTTGAGCCGGTCGATGACGTCTTGAATTGCCAGCGACCCCTCCCCCTCAAGGATGAAGGTGCCGCGCCCACCGCTGGGGTTAGTGGCTGGGTTGGTGTCGGGGTCAAAGTCAAGCTTGAGCTTGTTGGCGACGCCTTCGTCAATGATTTGGGTGAATGCCGCGTTGTTGAGCTTGTCTTTGTCGTTGATTTGATCGTCGGCATACACCCAGTCATCACTGCCAAAACCATGGACGGTCACTGTGAATGCTGAAGCACTGACGCCGTCGTTGACGTTGGGGTTTTGGCCCGCTGTGTTTTGGTTGTTTTGATCCTTGAAGACCATGGCGTAGGCACCGCCCAACAGGGTGACGTCGGAGTCAGACGTTGCCCCGTCAACGGCAAACCACTTTTTGCCGTCAATGACTGTGCCATCGTCCTGCATGACTCGGCCTAAGTGATTGGCTCCTATCGATGCGAACTTGTCAGCGACGTTGACCGTGCTGAACAAGAGTGCATTGGGTTCAGTCGCGACGATGGACCTGACTTTGTTGTTCGCGTCGGCGGCTGTGCTGAAAGCACCCGCTTCGACGGTGATTTGGTAGTCGTTGGCAAAGTCAAAGTCAAACGGGGGTTTGATGACGACGTTGCCGTTGACAATCCTGACGTAAAGCGTATCGGCGGCGTCAATTTCAAAGTTGTGCAGCGTATCGGTGTTGTCTAGATTGACAAATCTAATTTTCTTGCCCGCGTTGGCCGTGTCAATGGCATCAGATTGCGTGGTCAACACAATTTGACTGGTGACCTCAAGGTTGTCGATGCCTGCCTCTAGGTGAAGGGTGAAGGGTGGCTGTGTTTTAAAGTCTAGGCCGTTGTTTTCTGAAGTCAGTCCGGGTGTGGCGGCTGTGCCATGGATGAGGAATGCACCTGCATCTATCTCAATGTGATATTCGCTGTCTCCATCAAGGTTGGATGGGGGGTCAATGGTGAGCGTTTTGCCATCACTCGAAAGAGTAGCATTGGCCAACGAAACTTCCACATCAATTTTTTAGAACCGATTCCCGTTTCATCTATAAAGCGAAGTTTTTTGCTGGTGTCCAAAGTCACGGGCACGTTGAACTTGATGATGAAGTTGTCGTCTGGAAACTTGGCCTTGGCTGGCTGAGCTGGACCGTCGGACGCGGCAAAGGCGTCGAGTGTCTCTTGTGCAAGCAGTGGGTCGACGGTGATGCGGACTGTTTGCGTGTCTTGGTAGGTTGTTGCGTCCGCAGGGGGCAGACCACCACCAACAACGGTGAGTGCATCTTTCACCGATGTGTCTGTGGCGATCACTTTGATCGTGTAGCTGTTTGACGCGTTCCACTCAACAGGGGGTGTCTTGAAAGAAACCAACCCAGAGTTAACGTCGATATCGAAAAGCTCGGTGTCTAGCGCCGGATCTGTTGCGTCTAAAGCGTAGGTATGACTGCCAGTCGCAGTGGGGTCATCAAACTTGACGTTGGGCGTGTAAGCCGCGAGCGTGCCCGAGTCCACCGTGACGTTGAGCGTTGTGCTGTCATCAAGCTCGGTGCCTGGGGTGGTGTTGTCCAAAAAGATGGGCGGGGCATCTGGCACGTTTGTGATCTTGAACTTCACCACCTGTGATGAACTTAAGTAGCCCACTGTCAGACCAATGTTGGTGGTAGCAGTGATGATGACGTCGTAGACGTTGTCTTTGCCAAAGTCTTTTGGGTCTTCGAAGTCTGGTGACAGTTGGGTGTTTTTTAATTTCAATTGCGCTCGATTTGGGTCGAGTGAATCAATCACAAGTTGGAATTTTTCTCTATCACCCCCACCTGTGATGGTGTAAGTGACAGTCGCACCGGCAGGAATTAACGCGGGTTTGACAGACACGTCATATGTCACTGACGTGATTGGGACGTTTTCATTTCGCGTCAAAGTCACGACCGATGATTCTTGCCACTTGATGGGGTCAGGATCTGGCGTGGTGTCTACCAAAGGCAACTTGCTGGGTAAGGTTGCGACGTCGTAGTTTGTCCATGTCAGCAAGTTACTTAAGTTTTGTTGGACTGTTTTAAGCTTAAGCGCGTCGGGGTCTGTTGAGTTCTGAACAAGCACATCCATGGTGTGCAATAGCAGCGCATAGTCAGAGGTGTCACCAGATGGCGTGAGGTCTGCCGCAATGGTGGATTTGGGTAAGAGCTGTGTGATGGGCGTATCGCCATCGTTCGGAAGCAAGGCTCTGGTCACAGCAATGTTGGCGTCGGTCACCTGTTTTTCTGTGACCGGCACCCCTGTATCAGTTTTCAAAACAGGTTTTTTAGTGAGGTCGTCTAGCGTGGTGGGATCTAAAACTTTGCGGGAGGCTAAGTCAGTGGCTTGGGTGATGTTGATAATTTTCAGATTGACAGTAGGCGTCACCAGATTGGCGACAACCACGTCTGTGGCCAAAAGTGCAGCACTGTCACTCAGTTTTTCTACCTGACCCGTGCCTTCAGAGACATAGTCTGTGTTGGCACCGCCGTTGGTCAAACGCACGGTCACCACGCCCCTATAGTCACCTGCTTGTGCAACCTGAATCGTGTAGTTGTATTTGTATCCAAATTGCGTCGCGTCGGCCACGACACGGGTGGATCCAAGCTGAGTTCCATCACCTTTGTACGCCGTGACAATCAAGTCAGCGCCAGAAACAATCGGGCCGAACATGCCTTGGCCTTGAATGACGAGGTCGGGCACGACCGGCACGACCGGCGTGACCGGCGTGACCGGCGTGACCGGCACCACTGGCGTTGTGGTTTCAGCCACGTTGTTGACTTTGATGGTGACGACTTGCGACGAGCTAAGGTAGGCGCTGGTGAGCGGTGCATTGGTGACCGCGGTGACAATGACTTGGTAGGTGTTGTCAGCGCCTTGGTCTTTGGGGGCTTCGTAGTCGGGGGCGGTTTTCCATGTCAGTTGACCGGTGTTGGGGGCGATGTCAAACAAGCCTTTGTCGCTACCGCCTGTGATTTGGTAGCTGACCTGATAGGGCTGCCCCGTGGCGGGGTTGGTGGGGATGTCGGCAGGTTTGACTGCGGCCAGATAGGTGGTGGCGACGTTTTCGTTTTGCTCAAAAGTGGCGGCCAGTGAGGGAACCCAAACATTGTTGGCAGCATCGGTTTTGGTGGTGTCCAGCAGGGGAAGCTGGGTTTGGAGGGTAGCTGTTTTGTAGTCTGCGTTGGGCCAGGTCAGCAACTTGCTGATGTTGGTTTGCACTTGTTGCAGGGTGAGGGGGTTGGCACTGGTGGCCGCTTGTTGGGCCACTACATCAAGGGTGTGCAGCAGCAGTGCGTAGTCTGAGGTGTCGCCCGACGATTGGCCATCGGTCCCAATGGTGGACTTGGGCAGGAGCTGGGTGATGCGTGTGCCGGCGCTCGCAGGTAGCAATGCGTTGGTGACGGCGATGTTGGCGTCGGTCACATCAGAGGCTTGTACGCCTGCGGCGAGTTGGGGGGCGTCGGTGTCGGCACTGGCGGCGCTCAAGACGCGACGGGCAGCCAAGTCGGTGGCTTGGGTGATGTTGATGATCCACTCGTTTTCGGAGGTGGGAACGTTGTCAGAGCCAAGGAGTGCGCCGGTGCCTAAGTTGACTTGTGTGGCGGTGAATTCAGAGACGTAATCGAGGTTGCCACCTGGGTTGCTTAAGCGCACGGTGACGACACCACGGTAGCCGCCGGTGATGGTGATGGCGTAGTCAAACCCACCTGTGCCATTTGGTGTGACGGTGACGGGGTTGCCTGTGCTGCTGGGCAGTTTGTTGCCCGCAGCGTCGTAGGCGGTGACTTGCAGGTCGGTACCGGCCACGAGGGGGCCGAGCATGATGTGGCCGTGGACCACGAGGTCTGCAACGACCGGCGACACGGGGGTGGCTGCGGCCGCGCCACTGCTCCCTCCCCTGCTCAGCAACGCAATGGCGGCAGCACCGCCGCTCACCCAAGGCGAAAAGGAGGGCAGCAAACTGGGCAGTGCGGCAACCGCAATTTCATCGGCGGCAACGGCCACAGGAGCAGGCACAACGGGGAGTAAGGTGTAGATTTGTCCGTAGCGAAGGTCTTCTGCGGCATAGATGTCATAGCCTGCGGGTTCGGGGGCTGCAATGAATCCGGCACGCGAGCACCACGCCACGTCTTGGTGGTTAGGGGTGAGTTCGACCAATTGCCCATCGACCGAGTTGATGGCTTCAAAGTGACTGGTTTCTCGGTTGATGTGCGACACAAATTTGGTGACGCCTTCTTTGGTTTTGTCTCGGCCAAAAAAGTTGAGTAGTTCAACGAAATGGACATCGTTGATGTCAACGCGTAGGTTTTTTCCCTTTTTGGTGATTTTTTTGGGTTTGACTAAACGGTCTTTTTCATCGACCACGCAGTATTGGTAAAACTGATTGGCTTCGACCCAAGTGCCGTCATCGCTTGGCGATGTGTTGGCCTTGCGGGACAGTGTTTTTTTTAAGGCAAGCTTTGAGTAGTGGACTTCAAATTTTTCGGACCTGCGCACGCCCGCAGATGCTGAAGCCAAAGCATCTCTTTGGGTGACTAAAAAATATCTTTCTTCTTCTTTGTCCATGGTTACAACCCATTTCAGCGCTCAGAAAATGAGCTGGTGAAGGTTTTGACAATGGGCTTAGCGATGTAGTTCAGAACAGACATGGCACCCGTTCTGATTTCGCATTGCACGGTCATGCCCGGTTGCAGCTCTAGCTTTTTGCCGCCTTTGGTTTCAATGCTTTGTTTGGTGTCGACTTTGACGCGCACGCGGTAGTAGATGTGTTCGCCGTTGCGGGTGTCTTCACTCAGGGCGTCTGGGCTGACGTAGGTGACAACACCGCGCAGCACGCCAAAGATGGCGTAGTCGTAGGCGTCTAGCTTGACGCTGGCAGCTTGCCCCACTTTGACGAAGGCAAGGTCGGCGGGTTTGAGTTTGGATTCAACAATGAGTTCGCTGTCGGTGGGAAACAGCTCCATGACGACATCGCCCGGACGCACTTTGCCACCCAAGGTGGTGATGCGGATGTTGCGCACCAAGCCATCGGCGGGTGCGTGAAGTTTGGTGCGCTCTAGGTTGGTGGTGCGTTCAAGCAAGATTTGTTGCTGAGTGGCCAGGTCTTCTTCGGCCTTGGTCATTTCGGCTTGCGCATCTTGAAAGTAGCGGTTGCGTCGGTTGGTGATGCTGCCTTCAAGCTCGGCAATGCTGCGGCGCATGCGAATGACTTCGGTTTCAGCAATGTCACCTTTTTTGATGAGGGGTGCGCTGATTTTGAGTTCGCGTTGGGCCTCAACGAGCATGCGGTTGAGGGATTTGATTTCTTCTTTGAGGGCGCGTTGCCGACGGTCGAAGAGTGCTTTTTGGTTGTCAACAAAGGCGGGGTAGCCTTCTGTGAGTTCAGCGGTGTAGACCAAAGGGTGAGAGAAGACTTCGGCTTGCAGGCGCAGCAGCATGGATTGCAGGGCTGCAACTTTGGCGCGGCTTTCCTCCACGGCGGCTTTGGTTTGGGCGCTTTCCAACGAAACTAGCAGCGCCCCTTTTTTGACTTGCTGCCCTTCTTGGACTTCAATGCGTTCGATGACGCCTTCGTTACTGGCTTGGATAAGCTGGGTGCGCGAACTGGCAATGATTTGCCCAGTGGTTCTGGCGCTTTGCTCAACTTCAGCAAGAGCCGCCCATGCCAAAAGGCTGACCACGGCCAGCACAAGAATGAGTAGGAAGCGTTGGGCGTGGCTGTCTGAGTCGCCTCGCCACCATTTGAGAAATTTCATTTGTTATCTTTTTCCGACGGAGATGTGCATGGGCGCAGGCGGCGCTTCGACAGGTTCGGCCACAACTTTTTCGGGTTGGGGTTTGGGTGGCTGCTGCTGCTGCTGCTGCGGTTGCGGTTGCGGTTGCGGTTGCGTTGGAGAAGATGTTTGCTTTTTGTTGTGGTGTTCTTGAAGGGTGGCGAGCACGGCATCGCGCAGACCGTCGAGCACGATGCCTTCTTGCCCCATAACGATGAGGCGCCCGGTCAAGGCGAGCATGGCGGGTTTGTGGGTGACCAAAATGAGGGTTTGGTCAGGCTGAATGACTTGACGCAAGATTTGCAGGGTGCGTAGCTCTGTGGCGTCATCCATGCTGGAGGTGGGTTCGTCGAGTAACCAAACTTGGGGACGCGCCAATAGCAAGCGTGTGAGGCCAATGAGTTGTCGTTGCCCACCGCTAACACCGCCGCCGCCTTCGCTGATGGGTAAGTCGAAGCCTTTGGAGTGGCTGTTGATGAGTTGGATGAGCCCCGTGACTTCACAGGTTTGACGCAGTTGCTCGTCACTGACGCCGAGCAAGCCCGACATGAGGTTTTCGCGCAGGGTGCCCGCAAAGAGCCGGACTTGTTGAGGCAGGTAGCCAATGTGACGGCTGAGGGAGCCTCGTGCAACGTGCTGCATATCGAGGCCATCGATCAGCGCCCTGCCCTTTTGCGGGCGGTAGAGGCCCGAGAGCACTTTGAGCAATGTGCTTTTGCCGCCACCGATGCCACCGATGATGCCCACCTTGTCGCCTTGCTTGATGTGGAGAAGTTTGACATCTAAGGTTTGCGAGCGACCAGGATAGGCAAATGCCACGCGCTCTAGGCGCATGTCGCCACGAAATTTTTCAAGCGTGAGGGCTTGTTGAACATCGTGGTTGTCTTGCTCTAACTTGAAGACGCTTTCTAAGCTAGCCAGCGATGATTTGGCGTTGGCCCACTGCACCATAAGGCCAGGCAGCGACGTGACGGGCTGCAACACACGACCACTCAAAATGGAACACGCAATGAGTGCTCCCGAGGTGAGGTTGGTGCTAGTGGAGGCGATGTAGGCACCGGTACCCACGAGCATGACGTAGCTGATTTGCTGTAGTGCGGCAGAGTAATAACCGCCCGCCTCGCTGATGTGGCGCATTTGCATGTCTTCCGTCATGTTTTGACGGGTCAGCGCGTTCCATTTGCCTTGGAAGTGCCAGCCTGCGCCTGAGGCTTTGATGGCTTCGGCACCTTCTACGGCTTCGACCAATAGGCCGAGCTTGCGGTTGGAGGCCGACTGGCTGGCTTTGGCATGGTCTTCGGTGCTTTTCTTGAAATAAAAGCCCAAGCCAAGACAGATGAGAAAGAACGTGAGAGGGATGGCCGCCACAGAGGGGCCGCCGACCATAAAGATGACAGCCAAAAACAGCAAGGCAAACGGGGTGTCCACCAACAGGTAAATGGCAACGGAGGAGACAAAGCTGCGAATCATTTCGTAGCTGCGAAGCTGCCCCGACAGGGTGCCTACACTGGCCGGAAATTGGTCCATGCGCACGCGCAATAGCCGATCGAAGATGTTGTGCGAGAGTTTGGTGTCCATTCGTTCGATGGCTTGATCCATGATGGATGAACGCATGAATTTGGTGATGGTTTCGAGCACGATGGAAATCAGCACGCCACTGGTGAGTGTGAAAAGCGTGTCGACGCCTTGCGAGGGAATGACACGGTCGTAGACCTGCATGCTGTAGAGCGAGGTGACCAAGGCCAGCAGGTTCATGAGCACGGTGGCGAGTGCCGCGTAGAAGAAAAAAGATTTGTGGGCGACCAAGGCCTGTTTGAACATGTCTTTGGCGCTGCCACGGTTTTTGCGCCGCGCACGCCCAATGACACCGCTGAAGCGCAAGCCCACCGGAATTTCGGGAATTTGCTGCAAGCCTTTCGCGGTTTCTGCAAGCCACGAGCCATCGGGGTTGCGCGCGTGTAAGAGCATGCACCCTGTTTGAAGCCCAACCGCTAACAAAGGCAGGGCTTCAACTTTGAGTTCATCACTCCACGCCATTTCGTCGGCACCCATGGCTTCGTAGAGTTTGTTGACAACTTCTGGCAGTA
The DNA here is from genome assembly GCA_947451565.1 of Comamonadaceae bacterium. Taxonomy (GTDB): domain Bacteria; phylum Pseudomonadota; class Gammaproteobacteria; order Burkholderiales; family Burkholderiaceae_C; genus Limnohabitans. The sequence goes on along the minus strand of CANFZT010000003.1, from coordinate 12,464 downwards.
AGTTTTTAGGGATGGGCGAGCCTGACGCCAACAGTTGCTGTAAGCGTCCCACCAGCAAAGCGAGGATTTGGTATTCCATGGGCTGCAACTGGGCGTCTAGCTGCAGGCTGCGCAGCATCAACCACTCGAATTGCATGCGCCAATCGATGTTTCCAGGTGGCGCGGCTGGCGCCCCCTGCTCTTTTTTAGTAGCTTGCATACGTAGGTCAGTTCACGTCAGAGGCGTCAGCAGCCAAAACGCCAAGCTGACCTGACATCAGACGAATTTTGGAGTTGCCACCAATGAGAGCGGCTTGCGCATCGATCAATTGAAGCTCGCTTTGCGAGTGCTCGCGCACGGCATTGATCAAATCTAGCCAACTGCGTCGGCCGCTTGAAAACAAACGCATGCTGGAGTCCACCACCGACGCGGCCGAGCTTGCCGCGCGTTGGAGCCTTGGTAAACGTTCACCAACGGAGAGGTAATCTTCCCAGTCAGATTTGAGTTGTGACAGAAGTTCACGCTTGGCCGTTTCGATGTTTTCTGTGGCCGATTGCGCACGCGCAGAGGCTGCACGGATTTGGGGGATGACCGAGCCCGCAGCGCCTAGGCTGAATTGCAGGTTGGCATACACACGGCTTTCACCATCTTTGGTGGCAGGCAAAGAGCCAGCGTAAAAACCATGTTGACGTTCAGCGCGAATAGACAGGGTGGGCGATGCGTCTGCCTTAGCTTGGTCAACCTCAACCTGTGCCAAGCGTTCGGCTACATTGGCTTTTCTTAACGCAGGACTGAGCACAAGCACGCGTCCAGACAGGTCTTCGTAAGTCATACCAAGTCGAGGTGCTTGACGCCAATCGACCGCTTTAAGTGGAACCGACTCACCAAATAGCTCTTGAATTTGCCCTAAGACAGACGTGAGTGCGCGCTGCGACTGAGCTAAATCTGCCTGCTGCTGCACCACGCGGACACTGGCTAAGTCCAAATCAATTTCAGCCGAAACACCAGACTCGACGCGACGAACCATCATTTCACGCAGTGATTCCAGCCGTTTTAAGTCTCTTTTTTGGATACGCACTTTCGCATCCAGTGCCCACCAACTTTGATAGAGACCAATGAACTTGAGCGACAAGTTTTGGCTGACATCTTGAATGTCAAGCGTTGACAACTCTCTGCGCAAACGTGCGGCATCTAAACCCGCTGTTAAGCGTCCGCCTGTCCAAATGGGCTGATTGAGGCGATAGGTGGTGGCACGTCGTGATTCTTCACCTGTGGATGAGGTGCTGACGGGGCCTTTGTCCGCAGAGATGGAGGGTGTCGGTAAAAACTGCATCCAAGCGGCAGTGACCAAACGATCTGCTGCGAGTTGATCAAAATTCTTAGCGCGAACTGCAGGGTGCTGGTTTAACAAGCGCACTAAATATTGAGAAACAACATCGTCCTCAGCCCGTGCTGCAGCACCACAAGAGATGGCAACAAGCAATGCAACGGATGAAATGAAACCTCTAGACATACGACTCCCCTAAGGATTAAGGGCGTCAGCATATCAAACTAAAAGTATTATTTATATTAGCAATAACTGCACTTTAGTGACATTATTTAACTATTTTCAGTACGAAGGCTCAGTAATTCACGCAGCACAGTAATACTCACCGGCTTCGTCAAAGTTGCAGCAAAGCCATCTAATCGGCCGTGCAATTGTTCCAACGGCGTCCCAGTGATCAAAACAAAAGGAGGCATTCTATTTTTAGCTATTTCTAAGTGCGCTTTTCTTAAAAACTCAATGCCATCGCACCTTGGCATTTCGTAATCAGTAATCACTAAGTGATAACGCACAGACCGCAGACGCGCTAGGGCTGCGAGCCCATCCACCGCGGTGTCCACTGTGTAGCCCCAGGCGCGCAAAGCGCTTGCATACGCATGAGACAAGACCGGAGAATCATCAACAACGAGAATTCGTTTTTGATCTGGTAAATCCAATAATTTTGGAAAAAACTTCATACTGCGAGTAAGTAAAAATCAACTTACTAAACAGTAGCGGTCAAAAAAACCTAAAGGAATAGATATTGTTTGCTCAAGATAGCAAATAAAAACTACTTAAAAATAATAAACACGTAGAACACGCAGTCGCACACGCCAGTCCCTATTGGCGTGAATGGGGCAGCCCTTGTTGGTCAATGTGTACCTCGTGAATTTTCCAGTCACGTACACCTTGCCGATCTATCGCTAAGCGAACGACCCAACCGAGGTTGTTGACTTTGTCTGGAAATCCTTCAAACACAAAGTTGCCTAGGCTGTAGAAGATAGGCTTGCCTTTGTATTGTTCTGTGTCTTGCACGCGGTGGGGGTGGCCGCCGATGACGGCATCGGCGCCTGCATCCACCATCAAACGTGCCAATTCACGTTGACGGGCATTGGCGATGGATTCTTCCCAACCCCAATGCATGACAGGAATCACTACGTCGGCTTTCCACACGCGACGCGCATCCACGATATCGCGGACGACTTGCTCGTCTTCGCTCCAGGCAACGCCCGCACGGTCATGGTCGGCTTCAAAGTTACGCGGCTGAAATTCGTTGTAGCCTAAAAATGCGATGCGAATGCCGTGTCGCTCCATGAGTAAAGGCTGATGCGCTTCCTTTAAGTTATGACCACCACCGTAGTACCCGACACCCGACTGTTTGAGTAGGCCCAGCATTTGGGTAAAGGCTTTGGGGCCAAAGTCGCCCGAATGGTTGTTGGCCAAACCGACGGCATCAAAATGGCGACGTACATATTTCAGGCCACGCGGGTGTACGCGAAAGGTGTTGGGCTTTTCGGGTTCGACAGAACCGACGGTGGCGACCACACACTCTAAATTGCCCAAGCGGATATCGGCGTTTTTAAACAAATGCGCAACACCTGCAAACGGATCTTGGCCGCGTCGAATGGCGCGATCAGGCCCGCCTTCGAGCATGATGTCACCCGCAATGACCACCGAGACAGCAGGCCCTGCCGAGGGTGACTGTGCAAAGGCCATCGGCATACACAACAACCAACAGCAGCGGCAAAGAAATGATGTCAAGCACTTCATGGGGATACCTCGTGCAATGCACAGCCATACTGCAATTCTTTGCCAAGGAAAGGTGAATACACGGCAACGCGACCTGTCAACGCATCAGGTGTGGGCTGCTCAAGCGCCTGAGGCGCCACAAACTTGGCATGCTGAAGCAGCATGGGCTGGCGTTCGGTTTGGTAAGACACATAAAGATGGATGGACGTCACCCGCGTGTCATCGCCTAAAACAATGGCTTTGAAGCGAAACCGATTTGCCAAATTCACACTGCCCACGGTGTAGGGGTCCATCGTCGGTGTGAACGTTTGTTCAGAACGCTCGGCATTGACTTCAAAGTGGCATTTCAGCAAGGGGGTCGCTTGCACCGTCGTCGGCACCATGAAGCCGAGGAGCCAAAATGCCAACCCTATGTACCACCCACGACGCATAACGCACACCCTTTCTGGTTCGAACACAGCCTACAAGATCTCCTCATGGGGGATCCGTGGGTTTCCCCGCATCACTGGCAAAATCTAGGTCTACGTCGCCCAGTCTTTTTATGAACACCCCAAACACATCCATTGCCGCCACACCTCCTCGTTTGACCAGTTTGTCCCATGGTGGGGGCTGCGGCTGCAAAATTGCCCCAGGGGTGTTGAGCGAGATTCTCAAAAGCACCAGCGCCATGCCCATTCCACCCCAGTTGTTGGTCGGTATTGAAACCGCTGACGATGCGGCGGTTTACCAGCTCAACGACGAGCAAGCGCTGATTGCCACCACCGACTTTTTCATGCCCATCGTGGATGACCCGTTTGACTTTGGCCGCATCGCCGCCACCAACGCCATCAGTGATGTGTATGCCATGGGTGGCACGCCCATCATGGCTTTGGCCTTGGTGGGGATGCCCATCAATGTCTTGTCGCCTGAGACGATTGGCAAAATTTTGGACGGCGGCCAAACCGTTTGCCGCGAGGCAGGTATCCCCATCGCGGGGGGGCACACCATTGATTCGGTGGAGCCTATTTACGGTTTGGTGGTCATGGGTTTGGTTCACCCTAAGCGCATCAAGCGCAATGCGGACGCGCGTGTGGGTGACCGGTTGATTTTGGGCAAACCCCTGGGCGTGGGCGTGTTGTCTGCCGCACTCAAGAAAGATGCCCTCAGCCCTGAAGGCTATGCACAAATGATTGCCAATACCACGCAGCTCAACACCCCAGGCACAGAACTGTCGGCACTCGAAGGCGTGCATGCCATGACAGATGTGACAGGCTTTGGCTTGGCGGGTCATGCGCTCGAAATGGCGCGTGGCAGCAAGCACGCCGTGCAATTGCACATGAACCAAGTGCCTTTGTTGCCAGGTGTACGTGAACTGGCCGAACAAGGCATGCTGACGGGCGCATCGGGACGCAACTGGTCGGCCTATGGCCAAGAAATTGAGCTCGCCCCCTCACTCAAGGCGATTGACCAAGCTTTGCTTAGCGACCCCCAAACCAGCGGCGGCTTGTTGGTGGCCTGCACCCCCGAGACAGTGAACGATGTTTTGGCTGTGTTTCACAAACATGGTTTTTCAGCTGCCGCAGAGGTGGGTGAAATCACGGCAGCATCAGCCAACGGCATCAAGTTGCACGTTCGCTAACTAGATACCTAAAATTTAGACGACCCACTTTTGAAAGAAAACAAAGAGATGTCCACGATTCCAGCCTGCCCCCAGTGCGCCCAAGAAAACACCTACCAAGACGGGGACAACTATGTCTGCGCCGATTGCGCACATGAGTGGCCCATGGTGGCAGCCGCCAGCACGGACGACGACGACGAAGCCGTGGTGAAAGACGCTAATGGCACAGTGCTGAAAGATGGCGATGCGGTGGTGCTGATCAAAGACCTCAAGGTCAAAGGCTCATCCACCACGCTCAAGATGGGCACCAAGGTGAAAAGCATTCGCTTGGTGGGCGGCGACCATGAAGTCGATTGCAAAATGGATGTGGGCAACTACATGCTCAAAGCTTGCTTCTTGCGCAAAGCCTAAGCACACGCGGCGCTCAAAGCACCCGGCCTCGGTTTGACTTGATCGCCGAGGTCTTTTTTTTGCTATCTAAGCGACGCAACTTAGAGGCATAGGTGGGTTGGGTTGCTTTGCGTTTTTTGGGTGGTTTGGCCACGCTTTGTACCAACTCCAACAAACGCGCAAAGGCTTCAATGCGGTTCATGTCTTGGCTGCGGTGCTCTTGCGCTTTGATGACCACCACGCCATCGTTGGTAATGCGGTGATCTGGCAATGCCAGCAAACGCGCTTTCACATCGTCTGGCAAGGAAGACGCCATGACATCAAAGCGCAAATGAATCGCACTCGAAACCTTGTTGACGTTTTGCCCGCCCGCGCCTTGCGCGCGAACCGCGGTCACCTCAACTTCGGATTCTTTGATGTGCATGGTGCGCTCAGACGTGCCAGCCCGGCAATTCACCCATGGCCCACAAAATAAGGCTCAAAGTGAAGAAAGACGCAACCGTGGTCACCAATAATGCAGCCGCACAAAACCCTTCTTGCCCGTGACGCTGAGCCAGCAAGGGATAAATGCCCAGCATGGGCATTCCCGCCAACAACACCGCAGAAATTTTGAGGCTAGGCGCAATCGGCCCCACCAGCATGAGCATCAAGCCCACCGACAAGGGATGTACCACCAGTTTGCCCAAAGCAATCCAGCGCACCTCGTGAATCAAACCCATCACGCGCATGCCAACCAACGAGCCGCCGTTCACAAACAGCGCAATCGCAGCTGTCGAGGCCGCAAATAAGCTGACCGTCTTTGACAGCACTTCAGGCAGTTGCAAGCCCAACATAGAGCACACAAAACCCAACACAATCGCTTGCATCATGGGGATCTTGGTCATGCGTTTCAAACTTTCGAGCACGGTGCGCTGCCAAGACAGATGCGCCGACTCAGCGCTGTCGGCCATCGCCAGTGCCAACGGAATCGTGACCAAGTTTTCAATCAACACGGTCAGTGCCAAACCCAAACCGGCCGCAGGACCTAAGAACTGCAACAAAATCGGATAACCCACGTAGCCACTGTTGGACGTGCTCACGCCCATCGCCACCATGCTGCTTTCTACCCATGACTTTTTGCGCAACAACCGCCACACCCCAAAGCCAATGGCAAACGACAGCATGGAGCCTGCGCCATAAGCCAGTAGGAAGCGCGGGTTCATCACCTCGGCAAAGTTGCGTTGCGAGAGCGCGTTGAACAGCATGGCTGGTAAAGCAAAATTCAACACGAATCGACCCAAGACCTGCCCATCGACTTTGCTGAAAAAACCACGACGTGTGGCGGCAAACCCCAACGCAATGGACAAATAAATAGGACCTGTGATCGTGAGAATGTTGAGCATCAAAGGCGCGGGTTTATTGCTTTTGAATGCCCGCGCGCTGAATCACATCACCCCAGCGCTTGATTTCCGTTTCCAGCCAGTCGTGCGCTTGCACCACCGTGCTGGGGTGCGGCTCCACATTCAAGTCCAACAGTTTTTGACGCACCGCTGGGTTTTGCAAAGCGACGTTGATTTCTTTGTTCAAACGGTCCACCACAGCTTTGGGTGTTTTGGCGGGGGCGCCCAAACCGTTCCAAGAAGAAGACACCAAATTAGGCACACCAGCCTCTTTGGCCGTTGGGACTTGGGGCAAAGCCATGTTGCGCTTTTGTCCCGTCACAGCCAAAGCACGCAGCGCGCCGCCCTTGATTTGCGGCAGAACGGGGCTCAAGACTTCGACCGCCACGTCAATTTGTCCGCCGCGTAAGGCGGTCATCACTGCGGGGGTGCCATTGAACGGCACCACTTGGGCATCTAGCCCAGCCGCAGATTTGAACAACTCCGCCGTCAAATGCTGGGTGCTACCGATGTTGATACTGCCAATGTTGAGCTTGCCTGGATTCGCTTTGGCCCAAGCCAACAGCTCGGACAGTGACTGAAAACGTGACTCAGCGCTGGTAACGATGGCCAAATCAAACGTGCCCATCAAAGACACGGAGGTGAAATCTTTGATCGGGTCAAACGGCAATGACTTGAACAAGCCCGCACTCACAGCGTTGGCGTTTGACATGAGCAACAAGGTGTAACCATCGGGTTCAGACTTGGCCACCATCTCGGCAGCCACAATGCCGCCCGCGCCGGGACGGTTGTCGATGACGACCGACTGGCCCAAGCCCTCGGACATCTTTTGCGCCACGGTGCGTGCCGTGAGGTCTGCCACACCACCTGCGCCAAAAGGCACGACGATGCGCAATGGCTTGGCAGGGTACGACTGGGCATGAGCAGTCAGCGCAGCCAGACCACAAAGGCCGGTCGCGGCAACGGCAAGACAACAGGACAACCAAAAACGGCGAACTTGCATGACATAGCTCCAAAACAGGTAATGAATGGGCCGATTGTCCTGGAAATACGTCGTATTCGTTCTCACACACGTTCAAGAATGAGCGCAATCCCCTGCCCTACACCAATGCACATGGTGCAAAGCGCGTAGCGACCGCCCGTCGCTTGCAAACGATTCACCGCCGTGGTCGCCAAACGTGCGCCCGAGGCGCCCAAAGGATGGCCCAAAGCAATCGCACCGCCCCATGCGTTCACACGCGGGTCATCGTCGCGCAAACCGAGTGCGCGCATGACTGCCAAGCCTTGCGCTGCAAACGCTTCGTTCAGCTCAATCACATCCATCTGCGCCATCGTCAAGCCCGTTTGGGCCAACACCTTTTGCGTGGCTGGCAAAGGCCCCATCCCCATGATGCGCGGGGCCACACCCGCAGTGGCCATGCCCACCACACGCGCTTTGGGCGTCAACCCATGCTTGGCCGCACTGGTTTCGTTGGTCAACAGCAGCGCACACGAACCATCGTTGACACCGCTGGCGTTGCCTGCGGTAACTGAGCCATCAGGACGCACGATGGGTTTGAGCTTGGCCAAGGCTTCCAAGCTAGTCGCGCGTGGATGTTCATCGGTGTCCACCACCGTGGGTTCACCCTTTTTTTGTGGAATGTGAACGGGCGTGATTTCGCGCGCCAAGTGGCCCGCTTGCTGCGCGGCCACCGCACGCAATTGGCTGTTCATGGCCATCAGATCTTGGGCTTCACGCTCAATTTTGAATTCCAGCGCCACGTTCTCTGCCGTCTCTGGCATTGAATCCACACCGTATTTTTCTTTCATCAACTTATTGATGAAACGCCAGCCAATGGTGGTGTCATACACCGCGTTGTTGCGGCCAAAAGCGCTTTCTGCTTTGGGCATCACAAACGGTGCGCGGCTCATGCTTTCAACGCCACCGGCAATCATCAACGCCGCTTCGCCTGACTTGATAGCGCGTGCGGCAGTGCCCACCGCATCTAAACCCGAACCACACAAACGGTTGAGGGTGGCACCCGGCACCTCAATGGGCAATCCCGCCAGCAGACTGGCCATGTGGGCCACGTTGCGGTTGTCTTCGCCCGCTTGGTTGGCACAACCGTAAAGCACATCGGTGATTTGCGCCCAATCCACGTTGGGGTTGCGCGCCATCAAGGCTTTGATGGGAATGGCCCCCAAATCGTCGGTACGAACAGAAGACAAAGCACCGCCGTAGCGACCGATGGGGGTGCGAATCGCATCGCAAATGAAAGCGTGTGTCATAGGGTGTAAAAATTATTCATCTTCAAATAAAACAGACAAATCGGCCAAAACAAATCCGTCGCCACACTGGCTAGCCAGCGCTTTGATTTCTTGTGTCAAAGCATCCTGATTTTGTTGGCGCGCCCAAAACACAGGCCCGCCTTCCCAACGCGGAAAACCATAGCCATGCACCAGCACCACGTCGATGTCAGTGGCCCGACTGGCCACGCCTTCCTTCATCAAGCGTGCTGCTTCGTTGACGATGGTTAGCAGGGCACGGCGTTGAATTGTCGCGCTACTCAGGGGCTGGCGTTGGATACCACGACGCTGCGAAGCCTCTTCAATGAGGCGACGAACCACGGCGTCCGTCGTGGGCTGCTGCTTGCCGTCCACATAGCTGTAGTAACCTGCGTCCGTTTTGCGACCTAAGCGATCTGCCTCGCACAGTCGGTCCAAGATGTCCACGTACCGCACACCAGGGGCGCGCGTCGCCGCTTGCGCTTGACGCATGCGCCATGCGATGTCTAGCCCAGACAAATCGGCCACAGCAAATGGCCCCATGGCCATGCCAAACTGTTTGAGCGAAGCATCCACATCTTCGGGCCAAGCCCCATCTTCCAGCATGAACTCACACTGGTTGCGGTACGCGTTGTAAATACGGTTGCCAATGAAACCAAAGTGATTGCCCGCCAACACCGGCAGCTTGCGCAGGCGCTTGCCCAAGACCATGCCTGTGGCCAACACATCAGGCAGCGAATCTTTGCCGCGCACCACCTCTAGCAGCTTCATCACATGGGCGGGGCTAAAAAAGTGCAAACCCAACACGTCTTGCGGACGCGAGGTGGCATGTGCAATCGCATCCACATCCAAATAAGAGGTGTTGGTTGCCAGCACGGCACCTGCGCGTGCAAAGCGGTCTATTTTTTTGAACACCTCTTGCTTGACGGCAAGGTCTTCAAACACCGCCTCAATCACCAAATCCGCTTTGCCCATTTCTGCCCAGTCGAGCGTGCTAAACAAACATGCCTCGCGGGCTTGGGCTACTTCAGCTTTGATTTTTTGTGTGGCCACGCGGTCACGGTAGTGCGCGGTCACGCGGTCTTGTCCACGCTTGAGCGCGGCTTCGTCTTGCTCTAGCAAGATCACCTGCAAGCCAGCGTCCAAGGCGCTGACCGCAATGCCTGTGCCCATGGTGCCCGCACCAATCACGCACACGGTGTCCACAGGCCTTGGCTTGGCCTGCAACTCCGCTGGCAGTTTGGCACTGTCACGCTCAGCAAAAAACACATGGCGCAAAGCATAGGCCTCACGCGACAAACGCAGCTGCAAAAATACGGCACGCTCGTCGGCCAAGCCATCGTCGATCGACAACAACGCTGCCGATTTGATCGCCTCTATCGCAGCCTCCACAGCAGGACGACGTTTGCCTGCACGCATCGCGTCATCGGCAGCTTGTTGAATCAGCGCAGGCCCTTCAGCAGGCACGGCTTCATCACGAATGCGACACTTCTTGCCTTGCATCTGACGGGCCAACGCAACGGCGGCATTCACCACCTCGCTGCTCACCACATCGTCCAGCAAGCGGAGTGACTTGGCTTCTTTCGCCGAAATACGCTGCGCCCCACAAATCATGCGAATGGCACGCGACACCCCCACGCGACGCGGCAACATTTGTGTGCCCCCTGCGCCTGGAATGATGCCCAGCGAGACCTCAGGCAAACCCACCACCGTTTTGGCATCGGCCACGCGCGCATCGCAGGCCAAGGCCAACTCAAAGCCGCCGCCCAATGCTGCACCGTGCAACGCCGCCACCACCGGTTTGCCACAGTCTTCAATCGCTCGAATGACCTCGGGCAAGATCGGCTCTTGCATGGGCTTGCCAAACTCACGGATGTCAGCGCCGGCCACAAACGTGCTGCCCGCTCCCACAATGACGGCCGCTTGAAAATTTGAATTGTTTTTGAAATCAGCAATGGCCGCCATCAAACCTTGGCGCACCGCCAAGGACGTGGCGTTGATGGGCGGGTTGTCGATGGTAATGACACACACATCGCCCCTGGCCTCCACATTCACGCAGGCAGCAGCATTCATCACAGAGGTCACAGCGCGGCCACCAACTCTGGCACAGCCACAAACAAGTCAGCCTCTAGGCCGAAGTCTGCCACGCTGAAGATCGGCGCCTCTGGGTCTTTGTTGATGGCCACGATGACCTTGCTGTCTTTCATACCCGCCAAGTGCTGAATCGCGCCGCTGATGCCACACGCCACATACAACTGAGGCGCAACAATCTTGCCAGTTTGACCCACTTGCAAGTCGTTGGCGGCGTAGCCCGCATCCACCGCCGCGCGGCTGGCACCAATCGCGGCTCCGAGCTTGTCGGCCAGCGGAACCATGACTTCATCAAACTTCTCTGAGCTGCCCAAGGCGCGGCCACCGGAGACGATGATCTTCGCAGCGGTCAGCTCTGGACGGTCACTCTTGGTGACTTCACGACCCACGAAGCTGCTCTTGCCTGAGTCTGTGGCTGCAGCTGCAGTTTCTACAGCGGCTGAACCACCTGTAGATGCAGCAGCGTCAAAGCCTGTGGTGCGCACAGTGATCACCTTCACGGCATCTGTGCTCTGCACGGTGGCAATGGCATTGCCCGCATAGATAGGACGCTCAAACGTGTCGGGGCTGTCCACCTTGGTGATGTCGCTGATTTGGCCCACGTCCAACTTGGCAGCCACGCGAGGGGCTACGTTTTTGCCCGCAGCCGTGGCTGGGAACAAGATGTGGGTGTAGTTGCTGGCTGAATTGGAAATGAGTGCCAAAACTTGCGCTGCCACGTTCTCAGCCAAACCGGCTTCCAGCGTCGCGCCATCGGCGTGAATCACTTTGCTCACGCCAGCGATTTGCGCGGCAGCAGCAGCGGCTGCGCCTGCGTGGTGGCCTGCCACCAGCACATGCACCTCAGCGCCCATGGCGACTGCGGCTGTGACGGTGTTCAAAGTAGCACCTTTGATGGAGGCGTTGTCATGTTCTGCAATAACGAGGGATGTCATGGTCGTATGTCCTGCACTTGTGTTCTTAAATAACTTTGGCCACGTTCTTGAGCTTGTCGACCAGCGTTGCCACATCGGGCACTTTGATGCCCGCGCTGCGCTTGGCAGGCTCCACCACTTTAAGGGTCTTGATGCGCGGGCTCACGTCCACGCCCAAGTCTTCTGGCTTGAACACATCGAGTTGCTTCTTCTTAGCCTTCATGATGTTGGGCAAGGTGACGTAACGTGGCTCGTTCAAGCGCAAGTCCGTGGTGATCACTGCTGGCAGGCTGATGGAGATGGTTTCCAAACCACCATCGACTTCGCGGGTCACGCTGGCTTTGTCAGCCGTCAGCTCAACCTTGGAAGCAAATGTGGCTTGCGGCAGGTCCGCCAAAGCCGCCAACATTTGGCCGGTTTGGTTGCAGTCGTCGTCAATCGCTTGTTTGCCCAAGATCACCAAGCCCGGTTGCTCTTTGTCAATCAACGCTTTGAGCAGCTTTGCCACAGCCAAGGGTTGCAGCTCTTCAGCGGTTTCCACCAAGATGCCACGGTCTGCGCCAATGGCCATCGCCGTGCGCAAGGTTTCTTGGCATTGGGTCACGCCACAGGACACGGCGATCACCTCAGTGACCACACCCTTTTCTTTGAGGCGCACGGCTTCTTCCACCGCGATCTCGTCAAACGGGTTCATGCTCATCTTGACGTTCGCAATGTCAACGCCTGAGTTGTCCGACTTCACCCGGACTTTGACGTTGTAGTCCACCACGCGTTTGACAGCGACCAAAACTTTCAT
>CANFZT010000002.1 GCA_947451565.1 Comamonadaceae bacterium | reverse complement strand
TTCATGGCGGCGGGGTTTGCCACTGTGTTTGTGATCAAGCACATTCTCTAAGGAGCCATCATGCAACGCATCAGTGAATTCGTCGTCGGTTTGTTGTTTGGTTTGGGCTTGATGCTCTCGGGGATGACCGACCCAGGCAAGGTGTTGGGGTTTCTTGATCTCTTGGGTGAGTGGGATCCCTCCTTGGCATTTGTGATGGGTGGCGCGATTGCCGTTGGTTTCTTCGCTTTTGCATTGGCTAAAAAGCGAACCACCAATTTTTTTGGCGGTGCTTTGCACTTGCCTCAATCAACTCACATCGACAAGCGCTTGATTTGGGGAAATTTGATGTTTGGCGCAGGCTGGGGCTTGGCTGGTTTTTGCCCAGGGCCAGCATTGGTCAGCATGGCAGCGGGTCAAGACAAAGCCCTTGTGTTCGTATTGGCGATGATTTTTGGCATGATCGCGTATGAAGTTGCACAACGCTTCGTTCATTCACACACACAACACACAGAGACACCATGAACCACAACCACATCGCCGACACACACGCCCTGCTCAACAGCACAGAGGCTTCACTCACACCCACACGCCGCTTGGCATTGCAAACTGCATTGGGCATTGGCTATGCCGCAGCCGCCATGCCACTGATGGCGCAAACTGCCATTCAAACTTCTGCTGAAGGTTTAACCAGCGGTCGCGTTGAGATTGATGTGAATGGCTTCAAAGTTCCTGCTTACCGCTCTGCCCCTGCTGGCAAAACCAACCTACCCGTGGTGCTGGTGATCTCTGAAATTTTTGGCGTACATGAATACATTGCCGATGTCACACGTCGTCTTGCCAAAGAAGGTTATTTGGCCATCGCGCCCGAAATGTTTGTACGTCAAGGTGACCCCAGTCAGTTCAAAGAGATTGCCAAGCTGCAAGCCGAAATCATCAGCAAAGTGCCGGACGCACAAGTGATGGCCGATTTGGATGCCACGGTGAAGTGGGCCACTCAAAACGGCGGCAATGCCAACAAGGTGGCCATCACAGGATTTTGCTGGGGCGGGCGCATCGCATGGCTGTATGCCGAGCACAATCCAAAGGTCAAAGCAGCTGTAGCTTGGTACGGTCGAATGGAAGGCCAAACCAACGCCAACAACCCCAAGCACCCCATCGAATTGGCCGCGTCACTGAAAGCGCCAGTGTTGGGCTTGTATGGCGGTGCAGACACAGGCATTCCCGTGACATCCGTGAACAATATGAAAGAAGCCCTAGCGCAGGCTGCCACCAAAGGCAACAAAGCGGCCAAGGCCTCAGAGTTTGTGTTGTACCCAGACGCGCCACACGCGTTTCATGCCGACTACCGTGCCAGCTTCCGTGCTGGTCCCGCGGCTGACGGCTGGAGCCGCGCTGTAGCCTGGCTCAAGCAATACTCTAACTAAGTCAGCGTTAGGCCACAAACACCCGCGCTTTGCGCGGTGTGAGCACCAAGGTCTCACCCTCTGTAAATCCCTGCTCGTAAAACTGCGATGCAGGGATTTGCGCTTCAATGATCTGCTGATCTGACGGTCCATCGCCTTCAGCCGCTACCAGCTCTAAGCGGGCAATCGGGCCCACCACAATGGCACGCGTGAGTTGCGCTACGATGCCGCCCTCGTCTTCTCTGCCTGAGGTGAAGCGGCGCACATCCAAATCATGCGGGCGCACATAGGCAAAGGCTTTGGCATCTTGTGCGGCATGGTGCTCGGGGCTGGCCACGCGCACGGTTTGGTCTTCCACACCAATGTGCATTTCGCCTTCGTGAGCGCGGCCATGAAACAAATTCACATCGCCTAAAAAGCCATAGACAAACGGGCTGGCTGGGTGTTCCCACACTTCTTGTGGGCTGCCCACTTGTTCGACATTGCCTTTGTTCATCACTACCACTCGGTCAGCCACTTCGAGGGCTTCTTCTTGGTCGTGCGTCACAAAGATGGTGGTCACATTCAAATCGTCGTGCAAACGGCGCAACCAACGGCGCAACTCTTTACGCACCTTGGCGTCCAAAGCACCGAACGGCTCGTCTAACAACAACACTTTGGGCTCGACGGCCAAAGCGCGAGCCAAGGCAATGCGCTGACGTTGACCGCCTGAGAGTTGTGATGGGTAACGATCGGCCAACCAATCGAGTTGCACGAGGCTCAGTAAGTCGTGCACTTTCTTTTTGATTTGTTCTTCGCTGGGGCGCTCGTTGCGTGGTTTCACGCGTAGGCCAAAGGCTACGTTTTCAAACACCGTCATGTGACGGAACAAGGCGTAGTGCTGGAACACAAAGCCCACTTGACGCTCGCGCACATGCACGTGCGTGGTGTCTTCACCGCTGAACAAAATCGTGCCAGCGTCCGCTGTTTCTAAACCCGCGATGATGCGTAGCAACGTGGTTTTGCCGCAGCCCGATGGGCCCAACAAAGCGATCAATTCGCCAGAGTGAATGTCGAGGATCACATCGCCCAGCGCTTGAAAGTCGCCAAACTGTTTGTGGATGTTTCTGATTTCGATGCTCATGATTCGGTACTCTTATTGATTTATGCGTGTGGGTTCTCGGGTGGCAAATCAGCCGTGGCTTTCAGCTCACGGGCATGACGCCATTCCACAAACGACTTCAACACCAAGGTCACCAAGGCCAACAAGGCCAACAGCGAGGCCACGGCAAACGCCGCCACCGATTGGTATTCGTTGTACAAAATTTCCACATGCAATGGCATGGTGTTGGTTTGCCCACGGATGTGACCCGACACCACCGACACCGCGCCAAACTCGCCCATGGCACGTGCGTTACACAAAATGACGCCGTAGATCAAACCCCACTTGATGTTGGGCAACGTGACATACCAAAAGGTTTGCCAGCCTGTGGCGCCCAACACGATGGCGGCTTGCTCTTCATCATTGCCCTGCGCCTGCATGAGCGGAATCAACTCACGCGCGATGAAGGGGAACGTGACAAACACAGTCGCCAAGACAATGCCGGGTACAGCAAAAATGATTTTGATGTCGTGTTCTTGTAGCCACGGCCCAAACCAGCCCTGTGCACCGAACATCAACACATAAATCAAACCGGCCACTACGGGGGACACCGAAAACGGCAAGTCCACCAGTGTGGTCAAAAACGCTTTGCCCGTGAACTCATACTTGGCAATGGCCCATGCGGCCGCAATACCAAACACCAGATTCAAAGGCACGGCAATGAGTGCGGTGATGAAGGTCAGGCGAATGGCCGACCATGCATCGGGCTCTTGCAACGCCACCCAATAGGCCTCCAAGCCTTTGCGCAAAGCTTCGGTGAACACCGCCGCCAATGGCAAGACCAAGAAGAAAAACATAAACGTGAGCGCCACACCAATGAGGCTGTAGCGCACCCATGCGGGCTCAGTCGTGCCCGCTTGTGCATTGCGTACGGAAGGGTTTGTTACGGCGCTCATGCTGGTGCTCCTGTATGGCGACGTTGCCAAGCCTGTAGTGCATTGATGACCAACAACAAAATAAACGAGATGACCAACATCACCACCGCCACGGCCGTGGCTCCGGCGTAGTCGTATTGCTCCAACTTGCCGATGATGATGAGCGGTGTGATTTCAGACACCATGGGCATATTGCCCGCAATGAAAATCACCGAGCCATATTCACCAATCGCACGGGCAAATGCCATGGCAAAGCCCGTCAGCAAAGCTGGTGCGATGCTGGGAAAAATCACGCGTGTAAAGGTTTGCCAACGCGTGGCACCCAAACAGGTGGCGGCTTCTTCTAGTTCTTTCTCTGCATCTTCCAACACCGGCTGCACCGTGCGCACCACAAAGGGCAAGCCAATGAAGATGAGTGCAATCACCACGCCATTGGGGTTGAACGCGAGCTGAATGCCCATGGGCTCCAAGTACTGCCCCACCCAGCCATTGCCCGCTAACAAAGCGGTGAGCGAAATACCGGCCACCGCAGTAGGCAAAGCAAAGGGCAAATCGACCAATGCATCGACGACCTTCTTACCGAAGAAGTCGTAACGCACCAGCACCCAGGCTACGAGCAAACCAAACACCACATTGACCAAGGCAGCAATGAGTGACGCGCCAAAGGTGAGTTTGTACGACGCCATCACACGTGGGCCTGTGACAGCTTCAACAAATTGGTCCCACGTGAGCGTGAAGGTTTTGAAAATCAATGCGGAGAGCGGAATCAACACAATCAAGCTCAGGTATGTGATCGTGAAACCTAAGGTGATGTTGAAGCCGGGAAGAACACGCGCAGCCTTGTGGCTGCGCGCCAAAGAGAACAATGCCATGAATTACTTAACTGTATAAATTTTGTCAAACTGGCCACCATCATTGAAGTGCACTTTTTGCGCTTCGCTGAGTGAGCCGAAATACTCGCTCACAGGCACCAACTGAATGGGCTTGAAGGTCGATGCATATTTCTTCAGCAACGCAGGAGAACGTGGACGCAAAGCGTGCTTAGCAGCAATCTCTTGCGCTTCGTCTGAATACAAGTAGTTCAAATATGCCTTGGCCAATTCGCCTGTGCCTTTTTTAGCCACGGTGCGTTCCACTACGGCCACTGGGTTTTCCGCAATGATGCTGACCGAGGGATGCACAGCATCCACCTTGCCTTCGCCAAACTCACGATCGACTGACACCACTTCGGATTCAAACGTCACCAGCACATCACCGATGTTGCGTTGCAAGAAGATGGTGGTCGCGTCACGGCCACCTTTGGCGAGCACGGGCACGTTCTTAAAAATCTTGGCCACAAACTCAGCAGCTTGTGCATCGGTCTGGCCTTTTTTACGCGCATAGGCCCAAGCTGCCAAATATGCCATGCGGCCATTGCCACCGGTTTTGGGGTTGACGATGATGACTTGCACACCAGGCTTGGTCAGGTCGTCCCAATCCTTGATGCCCTTGGGGTTGCCATTGCGTGTGAGAAACAACATGGTTGAGGTGGTAGGAGACGCGTTGTTGGGGAACTTCTTCGCCCAGTCTTTCGCCACCACGCCGTTGCTGGCCAAGAACTCGATGTCGGTGGTGGTGTTCATGCTGACCACATCGGCATCTAAGCCGTCGTTCACCGCACGGGCTTGTGCGCTAGAGCCGCCGTGGGCTTGGTCAATCTTGATGTCTTTGCCTGTGGTCTTTTTGTAATGGGCCACAAAAGCTTGGTTGTAGTCTTTGTAAAACTCGCGGGCCACGTCATACGACGCATTCAACAAAGTTTGAGCAGAAGCCAATGAGCTGACTGCCAACAACGCTGCGGCCAAAGTGGTGTGTATGAATTTTTTCATGCGGTTTGAAGCTCCAAAGATTGAGTAGATGCCACAGATGTTGTCGCCTTGAAAACCAATGGTGTTTCCACCAAAGATTGCAAAAGTGCCAAGCCCAGTGGCCAAGCGCCAAAACCAGAATCGATATTGATATGCCCTGCATTTTGCAAACGCACAAACTCGCTGCCCCACGACCTAGCGTACGCCCCAGCGGTGCGCACAGGGCAATACGGGTCGTTGCTGCTGGCCACCACCACACTGCGGTAAGGGAGCGTATGGTACGGCACAGGCGCAAAGTCCACCAAAGGCGCACGGCGCTCAGGGTCAGCCGGTGCAACCAACAAAGCACCATGAATGCGTGCCACCGCTTCGGGTGGCAAGTGTGTCGAAGCAATACAGCCTAGGCTGTGTGCCACCAACACCACAGGGCCGTCTTGGGAGAGGATGGTTTCGGCAATACGGCCCACCCATGCGCTGCGCGTGGGGGAAATCCAGTTGTCTTGCTGCACGCGCACGGCGCCCTTGATGGACTCGGCCCACAGGCTTTGCCAGTGGCCGGGGCCAGAATCGCGCCAACCGGGCACGATGAGGATGGTGGGTGTTTGAGACATAGCCGCGATTGTGAAAGGGAATTGTCCAATCGCAAACGACTGTTTATTTGTTAGTTAATAACGTATGCATATATAGAAAAGCGGTGAGTCGGCATATGGCCGATTCACCGCTTCTTTGGGAACGCTTGGGCCTTAAGACTTAGCACGACTGCCACTGAGGCGGCGTACCACCGCAATCATGCGGTCCACCTCTTCGCAGGTGTTGTAAAACGCCAGCGATGGGCGCACCGTGGTTTCCAAACCAAAGCGACGCAAAATAGGCTGCGCGCAATGGTGACCGGTTCGCACCGCAATGCCTTCTGCATTCATGGCCTTGCCCACTTCTTCGGTGGTGTAGCCCTGCAACACAAACGACAACACACTCGCCTTCTCATGGGCCGTGCCCACTAAGCGAACGCCAGGAATCGGCTTCAAGTGGTGTGTGGCATAGACCAACAAGTCATGCTCGTAGCGTGCGATGTTTTCCATGCCAATGCGTTGCACATAGTCAATCGCAGCGCCCAAACCCACAGCATCAGCAATGTTGCCGGTGCCAGCCTCAAACTTGTTGGGCGGTGGTTGGAACAACGTGCGCTCAAAAGTCACGTCGGCAATCATGTTGCCGCCGCCCTGCCAAGGTGGCATGTCGTCGAGCAACTCACGACGGCCATACACCACGCCAATGCCAGTGGGGCCAAACACTTTGTGCCCGGAGAACACAAAGAAGTCAGCACCAATTTCTTGCACGTTCACACGCATGTGACTCACCGATTGCGCGCCATCCACCAAAGCTACAGCACCTGCGCGATGGGCCAAGTCGACGATCTCTTTCACAGGCACCACGGTGCCCAAAGCGTTCGAGACTTGCGTGACCGACACAATCTTGGTGCGGTCGCTCAAGAGCTTCTTGTATTCGTCCAGCAGCACTTGGCCGCTGTCATCCACAGGAATGACTTTGAGCTTGGCACCTTTGGCTGCAGCCAACTGTTGCCAAGGCACGATGTTGGCATGGTGTTCAAGGTTAGAGACGATGATTTCATCGCCCTCACCCACGTTTTGCCAGCCCCAAGTCTTGGCCACCAAGTTGATGGCTTCGGTGGCACCGCGCACAAAGATGATTTCTTCGACTGAACCTGCACCCAAGAAGGCACGCACTTTTTCGCGGGCACCTTCGTAAGCATCGGTGGCACGCGCTGCTAACTCGTGGGCCGCACGGTGAATATTGGAATTCTCGTGGGCATAGAAGTAAGCAATGCGATCAATCACCGATTGCGGTTTGTGCGTAGTAGCCGCGTTGTCAAACCACACCAACTGTTTGCCATTCACACGCTCTTGCAAGACGGGAAAATCACGGCGCACCGCATGCACGTCAAAGCCCGGATGCCGGGCCTCGTCAGCTTGTGGCACACGCTCTGAAAACCCGTGCGCTTGTCGCGTGGGTTGTGCAAAGTAATAAGGCGATGTGGGCCGCTCAGTGGCGGTGGTGGGTGCATGTGCAGGCAACGGCTGCGCTTGGTGTCGTGGGTTTTCACCCAGCAACGCACGCAAGTCATCGGCCCCCGGCAAGCCAAACGACTGCGCAGACACACGGTCTTCGCGCGGCACGTCAAAGCTTTGCACTGTAGTGGGGTACCCCGCGGACTCACCCAAGAAGTAGTAGGGCGTCGAGGGCGCAGGTGAACGCTGGTGCGCAGGGCCAATGGCCTCAGCTCGCTCAGGCGAGGCACCACCCACTGCGGGCAGCGAAGGCGCGTAAGCCTGTGGCACACCGAGTGAGCCACTGCCCACACGACCATCCACAGCAGGCGGCACGATGGAGGCATGGTCAGGCACACCATTCGGCGCAGCAGAGTGTGGCACCAAGGATGGGGAAGACGCACCGAGGTTCAACACGCTTTGCGGCGACTGAGGTGCGGCATTGGCACCGGGCGCAATCGTGCCCGGCAACTGTGGGCCGTTACCTAAGGGGCCCAGCGATGAGCCAGCTGGCAACACATTCACAGGCGCAGATACACCGCCCAAGGCGGTAGGCGAAGGCGCCACATTCAGTGCCGTCTGCGGCTCAGCACGTTCACCTGGCAATGCAGCAAAGAACTGACCCGCGAGTTGCGCCAAAGCGCCAACGTCTAACGGGCTGTGAACTTCACTTGTAAGTGTCTGGATACTCATGGAACTTGCCAATCTCAACATCTTCCAACACAGCCAACGCATCGTCAGACTGCACCACCAGCGAGCAATACAAGCTGATCAAGTAGGACGCAATCGCGCTGCGGTTGATGCCCATAAAACGCACAGACAAACCTGGGCTTTGTTCGCCAGCCAAACCTGGCTGATACACACCCACCACGCCTTGGCGTTTTTCGCCCACGCGCAACAGCAAGATTTTGGTTTTGCCGTCAGCCACTGGCACTTTGTCGCTAGGAATCAGAGGGATTCCGCGCCATGTGAGGAACTGTGAACCAAACAAGCTCACGGTCGGTGGAGGCACACCACGGCGTGTGCACTCGCGACCAAAAGCAGCGATGGCCAAGGGGTGCGTCAAGAAGAAGGCGGGTTCTTTCCATACTTTGGTCAACAACTCGTCCAAGTCGTCAGGTGTGGGTGCACCGGTGAGTGGGTAAACCACTTGCTCAGGGGCGACGCTGGCCAACAAACCGTAGTCAGGGTTGTTGATGAGTTCGCTCTCTTGTTTTTCTTTGATGGTCTCGATCGTCAAGCGCAATTGCTCTTTGATCTGGTCGTGTGGACTGCTGTACAAGTCGCTCACGCGGGTGTGCACGTCGAGCACGGTGGACACCGCATTGAGGAAGTACTCACGGGGTTGGTCTTCGTAATCCACAAAGGTTTGTGGCAGCTCAGACTCATCGCGTTTGGCGCATGCCACGAGCACGTCTTCTGGGTTCTTCACTTTGTTCAAGCGATAGATACCAGCTTCCACAGGTGACCATTGCAGCAAGTGTGTCAACCAACGTGGGCTGATAGTCGACAGAATGGGGACCGTTTTGGTGGCGTTGGCTAGCTGACGTGCAGCGTTGTCGCTCAGCGCGAGCTGAGAAGATGTTTGTTCCGACATGGGAAAGCTCCGAGAAAGTTACAAAAAAGGTGAAGAAGTGTCAAACGTTCAGAGCCATCGATCAACATGCTATAGCCGTCAATTCAATGCCTTTGAGGGTTTGGGAGGAAGAAATTCGCTCGGCATGCGAAACCAAGGTGGTCACACTCACGCCAAAAGCGAAGGCGAGTTTTTCGATGGTGAGTAACGAGGCAATGGCTTGGCCACGCTCTAGTTCACCCACATACGAACGATTCAAGTCGGCGTGCTCTGCCAGGGCCTCTTGCGACCAGCCTTTTTGCTCGCGCAAGTGACGCAAAGCCAATCCGAAATGATTCGGAAGCTGGCTCATAACATGGCCACCGACTCGTCACGCTGCGAACGTGCCTGAGTGACTTGGGCCCCCGGTGCCACATCGTGCGTCACCCACACATTTCCGCCAATGGATGCGCCTTTGCCAATCGTCACGCGCCCCAGCACAGTGGCACCGGCATAAATCACCACATCGTCATGCACATGTGGGTGGCGCGGTAAGCCTTTGACGGGGTGGCCATCGGCATCGGTCGGAAAGCTTTTCGCCCCCAAAGTGACTGCTTGGTACACACGCACACGCTGGCCAATGACGGCGGTTTCGCCAATCACCACGCCTGTGCCGTGGTCGATGAAAAAGCCAGCCCCAATCGTGGCCCCTGGGTGAATGTCGATGCCTGTTTGCGCATGCGCCAACTCTGCCACCAAGCGTGCCAACAGCGGCACACCCAAGGCATACAAGCGATGCGCCAAGCGGTGGTGAATCATGGCTTCGATGCCGGGGTAACACAGCAGCACCTCGTCCACACTGCGTGCGGCTGGGTCGCCTTCAAAGGCTGCAGTCACATCGCTGTCGAGCAGCTCACGGATGTGCGGCAACGCATGTGCTAACTCACGCACGATGTGCAAAGCATGCGCATCCACTTTCGCTTCAGACTGCGACGCATCGTGACGTGCGGCATAACTCAGCTCTAAACGTACCTGATGCAACAAACCATGTAACACCGAGTCGAGTGTGTGCCCGACATAAAAGTCTTCACTCTCTTGGCGCAAATCTGACGGCCCTAAACGCATAGGGAACAAAGCCCCACGCAAGCCTTTGACGATGTCCGACAAAGCCTCACGTGATGGCAACTCGCGTCCTCCCGGCTCGGTGGAACGCTGCTGCGCCTCACGCCAACGTTGGCGCACTGCTGCCAATTCAGAAACCACATGCTGCAAATCAAACGATGCAGCGCGTGGGTCTAAAGTCAAATCACTCATGCTGCCAAACCTGCCTCGTTGAACACGCCTTCAAACAAGACAGAGCTCAGGTAACGTTCACCCGAATCTGGCAACACCACCACAATGGTTTTACCTGCGTTCTCAGGCTTCTTGGCCCAACGCACCGCTGCGGCGGTGGCTGCCCCGCAAGAGATGCCGGCCAAGATACCCTCTTCACGCGCCAAGCGACGGGCAAATTCCACAGCGTCTTCATTGCTGACTTGCTCAACCGCATCAATCAGAGACAAGTCCAAGACATCCGGCACAAAGCCTGCGCCAATGCCTTGAATCTTGTGTGGCCCAGGCTTCACTTCTTCGCCCGCACGCGTTTGCGTCAGCACTGGGCTAGCCGTCGGCTCGACAGCTACTGAGGTAATGGCCTTGCCCTGTGTCTTCTTGATGTAGCGCGACACACCGGTGATGGTGCCGCCCGTGCCCACGCCGGAAATCAAGATGTCAATCGCACCCTCGGTGTCTTCCCAAATTTCGGGACCAGTGGTGCTTTCATGAATCGCTGGGTTGGCTGGGTTTTTGAACTGTTGCAGCAGCACATACTTGGAATCGCTGGCTGCAATTTCTTCAGCTTTGGCAATCGCGCCTTTCATGCCTTTGGCGCCTTCGGTCAGCACCAACTTGGCACCGTAGGCCAACAACAATTTGCGACGCTCCAAACTCATGGTGTCAGGCATGGTGAGCGTGATGGGTATGCCACGCGCTGCAGCCACAAAGGCCAACGCAATGCCCGTGTTACCACTGGTAGGCTCCACAATTTCTTTGCCAGCACCCAACACGCCGCGCTTTTCGGCGTCCCACACCAAGGCAGCGCCAATGCGGCACTTGACGGAGTAAGCGGGATTGCGCCCTTCAATCTTGGCCAACACGGTGGCTGCTGCACCATCGGTGATGCGATTGAGTTTGACCAAGGGCGTGCGGCCAATGGACAGCGAGTTGTCGTTGAAAACGTGTGTCATGTGAAATTCCTTTGTCAATCTCAGTCTTGCACCCAAGGCAGCTGATGGAAGCGCCAACCATCAAACCCACCGCGATGCTGGTGTTCATCTAATTCGCCTTCAAAACCTTCGGCAATGTTGTAGACCTGCGTGAACCCTGCTTTAGCCGCCACATCGGCAGCCAAGGCCGAGCGCTTGCCACTGCGGCACAGCAGCAGCACCACAGCGTCTTTGCCCACTTTGGCTTCGAGCTCGCGGGCAAAGCGGGGATTGCGCGTCAGCGCCGTACCTGTAGCCCACGCCACATGCACGGTACCTAGCACATGGCCCACAAACTTGCGTTCTTCCGTGCTGCGCACATCCACCAATTGCGCTTGACCGCTGGAGAACAATTCCCAAGCCAACTTGGGCGACACGCGACCTGCGTAGCTCAACCCTTCTTCGTGGGCCAAGGCTTTGGCCTCTTCCAAGGTATTGCCCCCCACTTGCTGCTCTAAAACATCTGTCATTTTTTTATCCCTTTTCAAGTTCATGTCTGTGTCTTGCATTGCGGTCTCAAGACGGTTGAATGAACTCTATAGGCGGCTAGTCAAAACTCAAACTACTGTTTATTTGTTTGTTTATTTCTAAATCATCTGAACAAGCTTTAGCGCTGGTGGCAATGCAACCATGACCAAGGTACTGCTGTAAGCGAACACAAATGCGCCAACCACACGCTTGGGTGTGCGATGAATCAATTTAGAGAAATGCATACAAATTTCTTTCAATGTCAAAGTTTGAACAACGGCAAGGCTTGCGTGTCAACTCGTTTGGGCAATAGTTTTTCGCCAAAAAAAGCATCAGCAATCTTTTGCTGCTCTGCCAAACCCGCTGGCGTGACAGCACGCACCGCATAACTGCGATGGGTGTTGGCCTGCTCAACAATATGAGATTCCAAACCCCACACGCCGCCCAATAAGGCAGCCGCTTCTTTGGGCTGCTTCTTGACCCACGCCCCTGCTTTTTGAAGCTCACTCACTAGCAGCCGCAACACATCCGGATTGGCTTTGGCATAGACATCCGATGCCAAGTAATACCGTTGGTATGAAGCGGTCTCGCGCGGAACGGGCAAAACGCGCGCGTGACTTTGCGTCACCACCGCTGACAAAAATGGGTCCCAAGCCACCCAGGCATCAATCGCACCTTTTTCAAATGCAGCGCGTCCATCGGCTGGTGTTAGATAGGCAGGCTCAATATCCTTGAAAGACAACCCAGCTTTTGCTAGCGCAGCAATCAACAAGTAATGTCCACCCGCTGCTTTGGCCACACCCACCTTCTTACCTTTCAAATATGAAACGTCACGAATGCTGGAATCTGCCTGCACCACAATGGCCTGAGCCAAAGGAGATGGCGCCTCTTGCGCAACATACGTAATTTGTGCACCCGCAGCCTGCGCAAACACGGGCACGGTGTCAGCCACATCGGCACTGAAGTCGACATTGCCCAGATTCAAAGCCTCCAGCAATGGCAAGCCTGTGCTGAACTCGTGCCATGTCAATCGAATCCCTTTCGCTGCTAGTAAGGGCTCAAGCGTTCCTTTGGCTTTGAGCACCGTGATCAAAGCAGATGACTTTTGATAGCCGATTCGCAAAACACCGCGCTCGTGCCCCTGGCTATGCACACATGTACTGCCCAGCAGCGAGGCCGTAGCTATCAACCACTGCCGACGATTCAATTCATTGTGCGTGTGTTGCATCTCATCCCACCTTGGTCACTTGCGGCTCCGCACCGAGCAGCGGGCGTTGAATTTGTTTTGCTTGAGCAGGTGGAATGGACAGCAACAAAATAGCCAACACGCAATTTGCACACACCAAAACTAAAGCAATTGCAATCAAATCCTAGGCTTTCAAGCATTGTTTGATGTTTATGTCATGGCGGCCCCATGGCTGATCTGTATGTGTCATCACTCAACTCAATTCGTATGAATACTGGTGCGCGATTGTTTGGCGGTTTTGACGATTTGAGAACGACAAATTACGCAATAGCAAATTACAAAACCGTCTATGCACACAAACTGACAAACCTCAACAAGATGCAGTGAGCTTGATATATCGACATGCGTTTTTATTCGTTGCTCTCTTATCGAACCAAACGCAGACTGCAGCCTTCATTCACTACACAGGACACGTATGACCACCCATTGGAAATTTGAAACACGCTCGGTTCATGCGGGCTATCAACCAGACCCGACGACCAAAGCCGTGGCTGTTCCGATTTATCAAACGGCGGCTTACGCCTTTGACAACGCACAACATGGCTCAGATTTGTTTGACCTGAAAGTACCAGGCAATATTTACACCCGCATCATGAACCCCACACAAGACGTGTTGGAGCAACGCATTGCATCGCTAGAAGGCGGTATTGCAGCGTTGGCGTTGGCCTCCGGTCAAGCTGCTGTGACCTATGCGATTCAAACCTTAGCTGAAGCCGGTGACAACATTGTCTCCAGCACAGCCTTGTACGGCGGCACCTACAACTTGTTGGCGCACACCTTGCCGCAGTTTGGCATCACCACACGGTTTGCTGACCACCGCAACCCCGATAGTTTTGAGCCTTTGATCGATGGCAAAACCAAGGCTATTTTTGTGGAGTCTTTGGGCAACCCACAAGGCAACGTCACAGACATTGCACGCATTGCAGACATTGCCCATAAGCATGGTGTGCCACTCATTGTGGACAACACCGTGGCCACACCCTACTTGCTGCGTCCGTTTGAACATGGCGCAGACATTGTGGTTCACTCGTTGACCAAGTACCTCGGCGGTCATGGCACCTCGATTGGTGGCGCCATTGTGGACAGCGGAAAATTCCCATGGGCAAAACACAAAGAGCGCTTTAAGCGCTTGAACGAACCCGACGTGAGCTACCACGGCGTGGTGTACACCGAAGCATTGGGGCCAGCCGCCTACATCGGTCGAGCGTGTGTCGTTCCCTTGCGCAACACAGGAGCAGCCATTTCACCGTTCAACGCCTTCTTGATTTTGCAAGGCATCGAAACGCTGGCCTTACGACTGGAACGTATCAACAGCAACACACTTGAAATTGCCAAACATTTGGAACAACACCCCAAAGTGGGTTGGGTCAATTACGCGGGACTGAGCAACCACCCCGACCATGCACTCGCGCAAAAGTACCTGGGCGGGCATGCCTCAGGCCTGTTGACGTTTGGCGTCAAGTCGACCCAAGGGCACGGACGTGAAGCAGGTGCAAAGTTCTTGGATGCGCTGCAGTTGTTCACACGCTTGGTCAATATCGGCGATGCCAAATCGCTAGCCACGCACCCTGCGTCCACCACACATCGCCAGCTCGCACCCGAAGAGTTGGCCAAAGCAGGCGTGTCTGAAGACGCTATTCGCTTGTCCATTGGCATTGAACACATTGATGATTTGCTTACCGATTTGGACCAAGCGCTTTCTGCAACTTAAATCTAGATTCGAAGGATTCAGATACAACAAGCCCGCTTATAGCGGGCTGTTCATGAATACTGTGTCAATTCAGTGAATCTTTCAGTCCTTTACCGGGTTTGAAGCGAGGCACCTTAGCCGCTTTAATTTTTAACGGAGCGCCAGTGCGTGGGTTGCGCCCAGTACGTGCAGCACGCTTGCTTGCACTGAAAGTTCCAAAACCTACGAGCGTGACCGAGTCACCTTTTTTGAGGGTTTTCTTGACTGCATCTAGCACCGCTTGGAGCGCGCGCCCTGAAGCGGCTTTTGAAATGTCAGCCTGCGATGCAATGTGCTCAATCAATTCTGTTTTATTCATCTATCTTCCTTTTTGAAAATTTAAGCCTCTCTCTAAAGAGGTTAGCTACGCGAGTTGGGCGTAGTCACCACTGACAACTTGGAAATTCCGACACGCTCGACATGTGCCATCACCTTTGCCACAGCGCCATAAGGAACTGCGGTATCCGCATGCAAATGCACTGCCGCATCTGGAAATTGAGACTTCAACGATGCCAATCTCCCCTCCAAGTCTTGCGATTCAACTCTCACCTTGTCTAAGTAAACAACTTCATTGGCATCAATGCTCAAAGTAAAGTTTTTCTTAGACTCAGGTGCAGAGGTCGAGGCTGTCGAAGGCAACTGCACCTTGATGGCATTACTCAGCAAGGGCGCTGTAACGATGAATGCAACCAACAACACCAGCATCACATCAACCAATGGCGTGATATTGATTTCACTGAGGACTTCGTCCCCATCCTGAGAAGTAGAGATGGCCATTACGCAGTCCTTTCTGTTGCTGTCCAGTGCGTCACATTGGATACATTGAGTTGATGCAAAGATGATGATTCATCTTTATCTGCCAGCACATAAATTTGGCTGAGATTGGGCACCTTGAAGTCAGACTTGCGAAGCAAGTTGACGTAATCGTTTGAAAATTCATCAAGGTCAGCCCCAATGACTTTGAGGCGGCGCAAAAATACGTTGTAAGCCAACACAGCAGGCACAGCCACCGCAATGCCAATACCTGTCGCCAACAATGCTTCACCGATCGGACCTGCCACCACATCCAAGCTGGCTGACGATGCACCCCCAATAGCTGAGAGCGCATGCATGATGCCCCACACAGTACCAAACAAGCCCACAAACGGAGCCGTGCTGCCAATGCTGGCCAACACACTCAACCCGGTCTCTAACTGTCGGCGCTCTTTGTGAATTTGATGACGCAAAAATCGCTCAAGTAACTCTTGTCGATCTGCGCTGTGTTCCAAATCTTTGGCAGCTCCAGCATCTGCTTCCAGTACAGCCTTAAACCCGGCATGCACCAAACGACCAGCAGGGCTTTGTTCATGCGCCACTTTGGCGGCTGACAGCAAATCCTTGGAGCTCCAAAACTGTTTTAAAAACTTTTTGTTGTGCACATTGATTTGAATGTGCTGGCGAACCTTGTAAAAAATCAACGTCCATGTGGTGATTGAAAACGCGACGAGCGCCCAAAGCGTCCCATCGACGATGAGATCAGAAGATGTAGATGAAATTGCCATGTGATTAACTTCCTAGTTTGAATTCGATAGGGACAAGAACCCAAGCCTCTACTGGCGTTGAGCCTTTCTTGGCTGGACTGAACGTCCACTTTTTGACGGTATTGAGTGCTGCGTCGTCCAAACTCCTGCGACCCGAGCTTTGATGCAATAACACCTCGATGGCTTGCCCCGTTGGAGAAACCAAGACCTTGAGCTGCACCACACCTTCCCAATTCAAACGCTGAGCCTGCGCAGGATAGGCAGGTGCGGGG
This sequence comes from Comamonadaceae bacterium, assembly GCA_947451565.1. GTDB lineage: Bacteria > Pseudomonadota > Gammaproteobacteria > Burkholderiales > Burkholderiaceae_C > Limnohabitans. The sequence goes on along the minus strand of CANFZT010000002.1, from coordinate 41,908 downwards.
TTGTGCAAATAGGCCGATCTCACATCGGGCTCTGTGAACACCTCTTGTCGCGTCGTGGCTTGTGTCGCTTGGGCTAGGCTAGGCGCTGGCGTGACCTTAGGCCCGTCTGCCTCTGTTCGCACTGGCTTGGCTAGCGGCTGTGGCGGTGCAGCAACCCGCTGAGGCTGCAGTGGCACATATCGGGTGAGCTCTACGGCAATTTCGTGCGGCACAGCCTCTTGCAATAGCTCAGCATCATCCGCCGGCCAATAACGCGACGCCCCGACGACTACACCATGCAACAAGATGGATGCAGCCACCCATCCCACCACCTGCCCCGACACGTGGTTTCGCCATGACGGGGTTTCCCAAACCTCGTTTGGATGAATCGCTAATTGACTCATTCATATCCTTTCTTGAACGACACATAAGCTGACTTCATCAGCACGGGTGCATTGTTGTGAAAGCACCAAGCATTGAGAACGAAAAAAAACAACTATCGATATGCAACAGCAACGCATACCCATCTGAAAAATTGTTCGTTCACAAAGTGATTAGTCGCTAATAAATTTCGGGGCTCTTATAGAAAGGAACCCACATGGGAAAGAAAAACAAAAAGCCGAAGTTAACTCAAATCGCGGCACTCTCAATTGCAGCCATAGGCTCCATGCATTTCGCAACTAACGCATATGCACAGTCGACATCGAACACTACTGCTGAAACGTTGCCTAAAGTCACTGTCAATGCCACGCGACGCGAAGAAGCGGCTCAAGATGTTCCAATTCCAATCAGCTCTGTGGATGGCACGCAACTCGAAGAACGTCGCATCTATCAAGTGCAAGATTTACAGCAAACCCTGCCTAGCTTGAACTCTGCATTCATTCACGGCCGTCAATCATCATTGGCGGTTCGCGGCATCGGCAACAACCCGGCTAACGAAGGGCTCGAAGGCAGTGTGGGTTTGTATTTGGACAACGTATTCTTGGGTCGCCCAGGTATGGCTGTTTTTGATTTGCTGGACTTAGAACAAGTCGATCTACTGCGTGGGCCACAAGGCACGTTGTTTGGCAAAAACACCACCGCCGGTGTTTTGAACATCAGCACTCGAAAACCATCTTTTGATGAAGAACGTCACGTTGAGACCACTTTGGGTTCATATGGCACCCAGCAAATCAAAGCCGTCTTCAATCAACCCCTCAACGAAACGATCGCCACGCGTTTGGCGGTGTACAAATCAGATCGTGATGGGTTTGTGAAAAACTTGTACGACGGTCGCGATCTCAGCGGGTCTAAACGCGAAGGTGCTCGCGGGCAAGTTTTCATTCAACCCGACAGCAAATTTGATCTGCGCTTGATTGCTGAATACAACAAAGAACGCTCCACCAACGCCTACATTCCCTATTCCATCAACCAAGCGACCAATGCACAAGGCAGCACCTTCATCAGTCGTTTGACACCCTATGTGTCCGGCGGTTTCATTACCGATCCCTATAAATATCAGGTCAACATCAACGGCAACCAACACTTTGCAATTGATCAATCTGGCCTTTCAGCAGAAGCCAACTGGAACCTAGACAGCGGTCACAAATTGACATCCATCACAGCTGCGCGCAAGTGGAAGTTCAAACCTCACAACGATTTGGACCTAACCACTGCAGATGGCATTCGTGATGGCGGCTTCAATGTGGAAGATTCACAGTTGTCACAAGAAGTTCGCTTGGCATCTCCCAAAGGAGAAAAGTTTGACTATGTGGTGGGTGCCTACTATTTCCATCAAAACATCAGCAACAACAGCTTTTACTCATTTGGTGATTACGCAGGGACGGCACAAAATCAGCCCGCCAACTACAACGCTGTTTTTGGAAATCTGAATACCAACACCTACGGCAATGCCAAAACCGATAGCTACGCTTTGTTTGGGCAAACTGTTTTCCATCTCACGCCTCAAACAGACATCACCACAGGGCTGCGCTACACAGATGAGTCGAAAACAGCACAGACACAACGTACCCAATGGACAGATAGCATCACGCCTGCGCCGACTCAAGCAGCACTGGCGGCCACGCGCAATTCATTGGCTTTATTCGGCCCATGGGACTCTGGTTCATTGAGTCGCAAAGACAAAAGCTACTCCGGTCTGTTGAGCTTGAGCCACAAGTTTCAAGACAATTTGTTGGGCTACACCAGCTACAGCTCTGGCAGCAAGTCAGGTGGATTCAACATCAACGGTATCGGCACAGGGCCAACCGTGGGCGTCCAAAGCCTGAATGTCGAACCAGAGAAAGCTCAAAGCGTGGAAGTGGGCTTCAAGAGCACTAGCCAAGATAAAAGCTCTTTATTCAATGCCAATTTGTTCTTGACCAAAATCCAAGGCTATCAAACCAACTCTTACATCTATGACTCGCAAGGTCTGGCAAAAGCAGCAATCATCAATGCTGGCGACGTAGAAACCAAAGGGATTGAGTTTGAAGTTGCCTCGCAAGTCAGCCGTCACTGGGCACTTGGGTTGAATGGCTCTTACAACCATGCCAACTACACCTCATTCACCAAAGCACCTCCAGCGCTTGAAAACAACTATGGCAACGGCGTAGGTGGCGTGGCTGACCTAAGTGGCCACCCTGTCAACGGTGCCCCACGTTGGATCTTGAACACCAATGCACGGTACACGACCAAACTGGATAACGGTGACAACGTATGGGCCAATGCCAACTACGCATGGCGCTCAGGCAGCTATGGCGACATTTCAGACTCTGAATACACATGGATTCCCTCATACGGTGTTGTCAACTTGGCAAGCGGTTACGCCTTCAAGTCGCAAGGTACCAATTGGGATGTTTCGTTGTGGGTCAAAAACGCCACCGACAAACATTACTTCTTAGCCGTGAACACCGCTGGCCTCAAAGGTGCCTACTATGGCTCCCCCGCACAGCCACGCACATTGGGCGTGACAGTGAAAGCAGATTTCTAACCCCTCGGAGAATGACATGTCCACAACCTACCCTACCTTTGACCTTGATTTAAAGCCACACGCAGGCCGAATCGGCGCTGTGATTCGCAACATCAAACTCAGCACCGATCTTGACCCAGCTGTTGTGTCAAACATCAAACAAGCACTGCTCCACTACAAAGTGATTTTCTTTCGAGACCAAGACCACCTAGACGACGCTTCCCAAGAAGCCTTTGCCACTTTGTTTGGCGATGTGGTGTCGCACCCCACCGTCCCCTCTAAAGGCGGCACCAGCCATGTGTTGGAACTTGACTCCGAGCACGGCGGGCGTGCCAACTCTTGGCATACCGATGTAACCTTTGATGTGGCCTATCCCAAAATTTCTGTCTTGCGTGGCGTGAAAATTCCTGCAGCTGGCGGGGATACGGTGTGGGCCAATGCAGAAGCGGCTTATGAAGACTTGCCCGAAGACCTACGCGCTTTGGCTGACAAACTGTGGGCCCTGCACACCAACGACTACGACTACACCACTCACCGTGTAACCCAGGTAAGTCCTGAAGACATTCAACGCTTCAAGTCCTTGTTCACCTCGACGGTTTATGAAACAGAACACCCCGTGGTGCGTGTGCATCCAGAAACAGGCAAGCGCAGTTTGCTTTTAGGGCACTTTGTCAAACGTTTGGTCAACCACACTGGTGGTGACTCTCAACGCTTGATTTCGATTTTGCAAAATCACGTGATTCGTTTGGAAAATACAGCGCGCTGGCAATGGGCACAAGGCGATGTGGCGATTTGGGACAACCGCGCAACACAACACTACGCCATCAATGACTACGGCACACAGCACCGCATTGTGCGTCGCGTCACAGTGGCAGGCGAGGTGCCCGTGAACGTCGATGGTCAATCATCACGTTCATTGCGCATTACAGCCAACCCGCAAGCCGCCAACTCCCCTAAGGCGCTTGAGCAAGCAGCTTGATCGATGTGATCATTGCGCCATCAAAAATGCCCGGCTTAGCCGGGCATTTTTTTATCCAACAACAACGTAGTGATCAGCGTCCTACTTGTTTGCCATTGGCTGCGTACTCAGGCCAAAACCCTTCGAGCTTCAACTCTTTCAACGCAGCATTCAAATAGCGACGGTCAAACCAAGAGGCGATTTCAGGCTTAGAGCGAATCAGTTTCAGGTTATATGCCTCATTGGCTGAGTCCTCGTATCGGGCCACAAGAAACGGGTCAAGCAAGGGTGAAAAACGCACCTTTAAAGGCTGGCCAACAAAGTCTTCACGCCATATACCCTCTGGATATTCAGCCTTACCCCATGTTTCAAACAATTCCGCACGCCGAGCTTCGTTCGAGTATTTGTACGCATACTTGACCACCACCTTGACCACACGCTCAACCGTATTAGGATATTTCTGCGCAAACTCATCGGTAACCAACAAAGCCGCTTGGCGTGTGTATTTGAATGAATCCTCATGCGCTGACCAGATGATTTTGGCCAACCCCTTGTCTCGCAGTTGGAACACACCGACATAGTCAAACACAGCATCTAAATCGTGCGCCACCAATGCCGCTGCTGCAGTTGCTGGATCTAAGTTAACCAGCTTCACATCTCGCTCCGAAATGCCTTTGTCAGCGAGCGCACGCACAGCTGCTAGGTGCAAATTGGTGCCCTTGAAAACAGCCACACGCTTACCTCGCAAGTCCTCAATCCCTTTGATGGTTGAGTCAGGCGACACCCCCAAATACAAACCACCTCGAACACCACTTCCCAGAATAATTTTGGTTTTGACTTGGTTGCTACGATGCACGATCGATGGCAAATCGCCCTGCCATGCAAAATCAATTTGCTTGTTGACTAGGGCCTCATTCACAGCAGGGCCTGCACCCTTGAAGAAGATCCATTCAATCTTGGTGTTGTCTTTTTTAAATTCTTCCTCAAATGCTTTCTCTGAATAGGCAACTGATGTACTAGATCCCCCTGTGCGAACAGGACTACCAACACCTGGGGTAGCCACACCAATACGAATGACCTGTGGCGTTGTTTGCGCTTGAGCGAATAGAAGTAACAAGGCTCCCGTCAACAGTACAAATAATTTCTTCTTCATTGATTTTTCCTTTTAATTTAAAAATTCAGATGGGGATGTTCAGGCCGTGCCAGGCCCAAGTGCTCACGCAAGGTTCGCCCTGTGTATTGCGTTCTAAACAAGCCTCGTTTTTGCAATTCAGGAATGACCAACTGCGCGAAGTCCTCCAATCCATAAGGCAACGTAGGTGCCAAGATATTGAATCCGTCTGCCGCCTCGGTACTAAACCAGTGCTCTAACTGGTCTGCAATACTTTGCGGCGTGCCAATCACCGTGGCATGACCTCTCGCGGCAGCGATGCGTTGGTATAGCTGCCGAATTGACAAGTTGTCACGCTTAGCCAACTTCACAAATAATTCCTGCCGACTCTGCCACCCTTCTGTCGCTGGCAGCTCTGGGAGTGGTCCGTCTAAGGGATATTTAGAGAAGTCAACGCTTCCCCCAATAAAGCCCGACAGCAAGCCCAAACCGACCTCTGGGTCAATCAGGGATTGAAGTTGTTCAAACTTTTCTTGCGCTTCGGCATCTGTCTTACCTACGTAGGGGGAAATTCCAGGCAATACTTTCACAGCATCTGGGTTGCGTCCAAACTTAGCAACCCTAGCCTTCAAGCTTTGATAGAAAGCCCTCGCATCTTCAACGGTTTGCTGAGCAGTAAAAACAACCTCTGCAGTCGCAGCCGCCAAATCTTGTCCATCATCAGATGAACCGGCTTGCACAAATACTGGGTACCCTTGCACAGGGCGAGGCGCTTGCAGTGCACCCTCGACTTTGAAGTGTTGGCCTTGATGGTCCACTCGGTGTAATGTGTGTGGCTTTAGAAATTGAGCACTTGATTGGTTGTAGGCCACTGACTCGTCTTCCCAGCTGTCCCACAAGTGTTTGACAACATCCACATATTCAGCTGCCCGTGCATAGCGGCTTGCATGACTGATTTGTTGGTCAAGTCCGAAATTCTTTGCTTCGAAATCTGTGCCCGAAGTGACCAAATTCCATCCACTACGGCCATTGCTGAAGTGATCCAAAGAGGCAAATTTACGCGCCAAGTGATAAGGTGGCAGGTAAGTTGTAGATACGGTCCCAACCAGGCCAATTCGCTCAGTGACTGAGGTCAAGGCTGACAACAACAGTAACGGATCAAACGGGTGCGCAGGGGCTGCTTTCGCAAGCAATGACGCAGGTGCGCTGGGCAGCCCCAAGTTATCAGCAAAAAATATCGCATCAAATTTAGCGGACTCAGCCAACCGTGCCAAATTTTTGAAATGATTCAAGTTAAATGCATGGGAAGGATCAATGTCAGGATGCCTCCAAGCAGCCAAATGATGTCCTACCCCTTGCAAAAATGCACCCAAGTGCAGTTGCCTTTTTTCAGTTGTCACTGGAATACCTCCATAAGAATGATTTCAATCTCTGAAGATTTTTCAGCTTGATCTGTGCCACGTAAAGGAATTTATTTGTCTCTTCACATACAAAAAACTTCTAAGCAATCATGTTGTGAGAATTTCTCAGCTCCATAGATGAAAAGCTTCTTTGCTTTATCAACTTGTCGCTCATACAGTCAGTTTTTCAAAACAAATTGACTGTATGAGCCTCCACCCGAACAGCTTGGCCAAGAAAGCGTTATTGAATTGGCATGGCATTGAACGCAAACCCTATACACACATTGAGGTTCGACGCTTAACGCCTACGCTAGGTGCAGAAGTGCATGGCGTGGATTTATCCAAAGACATTTCAAATGCGCAATTTTCTGAAATCCGAAGAGCGATGCATGAAAACTTGGTCGTCGCATTTCGCAATCAGCAACTGACCCGAGAACAACACAAAGCCTTTGTGCGTCGTTTTGGAACTTTGCACCGACATGCTTTAGCCAAAGCGCGCCAAGAGTCATCCAAGGTACTCGGTGATAGCCAAGAGTTTGACCCTGACGTCTTGGCTTGGAAAACAACCAAAGATTCTGAATTCACCGCAGGCGAAGGCTGGCACAACGATGTATCGTGTGATGCGCATCCCATTTGGGGATCGTTTCTGCATGTCACTCGATTGCCTCAATTTGGTGGAGGCGATACGGCATTTGCCAACAATGTGTTGGCTTATGAATCACTCTCCCCTGCCTATCAGCAGTTCTTAGAAGGACTCACGGCCGTGCATGATGGTGCCCTGCCATGGACCATTGGCTACGGCACCAAGCCTGAAGCAGGCAAGACGTTTCCAACAGCAACGCACCCTGTGGTTGCCAAGCATCCATTCACAGGTCAAAAGTTTCTGTACGTCAACAGTGGTTTCACATCTCACATCGTTGAGCTCAGCACAGCAGAAAGTACTGCGGTGCTGCAACATTTGTATCAGCACATCGAGAAGAACCCGCACTTTCAAGTCCGCGTGAAGTGGGAACCCGGCACCTTGCTGTTTTGGGACAACTGGGCCGTACAACATCGCGCCATTTGGGACTACTACCCTGAAGATCGATGGGGCGAGCGTGTATCGGCCGTCTTAAATAAAGGTCCACAGTCTGCACGTTGATCACACATGACTCAAGCTATTCGATTTAATCCTGTGGGTGGCCCAGACGTTTTGCATCTTCAAAACATCAAGCTACCAGCGCCTCAACGTGGCGAGGTACGACTGCGGCAAGCAGCCGTTGGGCTGAACTACGCTGACACCTACTTTAGAAACGGTACCTACACCATATCTTTACCTTCAGGCATCGGCGTAGAGGGAGCAGGCGTGGTAACTGAACTAGGCGATGACGTTGACAACGTCAAGGTAGGAGACCGTGTCACATACACCGGTTTCATCAACACGCTCGGAGCGTATGCATCTGACCATATCGTTCCAACTTCGGTCTTGATTCCATTGCCAGACATCATCGACTTCGAAACCGCGGCTGCAGCCACTATGCGCGGACTCACGGCTGCGTATTTGCTGCGTCGTTTGTACCCATTCAAAGCAGGTGACACCTTACTGCTTCATGCGGCGGCGGGCGGGTTGGGTTTGATCGTGTCACAGTGGGCCAAGCTCTTGGGAGTTGAAGTCATCGGCGCTGTGTCATCTGACGCAAAAGCCGAGCTTGCGCTGAAACACGGCTGTGCCCATGTCATCAACTACAGCCATGAAAACGTCGCCCAACGTGTGCGCGAAATCACCAACGGTGTTGGCGTCGATGTGGTGTTTGACAGCGTAGGCAAGTCAACATTCTTGAACTCTTTGGACACGCTCAAAAAGCGGGGTTGGATGGTGTGTGTGGGCGCAGCCAGTGGTCCTATTCCGGCCTTTGATCCTCATATCTTTGCCGTCAAAGGATCTCTTCATCTCACTCGCCCTGCACTGGCCGATTACATCAGCGATCCAGCGGAGAAAAAGGATCTGGTCTCTCAACTCTTTGCATTGATTGCCAGTGGACGAATCAATGTTGACATTCAACACCGATACGAATTGGCACAGGCGCCTCAGGCACACCATGCGCTCGAATCCAGAGAACTCACTGGCTCATCTATTTTTGTGATTTGAAACAGAAAGACACCGATGTCAAAACTTTATATCGCCCCAGGTGCATGCAGCTTTGCCAGTCATGTGCTGGTCAACGAACTCAAACTCCCCATTGAAATCGTCGCTGTGTCTCTCACTGACCCACAGGCTGCTCATCGACAAATTTCACCTTTTGGCCGTGTCCCTGCACTCGTTCTAGAGGATGGCAATTTACTCACCGAAAACACCGCCATATTGCCCTACCTAGCGGACCTCAGACCAAACACAACTTTGTTTGCGCCCCCCTACACACTTGAGCGAAGTCTCATCCAATCGTGGCTCGGCTACCTGAGCAGCGAAGTGCATGCAGCAAGTTTTCGTGTCATCAATCGACCTCAGCGTTTTCATGATGATGTCGAACAACATGCCCATATTCAACAAAAAGGACAGCAGCTTTTGTTGGCGGCTCTACAACCCATCGTGACACACCTGCAGCATCACACCTGGCTGGTGAGCGAACGCTTCACGATTGCAGATATTTACTTGGGGGTTTTCTTGGGATGGATTCAGTCGCGTAGCAACCTGTTAGAGATCTCGCCCGTGCTAAGCGACTACTTGACGCGCTACAACGAGCGCGAGAGTGTCAAAGCAACACGCACAATCGAAGCGCTAAATCAAGTTAATTAATCCAAACAAAGTAAATTCCAAAGGAAGCAATAGCCACCATCAATACCATCTGACCAACTTCCAGCAAGGTCAGACGGTCATTGGCATTTGATGCCACAGAATGATGAGAATTTGATTCAGATGCCATGGGTTTCACGCTCGGGTCGATAACGATCTGCTTGAATATCTGGCGTCAAGCCATGTGTGAATACCTCATCGGTGATGGGTAAGAATTTGGCATTCCAATCATTCCAAAGCTGTTTCAGCCTTTCAAAAACAATCGGTTCTTTGTCGCGCAAATTGGCCCGCTCACGCACATCGTCGACCACATCAAACAAAAACTCGTTGTTGTTGATCTTCAAATACTTGTGGTTGCCATCGCGCACAGCACGTTGCGCTTGCGCCTTGTAGCGCCAAAACAAGGTTCTGTCGTACGAAGGTTTTTCACCCGTTAGCACAGGCAATATGTTTTCACCATCTGGCACATACGGCAAAGTAGGCGATACACCGGCTGCCGCCAACAAAGTGGGCAACCAATCCATGCTGATAGTCACTTGCTCGCTCACTTGAGATTTGAGTTTGGCGGGCCAACGCAACAGCGTAGGCACACGGAGCCCCCCTTCGAGTAATTCAGTTTTTTGACCTGTGAACGGCCATGTTTTTGCAAATCGCTCCCCTCCGTTGTCGCTGCTGAACACCACAATCGTGTTGTCATCTAAGCCTTGTGCCTTGAGGGTACGAAGCACTTGCCCCACCGCTGAATCCAACGATCGAACCATCTTGGCATAGGTCAACAAATTGCCGCCGTCATAGTGAAAAATGTTTTTCAAATTCTTTGAAACCTCTTCATCCTCCGGCCCCACCCAAGGCCAATGAGGTGCGGTGAAATGCAGAGACAAAAAGAATGGTTTGTCTTTGCTTTGTGACTTGATCCAAGAGCTGGCCTCATCTGCCAAAAGCTGTGTGAAATAGCCCACTCGCTCGACAGGCACTTCACCCTCATACAAATCACGCGGTACGGCCTCACCCACGCCCGGCTTGTGCGTGAAGTAGTCAATGGCACCGCCATAGTTGCCAAAAAACTTGTCATAGCCACTTTTCAAAGGGCCAAAGTTTGGCAGGCTCCCCAAGTGCCATTTGCCAATCAATGCTGTGGCATACCCGTTATCACGTAACACCGAAGGGAGAGTTGGGTGCTCGGGAGGCAAGCCATGCACATGCGCTTGACGCACGAGCGGTTCTTCCAAACCACCTCTGAAATGGTATTGATAGCGTCCAGTGATCAGCGCAAAACGCGTTGCCGAGCACACCGCCGAATTGGCATAGGCTTGCGTGAAACGCACCCCCTCTGCCGCCATGCGGTCTAAGTGCGGTGTTTCAAAATCAGTTTGTCCGTACACACTCAGGTCTGCCCACCCCAAGTCATCGGCCAACACAAACACAATATTGGGGCGCTTCAAATCGGTCATGCTCATTTGCCTTTCGATTTGGCTTTGCCTTTGGCATCTAACTCGACCCAGTACTTTTCTAGCTTGAGCTCTTTGAGTGCTTGCTGCACAAAGCTGGCGTCAAACCACTCATTCACGTTGTAGCCTTGGCGAATCAAGCCCAGCTTGAGACCTTCATCCACCACGCGTTGGTAGTCGGCAATTAAGTCATCGTCGATCAAGGGGGAGAAGCGAGATTTCAACGCCTCCCCCTCATATTCAGCACGCAGCGACACCTCTGGATGACCGCTGTTTTCAACCGCCAATTTGATAAAAGCTTCTCGGTTTTTTTCTTCCGAACTCCAATGCGCTGCACGAACAAGCTGCTTGACCACACGCGCTGTGATGGCGGGGTATTTGGTGATGAAATCCTCGGTAGCCAAAAATCCAGCATCAATTTTGAATTCAGGACCACGCCCCTTGGTGCTGAGTGGAATGTTGACGCCTTTGTCTTTGAGCAAGAACAAATCAGAGCCGCCAAATGTGGCATCAATCTCTTTGGCCACCAAAGCCGCCTTAGAGCTCGGCCAATCGAGGTTGATGAGCTTGACATCTTTTTCTGTCAAACCAGCCGAAGCCAACAAATGGTCAAACGGTCTCTGGTATGCCGTGCCTTTGAGAACCGAAATTTTCAAACCCTTCAAATCAGCGGCTGTTTTCACCTCAACGCCAGGTGCCGTGGCCAAATAGCTGTTGGTGCCACGTGCTGTGGGAAATATGAACTTCGATGGCAGCCCGCGTGCTTTGCCAATCACAGACGCCAAATCGCCCAAGTAAAAGAAGTCCAACTGTTTGGCTGATACCGCTTCGTGCACAGCAGGGCCAGCACCACGGAAGAACACCCACTCCACTTTGATGCCATCTTTTGCAAACTCTTGCTCTAACCATTTTTGGTGTTGCACCACGGAGGCTGCGCCTGTTCCAGTGGCCGATTTACCGCCCACACCCAACTCGGGCGATCCGATACGAATCACAGAGGGCACATCAGCAGCACGAACTGGCAGTGCATAAAAGCTGCCCACCATCGCAGCCAATAAGCTCGCAGACAGGAGGCGGCGCTTCATCAAATTCACACGAGACATTCATTACCTTTCAAAAAAAATCACTCAGACAGCAAATTGCCATGCATCAATCGGGATATGGGCTGGCACAAAGTCGTGCGCGAATGTGGGTGAGGTGTCGCCTGCGTCCAAGTTCGCAAATTCAGCCAAGACCGATTCTTTGATTCGCACAAAAGCCAATTGACTACGGTCTCTTGGGTGTGGCAATTCAATCGGGATGTTTTGCCGAACGCGACCGGGACGAGGCTCCATGACCACCACACGATCACCCAGATACACCGCTTCTTCGACATCGTGGGTCACCAAGATCATGGTGATGCCCTCGCTTTGCCAAATTCGTTTCAGCTCATCTTGCAAATGGGCACGCGTCAACGCATCTAGCGCCCCAAAAGGCTCATCCAGCAGCAAAATTTCAGGTCGATTCACCAACGCACGTGCAATGGCCACACGTTGAGACATGCCTCCAGAAAGTTGATGCGGGTAGGCCGTTTCAAACCCTTCCAATCCGACTAGCGCGATGTGTTCACGCACTGCTTGGCGGCGCAACCCCTCGGTCAAGTCTGAATTCAACAAACCGACACCAATGTTTTGCTCCACCGTGAGCCAGGGAAACAGTCGATGCTCTTGAAACACAATGCCGCGATTCAAGCTTGTGCCGGCAATGCGTTGGCCATCCAATTCAATGGCACCTTCATAGCCTTCTTCTAAGCCAATGATCAAGCGCAACAGTGTGGACTTGCCACAACCGCTGCTGCCAACAATGCTGACAAACTCACCAGGCTCAATTTGTAAGTTGATGTCTTCCAACACCGAAAGGTCTTGGCCTTTGACCTTGTATTTTTTGTAAAGGCGATGAATGCCCAATGTACCTGTGTGTGCCATGTGTACTCTCAATAACGTGCGATGGTTTGTTGGCGCCAAGCCAAAACATGGCGTTCCAAAATCGACAAGGAATAGTTCAGCAAGAAACCGATGCTTCCAATCACCAGTACGCCAAACAACACCAAGTCCATCAGAAAGTGTTCGCGTCCTTCGATCAAGGTGTTGCCGATTCCTTTGCCTGAAGACATCAAATACTCAGCGCCTAAAGTCGCCAGCCAGGTGTAAATCAGCGACAAATGAATGCCCGTCAGCACAGAGGGCGCCGCAGAAGGAAAAACCACCCGCAACCACAACTGAGTCGGGATATAGGCAAAGACACGTGCCACCTCAATGGACTCACGCGGCACACTGCGAAACCCCTCAAAGGTGTTGAGCACGACCGGGAAAAATGCAGCCAAAGCAATGAAGGCAATCTTGGATTCATCACCCACGCCAAACCACATTGACAACAGAGGAATCCATGCGAACAGTGAAATTTGTTTGAACGTATGAAAACTGGGAGCAATCAACTTTTCAAACAAGCGAGATAAACCCAAAAGCGAACCCAATAAAAATCCTGCAGAGCTGCCCCACGCAAATCCATACGCACCGCGATGCAAGCTTGCCAACAAAGCCTCACTCAAATGACCACTCAAGACCTGTTCAACAGCACGGTCCCAAACGGCGATGGGTGATACCAAAATGGGCGAGCTGGTCCACTTCCATGCGACCGCTGCCCACCACACGAGCAACAACACCACAGGCAACACCCATCCACGCAAAGCCAGCGCTACAGATGCCATGTTGGTTTTTTTCAATAAAGACTGAGACATCCTCAAACTCACAGACCTGCTTTACGCCAACGCAGCAAATAAGCCTCAGAAGCGCTCAATGCTTTGTCAATCAAATAACCCAAGACGCCCACCACCACCACAGCTGCGAGAACAATGTCTAGCTGAAATAGCTGGCGACCATAGACAATCAAAAAACCAATTCCTTCGGAAGATGCCAACAGCTCAACCACCACCAAAGCCAACCATGCGTGGGTGAATCCGTAGCGAAACCCGTTCCAAATTTGAGGCGTCGCAGAAGGCAACACCACGTGCGTGAGCAATTGGCGACGCGTGAATCGAAACACTTTCGCCACTTCAACGTATTGATTGGCCACGGCTTGAATGCCTTGGCAGGTATTGACCGCCACGGGGACCATGGCCGCTTTGGCGATCAACAAAATTTTCAAAGCCTCATCAATCCCTACCAACAACATCAGCAATGGCAACCAACCAATCACTGGCACTTGACTGAATGCTTTGAACGATGGATAGACGTACGCATTGAAGGTGGGAGATAGTCCTAAGCCAACCCCGAGCAAAAAACCAAGTGATCCACCCACCCAAAAGCCATAGAACACACGCTGCGCACTGATTTGCAAATGCCCCCACAACTCGCCAGACAAGCTCAACTCAACCAAGGTGTCCCACACATGGCCAGGTGCTGGTAACACTTGATCTGGCACCCACTCATACACATGAGAGGCTTGCCAAAGCAGTAAAAGAACCAGTGGGAACACCCATGCCAACAAGGCATCGGCGACAACACTTTGCCAGTGCGCGGTATCACGCCAAATACGGAATTCACTCAAAACACGTCTTTCAACACCAGAAAACCAGCGACTCTACGGACTTCGTCACTGCCTGTGAACGACGAAAATCAGATATCGATCTACACCCATGTTTGAGCTATATGCTCATACGCACCAGGCATAAAAAAGCCTGCGTGCCAAGCACGCAGGCCAAACATGAACCAACCTTTTAGAAAGCTTGATCTGCGGTGAATGTGATGCGATGCAACTTGCGATGACTCGGAAAATAGTCACCCACGGCATAGTGCTGGGTTGAACGGTTGTCCCACACAGCCAACGTGTTTTCTTTCCAACGTAGACGTGCTTGAAATTCGGGGACAGTGGCTAAAGCAAACAGCTGAGTCAGCAAGGCATCGCTTTGAACGCGTGACAGCCCCTTGATATGGCTGGTGAACGTTGGATTGACGTACACAATTTTCTTGCCCGTGATCGGATGAACACGAATCACTGGATGTTCAACGGGAGGGTATTTGGCGCGGGCTTGCTGCAACTGCTCTTGACCGTGGTCCTTGCTCAAGAGGTATTCCGTCCAACGGCTGATCTCCCAGGTGTGCACGGCTGTCAGCGTTTCGAGATACGCCTGAAACTCTGGCGTCAACGACTCATAAGCAGCTGTTTGACTCGACCAAATCGTGTCGCCACCAGAAGGCGGCAAGATTTGCGCATACAAACTTGTACCGATGGGTGGGTTGTCACGCCAAGTGATGTCCGCATGCCAATTGTTGGCCGCCGAAGGACGCTGCGCCGTGCTTTCAACGATTTCAATTTCGGGATGGCCGTCTACCCGGGGGAAGAAAGCCTTGACCTCATTGACGTGCCCAAAAATGCGCGTGAACGCCACCTGCTGATCAGGCGTGATTTTTTGATCTTCAAAAAACAACACCTGAAACTGTGCCAGCGCTGCTTTCAATTCAGATTGCGCCAACTCATCCAAGGGTTTCGACACATCCAATCCGTGGACATAAGCACCAATCTTTGGTGTGTAGGGCAGCGCCACAAAGCGCGTGAATGTATTGGGCAAGTCATTCAATCGGGTCATCTCAAATTCCTTTCTATGTGATGCAGAGATGAATCAACGATAGGCAACTTCATTACTCGGGTCAAAGAAGAATTTCGCGCATCGATATGCGAACTTTCCAAGAATCTAGGAATGGCTAGTCTTCGACAATGGCTTCAGAGTTTTGCAAAGCCTCTTCAACCACAGCACGTGTCAGAGTTGGCACAAAAGTTTCGATGAAGCTGTAAGCAAAGCCTCTGAGCCAAGTGCCACGTCGAATGGCCAAGCGCGTTTGGTTGACCTCAAACAAATGACGGCCATCCAAGATGCGAAGGTTCTGGTCACGCTCTTCGTCCAAAGCCACAGATGCAATGATGCCCACCCCCATGCCCAGCTCGACATAGGTTTTGATCACATCGGCATCCATCGCCGTGAGCACCACATCTGGGTGCAGCCCTTCGTTCAGAAACGCTTCGTCAATGTGTGAACGACCTGTATAGCCTTGCTCATACGTGATGATGGGGTAACGCGCCAACTGTGCCAGCGTGATCGGCCCGTTGACCTCCAACAAGGGATGACCTGGTGGCACCACCACATTGTGAGTCCACCGATAGCATGGCAATGTCACCAACTGCGGGTAGGTCGCCAAGGCCTCGGTAGCCACAGCAATGTCTACCTCGCCACTAAGCAACATTTCTGCCACTTGCTTAGGAGAGCCTTGATGCAAGTGCAAGCTCACCTTAGGAAACAACACACGAAAATCTCGCACCACATGTGGCAATGCATAGCGCGCTTGCGAATGCGTGGCCGCCACCGTCAACCGCCCCTCTTGCTTAGATGAAAACTCACCGCCCACACGTTTGATGTTTTCTAAGTCAATCAAAATGCGCTCGACAAATGGCAAGAGCGATTGACCCGGAGGGGTCAACCCTGTGAGGCGCTTGCCACTGCGGCCAAAAATGTCAAACCCAATTTCTTCCTCTAACTCTCTAATTTGACGGCTGACACCAGGCTGTGAGGTGTATAGCTTGGCAGCCACCTCGGTCAAGTTAAAGCCGTTGCGAACCGTCTCGCGCACGGCACGAAGCTGCTGAATGTTCATTTACCCGCCTTTGCTTGCGGATGCGCAGGACGCGACAAGCCCAAGTGATCGCGTAGGGTTCGACCTTCGTACGCTGTACGAAACAGTCCACGACGTTGCAGCTCAGGAATCACCAACTCAGCAAAGTCTTTCAAACCATGCGGGAAAGTAGGCGACAAAATATTGAAGCCATCCGCAGCGCCCGTGGTAAACCAATGCTCCAGCTCATCCGCGATTGAATCCGGCGTTCCCACCAAAGTCCAATGACCACGCCCTGTGGCCACACGTTTGTAGAGTTCACGGATGCTCAAGTTTTCACGTTGAGCCAGTTTGTTAAACAATTCATGTCGACTCTTCCATCCTTCGCCAACGGGCAGGTCCACTGGAAATGGCCCATCAATGGGATAGCCCGACAAATCCACGTTACCTAAAAACCCAGACAACAAACCCACGCCCAACACAGGGTCGATCAGGTCTTGCAACTGTTCAAATTTTTCTTGCGCTTCTGCCTGGGTTCTTCCCACAAAAGGTGAGATGCCTGGCATGATTTTCAAATCGTTTTCGCTGCGACCCCAGTGCGGCAAGCGTGACTTCAAAGAGGTGTAGAACGCACGCGCATCCTCCACCGTTTGCTGGGCCGTGAAGACCACTTCTGCGGTGGCAGCAGCCAAATCTTGACCGTCATTGGATGAGCCAGCTTGCACCAGCACGGGGTAGCCCTGTGGTGCGCGAGGCGCTTGCAAAGACCCGCTGACCCGGAATTTCTCACCCTGGTGATCGATACGATGCAACTTGGCAGAATCAAAAAATCGGTTATGCGCTTGGTCATGCACAAAGGCATCGTCTTCCCACGAGTCCCACAGGTCTTTGACGACCTTCACATACTCATGTGCAATTTTGTAACGTTGTGCATGCTCAATCTGATGAGGCAAGCCAAACGCTTTGGCTTCAAACTCGCTGCCAGAGGTCACCAAATTCCAACCGCTTCGCCCACCACTGAGGTGATCCAACGTCGCAAACTTGCGTGCCAAGTGATACGGTGGCAAATACGTGGTGGACACCGTAGCCACCAAGCCAATGCGTTCAGTGACGCCAGCCAGCGCGGTTTGCAGCAAGATGGGGTCATACACATAGGGCAAAGCATTACGGGCGAGCAAGTCAGCAGGCCCATCACTCATCCCTACGTTGTCTGCAAAAAATATGGCGTCAAATTTGGCTGACTCAGCCAATTTCGCCCATTCTTTCAAAGTTTGAATATCGGTGTAATCCTTGGGATTGACCGATGGGTGTCGCCAAGCCGCTAAGTGGTGGCCTGCGCCAAAAAAGAAAGCACCCAGGTGAAGTTGTTTTTTTATTGTTGTCATATGCATCGACGCTGAGCGCTCTCCGTGACACCGATTACAACTTGGCCAGCGACACTTCGGTCGACTTGACCAAGGCCACCACTTCAGAGCCGATGACGAGTTGCAAGTCATCCACCGAGCGTGTGGTGATGACCGAGGTGACGATGCCCCAAGGGGTTTCGACATCGATTTCTGACACGACATCGCCACGAATGATTTCGCGCACTTTGCCTTTGAATTGGTTGCGTACGTTGATGGCTTGAATGGACATGGGTTTCTCCTTAAAGGTCCGTGATAAAAAAGTGTGTGAAAGGTTTTAAATGGCCCAGCGCAAACCATGAGCAGGCAAGCCTGGCCATGTTTCGTCGTTCGCAGGGCTTTGTTCTTCGTCTGGGTGTTGCAGCACGCGATCCAAGATGCGTTTTTCTAGTGCCGCAAATTTCGCATCACCGCGTGAGCGCGGACGTGCCAAGTCGATGCGCTCATCCAAGGCAATGACGCCGTCTTCAATCAAGATGACCCGATCGGCCAATGCCACAGCCTCTTGCACATCGTGGGTGACCAGCAAAGCAGTAAAGCCGTTGTCGCGCCAGAGTTGCTCAATGAGTGCATGCATCTCGATGCGAGTCAGCGCATCTAAAGCGCCCAAGGGTTCGTCGAGCAACAACAAGCGTGGGTTATGCACCAGAGCGCGAGCCAAAGCTACGCGTTGGCGTTGACCGCCAGAGAGCTTTGCGGGCCACTCATTCAAACGGTCACCCAAGCCAACTTGGTTCAACACCTTCACTGCATCGTCGTGGTGTGATTCGGGCAAGCCCAAAGCCACGTTGTCGGCCACGCGCTGCCAAGGCAACAAGCGTGCTTCTTGAAACATGATGCGTGTGTCTGTACGCAAGCCCTTCACGTCTTGACCGTTGACTTGAAGCTTGCCCTGTGTAGGGGCTTCAAGACCTGCAACCAAACGCAGCAAGGTACTTTTGCCGCAACCGCTGCGGCCCACGATGGCGACAAATTCGCCAGGCTCAATCGTGAGTTGTGTGTTGTTCAATACTTGGCGTTGACCATAGGTCTTGCCCAAGTTTTGAATGTCAAGGCGAACCCCGCCCGAGGAAGCACCCGTAGGTGTAGAGGAAGTTGTGTGTGTCATGTCTGTCTTTCCGTTACTGGTAGCCAGGATGCCAACGCAACCAATAGCGCTCCAAGCCTTTGGCAAATACGTCGGCCAATTTGCCCAACACGGCGTAGAGCAAGATGCCCACCAACACCACATCGGTTTGTAAAAATTCACGCGCATTCATGGTGAGGTAACCGATACCGGCTTGTGCCGAAATAGTTTCAGCCACGATCAAGATGACCCACATCAGCCCGAGTGAAAACCGCAGCCCCACCAAGATGGAAGACAGTGCACCCGGCAAGATGATTTGGGTGTACAGCCCCCACTGGGACAAACCGTAGGTGCGGCCCATCTCAATCAAACCCACATCCACGTTGCGAATGCCGTGAAAGGTGTTGATGTAAATCGGAAAGAACACAGCGACCGAAATCAAAAACAGCTTGGCGGTTTCATCAATGCCAAACCACAGGATGACCAAGGGGATCAAGGCCAAGGCGGGAATGTTGCGTACCATCTGAATCGTGGAGTCAAGCAAGGTTTCAGCCCATCGGATGGAGCCAGTGAGCAGCCCCAATGCCAAGCCCAAGCCACCGCCCACAGCCAAGCCCAGTAGTGCTCGGCCTGCGCTGATTTGCACATGCTTCCACAGCTCGCCTGATTCGGCCAAGGTCCATGCGGCATCGACCACCGAGAGTGGTGCAGGCAACACGCGCACCGATATCCATCCTTGTACAGATGAGATTTGCCACACACTTAGCAGAAGCAACGGCACGATCCAAGGCAAGAGTCTTTGAAACACCGCCTGTGCAAAGCTGCGCAGCTTGTCCCAAGGGAACCATGACACTTGTGGATCTTGATACCAAGTGGTTTGAAATACGCCCGACTCCATGGTGGTGAAAGCGGCAAGTTGTTGATCAGAGATTCTTGACATACGCACTTAGCTTTGCGACACGCGTTTTTCAACGGGTACCAAGTTGTTGGCCATCACTTCGCCAAAGGGGCTGACTAAGTTGACATTGGCGGCTGTTGCGTGTGGATTCACACCAATGTGTGGGAATACCAACTCGGCAAAGCGATAGGTCTCTTCCAAGTGTGGGTAGCCAGACAACACAAACGTATCTGCACCAATCTCTTGATACTCTTTGAGTCGTTTGGCAATGGTTTCACCATCGCCCACCAAGGCCGTGCCAGCACCGCCGCGCACCAAGCCCACGCCCGCCCATAGGTTGGGACTGATCTCTAGCTTGTTGCGGTTGCCACCGTGCAGCTCGCGCATGCGGCGTTGGCCTTCTGAATCCATGCTGGCCAAGCCCGCTTGCGCTTTAGCAATGGTGGCGTCGTCCAAATGTTTGATGAGATCGTCTGCCGCAGCCCAAGCCTCTTCGTTGGTTTCGCGTGGGATGACATGCAAACGCACACCAAACTTCACTTTGCGTCCGAGCTTGGCGGCGCGTTTGCGTACGTCGTCAAACTTCTTGGCCACTTCTTCTGGAGGTTCGCCCCAAGTGAGATAGAGCTCGACCTTCTCGGCCGCTAAATCGTGCGCCGCATCGGAGGAACCACCAAAGTACAGCGGCGGGTAGGGTCGTTGCACCGGTGGGAACAACTGGCGCGCACCTTTGACCTTGACGTGCTTGCCTTCAAAGTCCACTGTTTCGCCCGACAGAACGCGGGTGTAGACATCCAAAAATTCGCGGGCATGCTCGTAACGCTCGTCATGGCTCAAGAAAGTGCCATCAGCTTCTAAATCACTGCTGTCGCCACCCGCCACGATATTGACCAACAAACGACCTTCACTCAAACGATCGAGCGTGGCGGTTTGGCGTGCGGCCACCGTGGGTGACATGATGCTGGGACGTAAAGCCACCAAGAACTTCAAACGTTGCGTGGATGAAATCAAACTCGCAGCCGAAATCCAAGGGTCTTCGCAGGAACGACCTGTAGGCAGCAACACACCGCCGTAGCCCAGCTTGTCAGCGGCTTGCGCGATTTGCTTCATGTAGGCGTGGTCCACAGCGCGTGCGCCTTGTGATGTACCAAGGTAACGGCCATCGCCGTGCAGAGGGATAAACCAAAAAATGTTCATGATGTTCTCTTCAATAGAAATGGATTAACGGGCGAGGCGCCAAACGATGTCAGACACACGCACTGATTTAGGTATGAGGGCCAGTCGTGCAAACGCGTCAGCCACTTGTTGTTGGCTGGCTGCGGCTTCAGCATTGAGCAACCCAACTGGCGAACGCGGGCGGCGCTTCAAAAAAAGGCTGACCACACCGGCATCCAATCCACTAAAGCCCGCAATCAGCTTGATGGCTTCGGGGCGGTGCTCTTGCACAAAGCGGTCAGCACGGGTTAGTTCTTCAAACAAGGCCAGCAATACCTCTGGGTATTGGTTGGCCAATGCAGTGGACGACAAGTAAAACGAGTTGTTGCCAGACAAACCCACACCCGTGGTGATGACGCGTGTGGGCAAGGCCAATTCAGTGGCGGCATAAAACGGATCCCATATCACCCAAGCATCGACGCTCTTGCGCTCAAACGCGGCACGCGCATCAGCAGGGGTGAGGTAGATGGGCTGAATGTCGCTCCACTGCAAGCCCGCCTTCTCGACTGCACGCACTAACAGGTAGTGCGCACTAGAGCCTTTTTGCAAAGCAATTTTTTTGCCTTTCAAATCGGCCAAGTTTTTGATGGGCGAGTCTTGCAACACCAGAACAGCTGAGCTCTCGGGCTTGGCAGGCTCGGCACCCACGTAATACAAATCTTTGCCTGCGGCTTGCGCAAACACAGGGGGTGAATCACCCGTAAGGCCAAACTCCAACGCACCCACCGACAAAGCCTCTAACAGCTGAGGGCCAGCCGGAAACTCGATCCACGACACCTTGGTATTTGGAAAACGTTTCTCCAACACACCTTGCTGCTTCAAGATCACCAAATTAACTGCTGACTTTTGGTAACCAATGCGCAACTGCTCCAACGGCCTTGTGGTCGCCTTGTCTTTGGTCTGAGCAAAAGCACTAGGCGTGGTGAAAGGTGCTGTCAATCCCCATGCACCGGCTGACAAAGCCAGCATCCGCAACAGCTCGCGTCGGTTGCCACTAGGCGTCAAAGCCTTGGGCTTTTGTTTGAAAAATTCATATGTCATGACAACTCCTTTGGCTTGTGACTTAGCTCAAGTTCACAGGTGCGGCGTGCAAGAGGTTGAGCTTTTTAGGAATGAGCTTGAGCTCGAAAAAGGTGTCCGCAATGCTTTGCTGCTCTTCCAAGATGCCTTGCGTCACGGGAGCGGTGCCAAACGCTGCACGACCGATGTAGACCTCGGTGATGCTCTTGTCCAAACCCAACACTTGCGACAACTCAACCGCAGCGGCGGGTTTGTTTTTAGAAATCCAGGTGTCGATGTTGTTGACTTCTTCAATGGCAATCTTCAACACATCAGTGTTGTGCGTGGCGAACTCACGAGAAGTGAAGTAGTAACCACGGTTCTTGGCAATGCCAGTGGCATCGGCCAACAACTGTGCATCAAGTGTTTTTTGTGCGGAAGCCAAAAACGGATCCCAGATGATCCAAGCATCGACCGCGCCTTTTTCAAAGGCTGCGCGTGCATCAGGCGGAGGCAAAAACACAGACTGCACATCGCTGTACTTGAGGCCGTTTTTCTCTAGCAACTTGACCAAGAAGTACTGCACATTCGAGCCCTTGTTGTAGGCCACGCGTTTGCCTTTCAGGTCTGCCACGGTTTTGATGGGTGAGCCTTTGGGCACGATGATGGCCTCAAGACGCGGGCGAGGTACGGTGGCACCGGCATACACCAGCGGTGCGCCAGCAGCTTGGGCAAAGATGGGGGGCGCTTCGCCCACATCACCAAAGTCAATCGCGCCCACGTTCAAAGCTTCGAGTTGCACAGGGCCTGCGTTGAATTCGGTCCAGGTCACGTTCACACCCAATAGGGCCAAACGTTTTTCCAAGGTGCCGCGTGCTTTGAGGATGGAGAGCCAACCCTTTTGATGGCCAATGCGCAGAGTGCGAGTGGCCTTTTGGGCGAAGGCTGGCAAGCTAACGCCCAAGGTGCTTACGACCGTTGACGCGGCTGCAGCCACAGAGAGAAAACGGCGACGAGAAATATCAGATGCGAATGTCATAAAACGTCCTATTCAGGTGTGAATGGCCAAGGCTTCGCCCAGACCGCATTCACAGCGGTTTCAAAAAATGAGTCGGGGAGTTAGAAAGACGTTTGCTTCAAGCCAGCGCTTTATGCAAACACGAGGGCGTGGTTAGACACTACATCGCACTTGTGAGAAGTGCACATTCGAGAAACGACCAGCGTTGGTGAGCGTAGGGGCAATGTGGTCGTTGATCAAGGTGTTGACAGCGTCATCTAAACGATCCGCAATGTCTTCATCGACGTGATATCCACCTTCGGGATTGACCACCACCTGTGAGTCGGTGGCGTAGATGCCAGGCAAAATATTCTTTGCGCCCAGCGACTGCAACACAGGCCGCAGTGCATAGTCCAAAGCCAACATGTGGTGTGGGCTGCCACCAGTTGCCAATGGCAATACGGTTTTGCCTTTGAGTGCGGTCTGCGGCAGCAAATCCAAAAACACTTTCAACACGCCACTGTAGGCAGCTTTGTAAACCGGTGTGGCCACCACCACGATGTCAGCAGCAGCCACTTGGGCTGTGGCGCGAATCACCGCGGGGTGACCAAAGTCTGCCAACAGCAACGCTTGGGGAGGTAAGTCGCGCACACGCAGGGTCTCTGCCTGTGCACCTCGAAACTCCAAGCGCTGCCCCACTGCGCTGAGCAACGCGGCGGTGCGCGAACGCTCAGAGGGGCTGCCAGCAATTAACAAAACAGACATGACGATTACTTCTTCAAATAGATTTGGTCGAAGCTCGCGCCGTCAGCAAAGTGGTCTTTGGTGGCTTTGTTCCAGCCGCCAAACGACTTGTCGATGGTGACCAAGTTCAGCTTAGGAAACTGTTTGGCGTATTTGGCTTGCGCCTTCGGCGATGTAGGACGGTAGAAGTTTTTGCCAGCGATGTCTTGGCCTTCGTCGCTGTAGAGGTATTCCAAATACGCTTGCGACACGGCACGTGTGCCCTTCTTGTCCACGTTTTTGTCCACCACGGTCACAGCAGGTTCAGCAAGGATAGAGATGGAAGGCACAACCACATCAAACTTGGCACCGAATTCTTTTTCGAGCAAGTAGGCTTCGTTTTCCCAAGCGATCAACACATCACCTTGGTTGCGTTGTGCAAAGGTGATGGTGGAGCCGCGCGCACCCGTGTCGAGCACGGGCACGTTCTCGTAGAGTTTTTTCACGAAGTCTTTGGCTTTTGCATCACCACCATATTTACGTTTGGCAAACTCCCAAGCGGCCAAGTAGTTCCAGCGAGCGCCACCCGATGTTTTAGGGTTGGGTGTGATGACGCTGATGCCGGGCTTGACCAAGTCGTCCCAGTCTTTGATGCCTTTGGGGTTGCCTTCGCGCACCACCAAGATAATGGTCGAAGTGTAGGGAGAGCTGTTGTGTGGCAAACGCTTTTGCCAGTCTTTAGGAATGAGCGCACCGTGCTCATGCAAAGCATCGGTATCACCGCCCAATGCGAGGGTAGCCACATCGGCGTCCAAACCATCGATGATGGAGCGAGCTTGTTTGCCAGAGCCACCATGCGATTGTTTGATGGTCACGTCTTGACCCGTCTTGGCTTTCCATTGCTTAGAAAATGCTTGGTTGAATTCGACGTACAACTCGCGGGTCGGGTCGTACGACACATTGAGCAGTGTGACGGGCGCAGGTTGTGCTGCAGCAATACCCGTGACAGCCAGTAGTGCGGTGGCTGCAAGCGTCTTGAGAAAGTCTTTACGTTGAATCATTTTGGTTCCCTTTGAATCCATCTACATTTGCAATGGATGGATTCTTAGCGCAGACGCACTAAAAGGGAACTACAGAGTTTTTGGTTGTTAATAACCAAAACATCTAAGGCAAATTAAATCGAGCCGACGGTGGCCTCATCACTGCGGCTGTCGCCCCGGTTATCTTTCCATTGAATGACCACCTTATCGCCTGCTTTGGTGCCTTTCAAGGTGAATTGCCAAAATGGGTTCTTAGACACGGCCGTGCCCCACTCTGCCGTGAGCACAGGCTTGCCATTGAGCAAGACCGTCACGTCTTGGATATGCCAAGCGGGAATAACTTTGCCGTTGCCGTCTTTGCGCTGACCAGATTCCATTTCATGGCTCATCAACACGCGCACGGTAGCGTTGCTGCCAGCGGGAACAATGCGAATACGAGATGCTTCAGACATGGTGTGTGTTCCTCTCGTTATTCGCCACAACCACCAATGGTGACCTTGATGTCGCGCTTGGCGAAATAGGCTTTGCCATCTTGCGTCAAAGCCACGGCGTACACATCGGACGATTGGTTCATCTTGATGCGCAGTGAAAACTGGCTGTCGACCGCAGGACTGACTTGAAAGCTAGCCACCAACGCAGAAGGATTTTTATCGACCAACAACAACAGGCGTTTGACGTTGGGCAAGGTCGTGCCAAAACCTACCATCACACTCACACCACTATCGGCAATTTCAGGGCCCGTGATGGTGACATCTGAACTGGCAACAGGTGCTGAGGCTCCTAAAGCCTTGAGTGCCGCCGCAATTGACTTGGCTTCAAACGCGGATTTATCAAACGCAATGGCTTTGAACGGCATAAAGCCGGCTGTGCCCAGCAGCGTGGCCACAGCCCAGCTGTGCTGGAGTGTTTGTCGTCGGTTCAACATGAGTTTTCTCTCGGTAAAGGCGCATTTTGCCCTAGCAAATCCGCTTAGACTCACGGTTTCGTTTTATCAATTTTTAGACGAGCTGGAGTTCACTATGACACAACGCTTCTCTGTGCGACACCGCTTGGCTTTGATGGCCGCAGCGTCTGCCTGTTTTATTTCAAGTGCCTACGCACAGACTGCCGCCGATGCGCTTTACCAACGCGCGACGGCCGCCACCTGCGCCAATTGCCACGGCACAGACGGCCGCACCACAGAAGGCTCTGCCATTCCTGCATTGGCAGGCATGCCCAAAGACTACATGGTCTTGCAAATGAAAGCCTTCAAAGAAGGCACACGCCCTGCCACCGTGATGCATCAGCTCACCAAAGGCCTCACCGATGCGCAAATCAACAGCGTCGCCACCTATTACGCCAGCCTCCAACGCTAAAAGGACAACATCATGAAACGTCGCAGTTTTGTACAAGCCTCTTTGGCATTGGGTTCGTTGGGTTCATTGATCGGTTGCGCCTCGACCGGGCGCATTCCTGAAAAAGCACGCGTGGTCGTGGTGGGCGGTGGCTATGGCGGTGCAACAGCAGCCAAATACATTCGCATGCTGTCGAACTACAACATCGATGTCACGCTGATTGAACCCAACTCAGCCTTCGTGTCGTGCCCAATTTCTAACTTGGTCATTGGCGGCAGCAAGAGCATGGCCGACATCACCACGCCTTACGACAAGCTCTCGGGCAATCACGGTGTGAATGTGGTGCGCGACTATGTGGCCAGCATGAATGCGGCCAAGAAAACCGTCACTCTGGCCAGCGGCCCCAGCATTCGCTACGACAAGCTGGTGCTCTCACCCGGCATTGACTTGGTGTTGAGCAGCATTGAAGGTTTGCAAGCGGCCAATGCCTCTGGCCAAATCTTGCACGCATGGAAGGCAGGCCCAGAAACTCTGGCACTGCGCAAGCAACTCGAAGCCATGGATGATGGTGGCGTGTTTGCCATCACCATCCCCGAAGCACCTTACCGCTGCCCACCCGGCCCCTACGAGCGTGCCAGCCAAGTGGCACATTACTTCAAGCAATACAAGCCCAAATCCAAAGTGTTGATCTTGGATGCCAACCAAGACGTCACGTCTAAAGGCCCGTTGTTCAAGAAGTTTTGGGCTGACAACTACAAGGACATCTTGGAGTACCGCAGCCAACATAAAACAGTGGCAGTGGATGCCAAAACCAAGACGCTGAAGTTCGAAATCCAAGGCGATGTGAAGGCCGATGTGATCAACGTCTTGCCCACCATGCGCGCAGGCACGATTGCCATTCAAAGTGGCTTGGCCAACGCCAATGCACGCTGGTGCGGTGTGAACTACCAAACCTTTGAATCCACCCAAGCCAAAGACGTGCACGTGATTGGCGATTCAATTTTGCTAGCCCCTGGCATGCCCAAGTCGGGCCACATGGCCAACTCGCAAGGCAAGGTCACGGCTGCGGCCATCGTGGCGCAGCTGTCAGACCTCCCTGTCAATCCAGACCCTTTGCTTACCAACACTTGCTACAGCTTTGTGAGCGACAAGCTGGTGGTGCATGTGGCTTCGGTTCACCAATACGACGCGAAAGACAAGACCTATAAAACGGTGGCAGGTTCAGGCGGCGTGTCCACTGCGCCGAATGAACTGGAAGGTGTGTATGCGCTGAACTGGGCGCAAAACATTTGGGCCGATACCCTGCGCTAAATCAACTGTGCCACGGTTGCTTGTAGGTCTTTCGCCCACTCGCGACGTTGACGACCTTGTGCCCTTTGTATGTCACCGTAGCGCACCTGTGCTAGCAGAGGCGGTGCGCAAAGCGTGCGCCACAAAGAGCTGATCAAGGTGTCATGGTCGTGATAGCAAGGCGCCAAGCTGCGCTCTTGGGTCTGCGCATCCATGAATTGCAATGCCACAGGCTGAATGGGTGCCTCCGCAGAAATCGCCGCTTGTAACAAATTGGCATGAAACGGCAACACCGTGATGCCGTCCCCCGTGACCCCTTCTGGGAACACAGCCAGCACTTGACCATCACACAAGGCATTGGCCATTTGGTGCACCACACGCATGGCGTCGTTGCGCGAGCCACGTTCGATGTACAGCGAGCCACCACCCGTGGTGAGCACGCCCACCAATGGCCAGCTGCGAATTTCAGACTTGGCCACAAAACGGCAATGGCACGCAGCGTGCATCACCAAAATGTCCAGCCATGAAATATGGTTCGCAGCCATCAGCACAGGGCCTTGTGCAGGGTGGCCTTTGACGCGCACCTCGATGCCAATGATGGCCAACATGCCACGCGCCCACACCTCGACCGCGCGGGCTTGCTGCTCATCGCTGAGTTTGGTAAACGCGGTGCGCACCATCCAATAGCCACGCAGCACCCATGCGATGACGCGCAGAAACTTGACGATCGCTTTCAAGCTGCGCATCAAACCACTTGGTAGGCCAAGTGGCCCGCCACCAACGTGGCTTTGACGCGTGCAGGCAAAGACATGCCCGTCATGTCAAACGCAAACGGTGTGTGCTTGCCTTGGCTGTGCAGTGCATCGGGGGTGACGTGCCATTCAACTGCTGGGTCAAACACCACGATGTCAGCCACACCGCCCACATGCAGTTGGCCCAAGCTGGTACTCTGTCCTTGCACCTTGCCCAACACTTTGGCAGGTTGTGCGGTCAGCACGTCGAGCGCACGCAACAAGCTCACCTTGCTGTCTTGCGCCCACTTGAGTGAGAGGCTGAGCAACAGCTCCAAGCCTGTGGCACCCGATTCGGCTTCGGCAAAGGGCAGCGCCTTGCCATCGTTATCAATCGGCGTGTGGTCTGACACCAAAGCGTCCAGGGTGCCGTCGGCCAATGCGGCACGCAAAGCATCGCGGTCACGCTGTTGGCGCAGCACAGGGGTGACGCGGGCGCGGCTGTCAAAGTAGCCAATGTCGTGGTCGCTCAGATGCAGCGAGTTGATGCTCACGTCAGCTGTCACCGCTAAGCCTTCTTTCTTGGCAGCACGCACCAGCTCAACACCTTCGGCGCTAGAGATGCGGCACAAGTGCACGCGGGCCTTGGTGCTGCGCATGAGCGCGAAGATGGTGTGCAGTGCGATGGTCTCTGCGGCCACAGGCACACCGCTCAAACCCAAACGGGTGGCGAGTGGGCCGCTGGCGGCCACGCCTTTGCCCAAATGAACTTCTTGCGGTCGCAGCCACACGGTGTAGCCAAAGGTCGCTGCGTATTGCAAAGCGCGTTGCAACACCTGGGTGTTTTCCAACGGCACTTCGGCTTGGCTAAAGCCCACGCAGCCTGCATCGGTGAGGTCTGACATTTCGGTCAGCACTTCCCCCTTCAAACCACGGGTCAGTGCACCCAGCGGGAACACGCGCGCGCGATGCAGCTTCTCGGCGCGGAACTTGAGCATTTCAATCAAGCCCGGCTCGTCCAACACGGGGTCGGTGTCGGGTGGGCACACGAGGCTGGTCACGCCACCGGCCACAGCAGCCAACAGCTCGGAGGCCAACATGCCTTCATGCTCGTAACCGGGTTCGCGCAAGCGCACTTGCAAGTCCACCAAGCCTGGGGCGACGATACAACCCTTGGCATCAATCGTTTGTTCGGCTTTGAAATTGGCGGGTAATTTTTCGCCACTCTTCGCATCAGTTTTCACAATTGCCACGATGTGGCCCTCAGCCACCGCCACATCGGCGTTGTGGTCAAAGCCAGAGGCTGGGTCGATGACACGACCGTTTTGAATCAGGATGTTCATGCTTCATTCCCCGCCACGATGGACATCACGGCCATTCGCACAGCAATACCAAACGTCACCTGCGACAAGATGACACTTTGCGGCCCGTCGACCACGGCCGAGTCAATCTCCACACCTCGATTGATCGGGCCTGGGTGCATGACGATGGCATCAGGCTTGGCCAGTTGCAACTTCTCTTGCGTGAGGCCAAACGATTTGAAATACTCTTGACTCGAGGGCAACAAAGCGCCACTCATGCGTTCGTTTTGCAAACGCAGCATGATGACCACGTCGCAACCCTTGATACCTTCTTCCAAGTTGTTGAACACCTTCACGCCCATGGCGGACAAGTCGCTGGGCACCAAGGTCTTGGGGCCAACCACCCGCACTTCAGCACAGCCGAGGGTGGTGAGTGCATGGATGTCCGAGCGCGCCACGCGTGAGTGCAACACATCACCCACGATGGCCACGGTGAGGTTGGTGAAATCTTTTTTGTAGTGGCGGATGGTGTACATGTCCAGCAAACCCTGGGTGGGGTGTGCATGACGACCATCACCGGCGTTGACCACATGCACATGCGGGGCCACATGTTCGGCGATCAGGTAAGGCGCGCCCGACTCGCTGTGGCGCACCACAAAAATGTCGGCAGCCATGGCGCTCAGGTTGGCGATGGTGTCGAGCAACGACTCGCCCTTGGCTGCGGATGAACGCGCGATGTCGAGGTTGAACACGTCAGCGGACAAGCGGGTGGCCGCAATCTCGAAGGTGGTGCGTGTGCGTGTGCTGTTTTCAAAAAATAGGTTGAACACGCTCTTGCCACGCAAGAGCGGCACCTTCTTGACCTCGCGGTCGTTGACCGACACGAAGTTGGCCGCAGTGTCCAAGATGTGCGTGAGGATGTCGCGTGACAAACCTTCGGTGGAGAGCAGGTGAATCAGCTCGCCGTTTTTGTTGAGTTGGGGGTTGCGTTTGTAGAGCATAGGAGTTCTGTGCGATCAGCCCTTGACTGAGAAATTAAATTGGCCGTTGTCGTCTTTGGTCAGCGCCAGCGATTGGGTGGCGGGCAAGGCCACACGCGCTGCCGCGAAGTCGGCCTGAATGGGCAGTTCGCGGCCACCACGGTCGACCAACACGGCCAGTTGCACGTTGGCGGGACGGCCGTAGTCAAACAACTCATTGAGCACAGCGCGAATGGTGCGGCCGGTGTAGAGCACATCGTCGAGCACGATGAGGTGTGCGCCGTTCACTTCAAACGGCAGCTTGGTTTGACCGCCATCGGCCAAGCCGCGTTGCGCAAAGTCATCGCGGTGCATGGCTGACGAAATGCTGCCGGCCTCGCCTTCAAGTTTCAAATCTTTTTGCAAACGTGCGGCCAACCAAGCGCCGCCCGAGGTGATGCCCACCAAACGTGTGGTGGGCGTGAGCAGGCTACGCACGCCTTTGAGCAACTCGGTGTACAAGCTCTCCGCGTCCAGCATGAGGTTTCCGTGGGTACTCATAAGTTCTCTCGAAAAAATTGATTGAGGATGATGCACGCCGAGGCCGCGTCCGCATCTTTGGCGCCCTGACTGTGCGCTTCGGTGGTGCTGTAACGCTCGTCCACTTCAAACACTGGCAGGTTGAAACGTCCGTTCAACTGGCGTGCAAACTTTTGGGCCTTGGCCGTGTTCTCGTGTGCGGCGCCATCGGGGTGGTAAGGCACGCCCACCACCAGCGCGTCGGGTTGCCACTCGGCAATGCGTTGGGTGATGAGCGCCCAACGTGCATTGCCCTCGGCGTTAACGGTGGCTTGCGGCTGCGCCTCGCGCAGCAGGCGGCTGCCATAGGCCACACCGGTGCGTTTAACGCCAAAGTCAAACGCCAAGAACGATTGAAAGTGGGCAGGCACTGCGGGATTAACTGCGTTCATGAGTGCCCTACTTCGCTAGACAGCATCCATGACTCCAAGCCCAACAACTTCATGGCGCGTTCGTAGCGCTGCTCCACCGGTGTGTCAAAAATGACGGCGGTATCTGCCCCCACCGTGAGCCAACTGTTTTCGGCCAACTCAGACTCCAGCTGACCTTCACCCCAAGCTGAGTAACCCAGAGAAATCAAGACACGTTTGGGACCCGCCCCCATCGACAAAGCTTCGAGCACGTCTTTGGAGGTGGTCATCTCCAAACCACCAGAAATCGTCATGGTCGAGGCATAGACCGATTCTTTGTCGCTGATAGCGCTTAGGGCCGCCGCTTCTTGAGCGGCTTCTTGGTTCGAGTCTTGGTCAGCGCCTTGGGTTGGCACGTCAACCCACATGGCATCGTGCAATACAAAGCCGCGCTCGGTGTGAACAGGGCCGCCTTGCAGCACAGGAGCATTCAGCAAATCTTGGCGATGCAGAGGCAGGTCAACTTTGTCAAACAAACCTTCCATCGACAAGTCGCTGGGTTTGTTGATGACCAAGCCTAAGGCTCCCCGCTCGCTGTGTTCGCACACATAGACCACGCTTTTGGCAAAAGCCTCGTCCTCCAAACCGGGCATGGCAATCAAAAAATGATGCGTCAGGTTGATGGAGGCAGAATCAGCGGTCATATGCCAATTTTAAAGGGTGAACATGCCTAACCAATCAGCTAAATCCTCACACCATCTGCCTCATGTGGCCAATGGGCTGATGTGGTTCCGCCGCGACCTGCGCGCGTTTGACAACGCAGCGCTGTATCACGCCCTGAAAAGCTGTAAACAAGTCCATTGCGTGTTTGTATTTGACAAGACGATTTTGGACCCGCTACCGCGTCAAGACCGCCGTGTGGAGTTCATCCACGAATCGCTGGTGGCGCTAGACGCAGAGCTGCACGCTGTGGCAGGCCAAGCCGGTGCGGGCTTGATCGTTCGCCACGCCGTGTCTGCCGAGGAAGTGCCACGTCTGGCCTGTGAGTTAGGCGTGCAAGAGGTGTTTGCCAACCACGACGACGAGCCCGATGCACTGGCACGCGATGCCCAGGTACGCGGGGCTTTGGCCAACTTTGGCATTGGTTTTCAAACCTTCAAAGACCATGTGATTTTTGAGCGCAGCGAGGTCTTGACCCAAATGGGCAAGCCCTACGGCGTCTTCACGCCCTACAAAAACGCTTGGTTGCAAAAGGTCAACGACTTTTATTTGAAGTCTTACCCCGTGGGCAAATACATCAAGGCCTTGGCCGCACGGCCCAAGGCCTACCAAGTGAGCGTGCCCACGCTGGCCGAGATGGGGTTCGAAACCACCAACCTCAGCAACTTGCACGTACCCACAGGCAGCCCTGGCGGTTTGGCTTTGTTTGAAGACTTTTTTGACCGCATGGACAAGTACGACGAGACGCGCAACTTTCCCGCCATCAAGGGCCCCAGCTATTTGGGGGTGCATTTGCGCTTTGGCACGGTGTCCATCCGCCAACTCGCCTCCACGGCTTACAAGCGCATGTTGATGGGCTCGAAGGGGGCTGAAACCTGGTTGTCCGAGCTAATTTGGCGCGATTTTTATCACCAAATCTTGCACCACCATCCGCGTGTGGTGACGGGTGCTTTCAAGCCCGAATACAACGACATCAAATGGGACCATCACAAGCATGCCAAAGATCTATTTGCGGCGTGGTGCGAAGGCCGCACCGGCTACCCGCTGGTGGACGCAGCCATGGCGCAAATCAACCAAACAGGTTACATGCACAACCGTTTGCGCATGGTGGTGGCCAGCTTTTTAACCAAAGACCTTGGCATTGATTGGCGTTGGGGCGAGCGCTATTTTGCGGAGCACCTGAACGACTTTGACCTCGCCGCCAACAACGGCGGCTGGCAGTGGGCCAGCTCTAGCGGTTGCGATGCGCAGCCCTACTTTCGTATCTTCAACCCGACCAACCAAAGCGAAAAATTTGACCCTGAAGGCAAGTTCATCCGCCGCTATGTGCCCGCACTGGCCAAGCTCAGCAACAAAGCCATCCACGCACC
This sequence comes from Comamonadaceae bacterium, assembly GCA_947451565.1. Lineage (GTDB taxonomy): Bacteria > Pseudomonadota > Gammaproteobacteria > Burkholderiales > Burkholderiaceae_C > Limnohabitans. The sequence goes on along the minus strand of CANFZT010000002.1, from coordinate 8,678 downwards.
GTGGCTGGCCAAGCCCTTAGAGTTAGAAGAAGCTGGGTTCGTGTTAGGGCGCGATTACCCAAAACCCATCGTGGACCACGCCGAGGCACGCCTGCTCACACTGGCGCGTTATGAGGTGGTAAAGAAGGTGAAATAAGCGCCATCACTGCCGCCCCTCGGCAGCAGGAAATCAGAGGCTATTCGCCTCTGAGTGCCGCCAGCACTTGCGGCTGGGCTTCGCGCACACTGCCTACGGCAAAGTGCTGCAACAAGCGGCTCAGCTCTTGGGCGCCACTCAGGCTGGTTTTGATGTCATCGGCCACGCGTTTGGCGCGCAAGCGGGCCAATTGAACCGCCAACGAATCGGCCACCTGCTGCACGGCGGTCAGTTGCACATCTTCAGCGAGTTGAGCCATGCTTTGCACATCCACTTGGGCTTCGGTGGGCAAATCGGCTTCAGGCGACTCAGACCAATCATTGAGGGTGTTCACCAAACGCTGTGAAATGATGTCTGCTTGCTCTAAAAACAGCAGGTGATTGATGACCTGCAAGCTGTCTTCGATGGGTTTGTCGTGTTCATTGAACTGTTCACGCAGCTGCAAACCGCTGAGCACTTGCGAGGCCGCGCTGGCTTCAGGTTCTTCGATGCGACGACCGGGCGCTAGGCGTAAGCCTTCAAAAAAATGGGTGGCCAATGACCAAAATGTGCGCCAACCAGGCAGATTTTCGGCATCTAGCTGACGCTGACACAGCAACTCCAGTTCGCGTGCCGAAGACAAATCCACCGCTGGACGCTGACGCAGCAGGGCCAGCACATGGCTTTCAAACTGCGCACGGACTTCCATAGTGCTTAGATTTGGACCATTTCAAAATCTTCTTTGCGTGCGCCACACTCTGGACAGGTCCAATTCATGGGCACATCCGCCCATGCCGTGCCAGGCGCGATACCATGCTCAGGGCTGCCAGCCTCTTCGTCATAAATCCATCCACAAATCAGACACATCCAAGTATTTGCCACAGTATTTCTTTCGTCAACGCATAGAATGAAATGCATTGTATCGACCGACTCATGGCGCCAGAAAATACCCCCCTCCCCACTGAAATTGCTCTGTCTGACGAGATCAGCGGCGCGCCTCCCTGCGTGCTGGTGTTCAACGCCAACGACGCCAGTGGTGCAGGCGGCTTGTCAGCCGATGTGCTGGCCGCTGGGTCTGTTGGCGCACATGCCTTACCCGTGGTGACGGGCGCGTACATGCGCGATACCGCCGAAATTTTTGACCATATCGCTTTTGATGATGATGCCGTGGCCGAACAGGCCCGCAGCGTGCTGGAAGACATCCGCGTGCAAATCATCAAGGTCGGTTTTTGCGGTAACCCCGACAACCTGAGCGTGATTGCAGAAATCTGCACTGACTACGCCGAACTACCCGTCATCGCCTACATGCCCAACCTCTCATGGTGGGAAGACGAAAAAATTGACGCCTACCTCGACGCGTTCCGCGAGCTGATCCTGCCCCAAACCACGGTCTTGGTCGGCAACCACAACACCTTGTGGCGTTGGCTGCTGCCGGATTGGAGCAGCGAAAAAAGCCCCAGCCCCCGCGACATTGCACGCGCCGCAGCCGAAGTGGGCGTGCCTTATGTTTTGGTGACAGGCATCAACCACCCCGATCAACACGTCGAAAACGCCTTGGCCACCGCACACACTGTGATGGTGAGCGAACGCTTTGAGCGCTTTGATGTCGTGTTCGCAGGCGCAGGTGACACCCTCAGCATCGCGCTCGCTGCCGTGTTGGCAGCAGGCACTGACCTAGAGTTGGCCACACGCGAAGCGCTGAACTACCTTGACCAAAGCCTCAACAGCGGCTTTCGACCTGGTATGGGCCATATCCTGCCTGACCGCCTATTTTGGGCAGAGGCAGAAGACGAAGAAAGCGAAGACAGCGATGGCTTACCCGCTACTGCGGAAGACTTCTCGCTACCACGCCACGAAACCAAGCATTGAAGCAAAGACACCATGACCGACTTGAACCAAACCCTGTTTGACCGCGCCGCCAAAGTCATCCCCGGTGGTGTGAACTCGCCCGTGCGCGCGTTTCGCGCCGTGGGTGGCACACCACGTTTTGTACAACGCGCCCAAGGCGCTTACTTTTGGGATGCCAACGGCCAAAAGTACATCGACTACATCGGCTCTTGGGGCCCCATGATCTTGGGCCACGGCAACCCTGTGGTGCTCGAAGCGGTTCAAAAAGCGGCCCTCGACGGCTTCTCGTTTGGCGCACCGACCGAGCGCGAGATTGAACTGGCAGAAGAAATCTTGAAGCATGTACCCTCGATGGAGATGGTGCGCTTGGTCAGCTCCGGTACCGAAGCGGGTATGAGCGCCTTGCGCTTGGCACGCGGTGCCACAGGCCGCAACAAGTTCATCAAATTTGAAGGTTGCTACCACGGCCACTGCGATGCCTTGCTGGTCAAAGCAGGCTCGGGCCTCGCCACCTTTGGCAACCCCACTAGTGCGGGCGTGCCGCCTGAGGTAGTGCGCGACACACTGGTGCTGGAGTACAACAACATCGCACAACTCGAAGAAGCTTTTGCACTGCACGGCAAAGAACTCGCCTGCGTGATGATCGAGCCCATTGCTGGGAATATGAACTTTGTGCGTGCCAGCGTGCCGTTCATGAAACGTTGCCGCGAGTTGTGCACCGAGCACGGCGCGCTGTTTGTGTTTGATGAGGTGATGACGGGTTTCCGTGTCGCCTTGGGCAGCGCCCAAAGCGTGTATGCCAAGCTCATCCCCGGCTTCCAGCCCGATGTCACCGTGCTGGGCAAAGTCATTGGTGGCGGCATGCCACTGGCTGCGTTTGGTGGCCCACGCGCCATCATGCAGCAGTTGGCCCCCACAGGTCCGGTGTACCAAGCTGGTACCTTGAGTGGCAACCCCGTGGCCACCGCGTGCGGCTTGGCCACCTTGCGCGAAATTGCCAAGCCCGGCTTCTTTGATGCACTGGGTGCGCGCACACAAAGCTTGGTCGATGGCCTTAAAGGTGCCGCCGAGAAAGCAGGCGTGCCGTTCAGCGCCGATTGCCAAGGCGGCATGTTTGGCTTTTTCTTATTGCCCGAGTTGCCACAAAACTACGCCAAGGTCATGACCAGTGACAGCCCCAAATTCAACAAGCTCTTTCACGGCTTGCTCGACCGCGGCGTGTACATTGCGCCCGCCTTGTACGAAGCTGGCTTTGTGAGTGCCGCACACACCGACGCCGACATTGCACAAACGGTGGCTGTGGCCGCGGACGTGTTCGCGCAGTTGTAAACCGCCAAGCGAAACTCTTATCCATCGCGCCGTCAGGCGCTTTCTCTTCTCGTCCTCTCGGGCGCATTTCCCCACAAGGACCCACATGAAAAAAACATTCCAACTCCAAGTTGAAGGCAAACACCCAGACCGTTTGCTCGAAGCCATCAAACACGAGATTCGCAAATACCTCAAACGCGAACGTCGCCGCGACTTGCCCGAAGGCGCCGACTTTTGGGACTTTGATTGCAAATTTGGCTTGACCGAAGACACCGCCGACGTGGTGCACTTGGCCAACGTCATCACCTGCATCGACAACGCCGTAGCCAACCAAGCCACGCAGTTTTACGTCGAACTATTGGCCAAGCCCGGCGTGCGCACCAAGCGCCCTGCGGGCGAAGCGCACGAGCACCAAGAACGCCACGCCTTTGACGGCTTGGATGACGACAACAACGATTGATCGTTGATGGATGCCTGCGTGGATGTGCAAGCGCTCAGCGCTTAAAAGCCTCTTCGCTTGATGGCTCTCGCTGCGAGGCTTGCGTTGCTGCAGCCGCGGCCCGCAATTTGTCTTTCTTGCTCGGGCGTTTGCCTTTGATACCGCCCGTGCCGTCGTTCAAGGGTGATGCTGGCGGAGGCACTTCGGTGGGCTCGAAGCCTTCGAGCACTTCAAGTGGCAGCTGCACCTGAACGCGTTTTTGAATCAGCTGCCAATGTGCCAGCGTGGCAGCAGTGACAAAACTCACAGCCTCACCATGCGCGCCTGCACGACCTGTACGGCCAATGCGATGGGTGTAGTCGGTGGCTGATCGTGGCAAGTCGTAGTTCACGACCACGGGTAGCTGTGCAATATCAATGCCGCGTGCCGCGAGGTCGGTGGTGACCACCACTTCCCAGCGTTCTTCTTTGAACTCGGCGAGCACATCTTGGCGTGCGCCTTGGCTCATCTCTCCATGAAACGCAGTGGCAAACACACCCGCTTTGTAGAGCTTGTTAGCCACATGCTCACACGCGTAGCGCGTAGCGACGAAGACCAGCACACGCTTCCACGCATAGGTTTTGATCAGGTGACGTAACAAAGCGGTGCGGCTTTTTTCGTCCACCTGAATGGCTCGTTGCGCGATGTCGGGCGCGTGCGCCTCAGTGTTGGCGATGGTGATGCGCGCAGGATCGCGCAACAGCGCCTCAGCCAAGGTTTGCACCGCTGGCTCAAAGGTAGCGCTGAACAACAGGTTTTGCCGCTGGGCAGGCAGCAGCGCCAGCACACGTTGCAACTCTTCTGCAAAACCGAGATCCAACAAGCGATCGGCTTCGTCCAACACGAGGTGCTGCACTTGGCCCAAGTTCAAGGCGTTGTGGTCCACGATGTCGAGCAGGCGGCCGGGCGTGGCCACCACCACATCGGCACCGCTACGCAGGCTCATCATTTGCGGGTTGATAGACACACCACCAAATACGGTACCCACCTTGATGGACTGCGTGAGGGGTCGCGCCAAGTCGCGCAGCACGTCGCTCACTTGTGTGGCGAGTTCGCGCGTAGGCACGAGCACCAGCACTTGGGTGATACGCTTGGTTTTGACGTGCGCTGAATCGGCGACGGCATCACGCAAGGCGGCGGTGGCCATGAGTTGCTGTAACAGGGGCAACACATAAGCCAACGTTTTGCCAGAGCCGGTTTGGGCTTGGGCCAGCACATCGCGGCCTTGCAGCACATGGGGAATCGCCTCTCGTTGAACGGGCGTGGGGCGGGCAAAACTCATGTCGGCCAAGGCATTTTGCAGCGCGGGGGCGAGGCCTAAATCAGAAAAGTTCAAACGATTTTTGTCCTGGTTGGAAGGGTGAGCACTGTGCGGCGCATCAATGTTTTGGGTCATTGGCCAAAAGTAAGTGTCTCGCCAAATCCATGCTGTCATGTAGCAAACGCAGAACGTCTATTGTCTGCTCTGGCGCCGTCCTGAACACCACAAAATGACGGCCTTTTCTGCCTTGCCTCGCCACATGCAAGCTTCGAATACCTAGACCAATATCTTCACGCACGCTGGCCCCAAAAATTTCAGGGCCATCGTGCAAAGCTTCAATTGCGAGCGATAGGGTTTGGGCATAAGCCACGGCCTGGTGTGCGCCAAAGTTTTCGACCGTCCAAAACGTGATGCTGAGCAGGTCTTGTTCGGCTTGCTCTGACAGACGCACACGCCAAACTGCGCTCATGCAACAGCCGTCGCTTTGGCCGTCACGGATTGAAGGTGCAAACGCAATGATTCTTTGGAATCAAAAGTCTTGAACCGCCCTGCTTCAATATCCGCGATGCCGGTCTGTACAGCAGTGCGCAGCGCTTCTAGGCGATAAGCATCCTCGGCTTCGCGCTGCTCCACGAGTCGAAGCCCTTCACGTAGCACTTCGCTGGCGTTTTGGTAGCGACCGCTGGTCACTAACTCTTCCACCAAAGTGGCCTGATGGTCTGTGAGCACAACATTGCGGGTGGGCATGGCAACATCCTTGGATTGGTAGCATTGGCAGATTATGCCAATGCTACCTATGAAGGTCAATGACGGAAGTGACGTACACCCGTGAACACCATCGCCACGCCACGCTCGTTGGCGGCGTCGATCACTTCTTGGTCGCGCATGGAGCCACCGGGCTGGGCCACACAGGTCGCGCCTGCATCCACCACCACGTCGAGGCCGTCGCGGAACGGGAAGAAGGCGTCGCTCGCCACCACGGTGTGTTGCAGGCTGAGCTTGGCGGCTTCGGCCTTGATGCTGGCGATGCGAGCTGAATCGAGGCGGCTCATTTGGCCTGCGCCCACGCCCATGGTCATGCCGTTTTTGCAGAACACGATGGCATTGGATTTGACAAATTTAGCCACTTTCCAAGCGAACAGCAGGTCGTGCAACTCTTCAGGTGTGGGTTGTTTGACGGTGACGATCTTCAAGTCAGCCAAAGCCAGCTCATGGTTGTCGGCGCTTTGCAGCAACAGGCCCGAGCCCACGCGCTTGGTTTCGAGTGCGTTGCGCACGTTGCCGTAGTGGGCAGGCAGCGCGATTTTCATCAAGCGCACATTCACTTTGCTCTTGAACACTTCCAGCGCTTCGGCGCTGAAGTCGGGCGCCATCAACACTTCGACGAATTGCTTGCTCACGGCCTCGGCCGCGGTTTTGTCCACGGGGCGGTTGAAAGCGATGATGCCGCCGAACGCACTGGTGGGGTCAGTTTGGAAAGCCTTGCTGTAGGCCTCGAGCGGATTGGCACCCACGGCCACGCCGCAGGGGTTGGCGTGTTTGACGATGACGCACGCGGAAGTCTCGAAGCTCTTGACGCACTCCCACGCCGCATCGGCATCGGCGATGTTGTTGTAGCTGAGTTCTTTGCCTTGCAACTGCACGCCGGTGGCGAGCGAGCCCGCAGCAGGTGCGAGGTCGCGGTACCAAGCGGCTTGTTGGTGGCTGTTTTCGCCGTAGCGCAAGTCTTGCACCTTCACGTATTGCTCGTTGAACTGGCCGCTGAACTGGGCGCGTTCGGGCACATAGGTTTCGCTGAGTTTTTCAGCGTCAAAGTTCACGCTGGAGAGGTAGTTGCTGATTGCGCCGTCGTATTGGCTGATGCGGTTGAACGCAGCCACCGACAAGGCAAAGCGCAGTTTGTCAGACAGCTTGCATTGACCTTGAGCCTTTGATGCCCTGAGTTCGGCAATCACGTCCGCATATTGGCTGGCGTCGGTGACGATGCCCACGTCTTTCCAGTTCTTGGCGGCAGAGCGCACCATGGCGGGGCCGCCGATGTCAATGTTCTCGATCGCGTCAGCCAGCGTACAACCGGGCTTGGCCACGGTGGCTTCAAACGGGTAGAGGTTGACGATGAGCAAGTCGATCGTGTCGATGTGGTGCGCCTTCAAAGCAGCCATGTGCTCGGGCGTGTCACGGCGCGCCAGCAAGCCGCCGTGCACTTTGGGGTGCAAGGTTTTCACACGGCCATCGAGCATTTCGGGGAAGCCGGTGACTTCGGCCACTTCAGTCACGGGCAAGCCTTGTTCGGCCAAGAGCTTGGCGGTGCCGCCGGTGGAGATCAGGCCCACACCCAAGGCGTGCAAATCACGCGCGAGTTCGACGATGCCGGTTTTGTCAGAGACGGAGATGAGTGCTTTCATGAGGTACTTTTAAAGAGACTTATTTGATGAGTTTGTGATCGAGCAATTTTTTGCGCAAAGTATTGCGGTTCAGCCCCAGCCATTCGGCCGCGCGGGATTGGTTGTGGTCGGCCTGCTGCATCACCACTTCGAGCAGCGGCTTTTCCACCACGCGCACCATCATGTCGTGCATGTTGTCGGGCTCAGTGCCTTTGAGGTCGCGGAAATAGGTTTCGAGGCTGGCACGTACCACCTCTTCAATGTGTTTTTTACTCATGCAAAGCCAACGGTTCTTCTAATAAAACAGGGTCGGGCAGGCGCCCGTGACGCTCGGCCAAGTCATCGAAGAAGGCAGCCACGGCGCGGTGTTGCGACGCGCTGTCTTCTAGAGTGTTCATGTGTTGGCGAAACGCCTCGCCACCGGGCAAGCTGCGGATGTACCAAGCAATGTGTTTGCGGGCGCTGCGCACGCCGGTGCGCTCACCATACAGGGCGTAGTGCTCGTCGAGGTGCGCCAGCAACAAACGGCTCACCTCTTGTACCAAAGGCTGGGCTAAATGCTCGCCCGTGGCTAAGTAGTGCGCAATCTCGCGGAAGATCCAAGGGCGGCCTTGCGCGGCGCGGCCAATCATCAGCGCATCCGCACCCGTGAGCTTTAAAACTGCTTGGGCTTTCTCAGGAGAATCAATGTCGCCATTGGCCACTACGGGCACGCGCACCGCTTGCTTGACGGCCGTGATGGTGTCGTACTCAGCAAAGCCTTTGTAGCCCTGCTCGCGGGTGCGGCCGTGCACGGTGATCATTTGCACGCCTGCGGCCTCTGCGGCGCGGGCCAAGGCCACGGCGTTTTTGTGTGCGTCGCACCAGCCGGTGCGCATCTTCAAGGTCACGGGCACGTTGTAGGGCTGCGCGGCATCGACCACGGCTTGCACGATGGACATGGCCAAGGGCTCATCTTGCATCAACGCTGAGCCCGCCCATTTGTTACACACCTTTTTGGCGGGGCAACCCATGTTGATGTCGATGATTTGCGCGCCGCGCTCAATGTTATAAGCCGCCGCCTCGGCCATCATGGCTGCATCGGTGCCGGCAATTTGCACGGCGATGGGGCCGCTCTCGCCCGTGTGGTCAGCACGGCGCGAGGTTTTGAGGCTGGTCCACAAGTCTTTGCGCGAGGTGACCATCTCGCTCACTGCATAGCCCGCGCCCAACTGTTTGCACAACATGCGAAACGGGCGGTCGGTCACGCCAGCCATCGGCGCGACAAACAGGTTGTTTGCCAAT
>CANFZT010000001.1 GCA_947451565.1 Comamonadaceae bacterium | reverse complement strand
CGTGGTCTTGCCAGCGCAGGTCTCGCTTGAACCAAACCAGCTCGTAACTCATGGAGGCGTGGGCGTTTTGTTTTTACGGCAAGCGTCAGCGCAGTAAAGCACCTGCTCCCAGTTCTTCGCCCACGCCTTGCGCCACGTCATGTCACGTCCGCAGGTTTTGCAGGGCTTGCTGGGTAGGCTTTGCTTGTTACCTTTGAATGTGTTTTTCTGAGCCAAGGGGCAGCTCCTCCATCTCGTAGGCGTCGGCCACGTAAGCAGGCCCCTTCATCAACATCACAATCACGCAGCCAATGGCCAGTGTCAGCACCAGCGTCCAGTGCAGCATGACCACGCCCAACATCACATAGAAAAACTGCTCCACTGCGCGTGCGTTTTGCGCACCGAACCCCAACTCATCCAGCCCGTCCAGCGCATACGCGCCCGCACTGGCTAGCAGCGGTAGGGCTGTGCCCACGGCCAATATGACGTGCAACTTTTTCCAAATTTGCCACTCTAGACCTGCGGGTGAGCGTTGAAAGCCGTCGAGTTTTTTGAGGTACTTCATGGGGCGGTGCTCAGTTGGTCGATGGCTTGGGCAAGGGTGAAATCTTTGTGTGTCAGGCCTGCCGCATCATGGGTCCAAATGCGCACCTGCAACTGTGTGTAGCTCGACAGCACCTCGGGGTGGTGGTCTTGGGTTTGGGCGAGTTGGGTGATTTGGTTGAACCGTGCCACCGCCGCCTCGAAGCTGGGCAGCGTCCAACTTTTGGACAGGCAGGACGTGTGGTGCTGTGGACGCGTGTTTAGCGTCCACCCCGATAGGGCAGTCATCGCCTCTTGCACGTCTGTAGATTCAATGTGGCGCAGGGTGTTGAGCGTGTGGGCATCTACCGACACGCGCACGCCCAGCAAGCCCGAGCCTTGGCGCACAGGTGACTTGCACAAGCCAACGTCCACTGCCTCTATTTCGCGGTAGGCCGCGCAGGCATGGACGATGCGCGTGATGAGGTGCTCTTGCGTTTCGTAGTGGCCATCGGCGGCGAGGCGGTCGATCTCGGCTACCAAGGGGTCGTAGTCAAACACATGGGACATGCCGTCTTGCGCGATCAACACTCGCGTAGGCGACAGCCACAGCGTGAGGTCAAGCATGTGGGCATCGGGCACCACATCGTGCGGGCCGTAGGTGCCAATGTTGGTGTTCAGGCGCAGATCGCGCAGTTCGATGCAAGCTTGTTGTGAAGCTGGAAGTTGCGTGTTCATGGGGCAGCCACCTCCACCATGATTTCGTTGCGCCTGAACATGGGCAGCGTCCAAGGCGGGTCATAGCGCGAAAGCTGGGGTGTGCCCACCACTTTCAAAGACTGTTGCTTGGCCCAAGCCAAGGTCTCGTCGGTTTTTTCTTGCACCCGCGCCACAGTGTTGAAGCCCGAGTAACGCTGCACCACCATGTATTTGCTCGGCAATTCGTGCAAGGTCACGGCGCTGTTGTTGGGCTTTGGGATATTGGCCAGGGTGTATTGGCTGGGCATCACAAAGTGAACGCGCCATGCTTGAGCACCGGCCACGCTCGCTGTTTGCGGCTCAAGGGTGACGGGCGCTGTCATCGCAATTTTCGAAGACTGGGGCTGCACGGTCACTGGGGCGGTCATGGCAATCTTGGCGGCTTGTTTGGCGTTCGGATCAGAGCCTGGTTCTGAAGTAGCAGCGATGTTGTTGCCAAAAATGTAATCGGCAATCAAGCGAAAGCCCTTGTTGGATGCTGCATCCATGTCGCCCTCGACGAGGGTTTGGGCAATCAAGATGGGCGCGTACTGGCGCAGCTCAAAGGGGGCTTGCGACATGCGCACTTCGTAACGTGGTTCTTCAATCGCCATGGCCGACTCCATTCCTAAAAATCCGACCAGCACAGCGAGCAGGGCGTGTGTGTTTAAGCGCATGATTGCAATTGCTCCAGCGTGACAAATTCAAGGGCTTTGGCGTGCGTGCATTCCAGCACCACAGGCGGGGCCACGCCAGCCTCAAAGGCTTCTTGCCAGCGGCGGGCACACAGGCACCAACGGTCGCTGGCTTTGAGGCCCGCAAAGCGGTGTTCAGGGCGCGGTGTGATCAGGTCGTTGCCCTGTTGCAGCGAGAAATCTAAAAACGCTTGTGTGACTTTGGCGCAGACCACATGGCTGCCTTGGTCGTGTGCGTCGGTGTGGCAACAACCGTCGCGGTAGTAGCCCGTGAGCGGGTCGTAAGAGCAGGGCACCAGGGCAGTGCCCAAAACGTTGCGTGCTTGGGTGTTCATGATTGTTGCAAGGCCAAGTTGTCGTGCAGGCGCAGGTCTTTTCTGAACCAGTAAATTACGCCTAAGGTAGCGGTGTGTTGTGTCATCGTCATGATTTTAGAAATGCATTCCAACCTTTGGTTGGCAATGGCTATCGCAAGGCTCTAGGATCGCTGCTGTTTTAAGAGCGCTCAAGAAACGGACATCGCGTGGCAGAGGATTTAAAAATGGTGTTGCTCATTGGCAGTGCACCTGACGCCGTGCAGGCCAAAGATTGGGACCTGTCGCTCTTTGCTCAGCGCGTGGCCATCAACAACGCATGGCAAATTACACCTGACTGGGACTATTTGGTGTACCCCGAAGACTTTGCGCCTGAGCGTTTGCCGCCCACGCCTTTGAAGCCTTCGCAACAACGGATTGCTGCTGCCGAATTTGTGCCGCAGCAAAACAGCTTTGGCGGTTTTGTATATGCGGGCGGCACCATGGCGTTCACCGCAGGGTATTGGGCCTTGGGCGCTTTGAAGCCCGACCTAATGGCGTTCTTCGGATGTGACATGGTTTACGGGGCAGGCTTGGGCGAAAGCAGTCACTTTTATGGCCAAGGTACGCCAGACCCCTTGCGGGTGGATGTGACCTTGCAGTCGCTCGAGGCCAAGTCGGCGCGTTTTATGGCGTTGGCACTGGCGAATGACTGTGTGGTGGTGAATTTGTCTGAGTTGCCTGAATCGCGTTTGTTGTTTCCGCGTGTGGCGAGGCGTGATTTGACAACGCCTGACTTGTGTCAACAGCTGATGCAAGCGCAACGCGCGTTAATCGACCCAGCAGCAGTTGCACGCGCCTTGCAGGCCGAGCATGACTTGGGCTACATGGTGGCGTCGGGACGTTATTGGGAGCACACGGATGAGTTTGACAAAGCCAAACTCAGTGACATTGATCATCTATGGTTGAAGGCATTGCGGACGGCTTAGGTTGCGCTTTCGCGCAGATCAATTCCCTCATGCGCCGCAATTTTCTCTAAAGCGTTTTCAAAAAGTGAACGTGCAGAGCCTGAAATTGACCGCAGATAGGCGTGCAAGTGAGCGTCTTCTGCATTGCGGTTCAAACACTCTTGGCTGTATTCCTCAAAACTGGCGAGTTGGGCAATCAGCTCGGCCACATGGCGCGGGCACTCGCACAGCACATTGGTTGAAATGCCCGCCACGCGGCTGAGGGTGGTATCAGAATACTTGCGAGCCGCAATGACCGATCCCGTCGTCCCAAACTCTTGTGCACGCGTAGGGTCGACAAACAGCACCGATTGCAGCAACTCGGCCAGTTCGATGTCCGAGATGGGTTCGCGCCGTACGATAAGGCCTGAAAACCTCATAGCTTGCACCACGGACTCAGGGGCAAAGTTGTAAATCACGATGGTTTGCGCGAATTTGTGTTTGTCAACCAAGGCTTTGATGTCACTGTGCACTGCAGTTTGCAAGGTGTTGACCTTGACCAGCAAGACCTGCGGTTGTTGTGCCAATTCGGCGTTAGCTGCTGTGGCTAAGTCCATCAACACGTCGGTGACTTTGATTTGGTTTTGCTTCAGACCCGCTACAAATTTTTTGGACTCAATGCGATTGGCCATGCTCAGGCTCACCACCGCCAGCGATACGGGCTGGCCCTGTGCTGCCAAGCTTTGGGGCGTGTTGTGCGCCAGGTTGCTCATGCGGCGCAGTTCCCCCAGGTCGAGGTTGGCAATGGTGCTGATGCCATGGCCGTTTTGCGACAACTGTTTGAGCAACAGCGCCTTGGACACATCCTGTTCGGCAAACAAGCGTTGCTTGCCTTCGGTCTTGACGGGGCTAAACGCGCCATAGCGGGTTTCCCAAATGCGCAAGGTGGATACGGGGATACCCGTGGTTTTAGATACCGCACCAATGCGGTACAGGGCGCTTGAGGGAAGGGTGCTGGTATTCAAAATTCGATTTATTGAGTAGGTGTTGAGTAGATTATGTGTCGATAAATTCGAATTTACAAAATAAATTATCTTTTGAGTAGATTAATGCGTGAAAATTCTATGCAATAGGAGTTTGAATCATGATTTCAAAAAAAACCATCAACGCCATTGAGGTTTGTGTGTACTTAGCGGGCCAACGGCGCGCAGGCTATGTCACCACCACCGAGTTGTCGCCCAGACTCGATTTGTCGATCTCCTACCTCGAGAACATTCTCAAGCCACTCAAAGCGCACAACATTGTGGGCGCCATGAAAGGGCCTGGCGGCGGCTACATGATTTTGGGCGACACCTCGCTGATTTCCATTTGGGATATCGCCTCGGTATTCGAAAGCACCTTGGACGTAGCGTCTTCTGTGCCAGCCGAGGCGACAGACGACTTGCTTGAAGACCAATCAACGCTAGCCAGTTATGAAATCGGCTTAGAGCAAATCGTCAAAGCCACACTCAGCAACTTCACATTGGCCGATTTTGTGGACGAGTCGCGTGACGAAGAAGCACGCTCGTTTGTGCAAACCATGGGGCGCTTCAAGTTCAAACCCTTGGTGGCACCTCTCATGCCCAAGGCACCCAACTCGGTGTTTCAGCTCTCCATCATGATGGCCTGAAGATTTCCATTCACACGGCCACGCAAATTATGCAACTCAGCTCTAGCCAACGTCTTGCCAACTTGAGCCTCGGTGATGTGTCTGCCGTGATTCAGATGGCATGGGAAGACCGCACCACCTTTGAAACCATTTACGAGCGCATGGGCTTGAGCGAATCCGAGGTGATTCGCCTCATGCGTGCCGAGCTCAATCCCAGCTCATTTCGGCTCTGGCGCATGCGCATGAAGGGTCGGACCACTAAGCACCGAGCGCTGCGAAGCCCTGACATGAAGTTTGATGACCACGCCATAGCCGACCACCGTCGCGCCAACTGTTAAACGCTGAAAGACCTTTATGAGCGAAGACCCAAGGTGCTGTGGCACTGGAACCTGCATCATCAATGGTGACGGCTTGTGTTGGTGTGGCCAGCGCTGGGATGGCGAAAAAATGTGTTTCCCAAATTCAGAGGTTGTTATTGCTGTGAACGCCACAGCGTCGCAAGTTCAACTGCCGCCAGCAGCCACAAGCGCCTCAGCGGCTCACAAGGCTTGAGCCGCCAACATCTCCTCACCATGTCTCTCGCTCACGCACTCAAAACCTTGGCGCTCAATGCCCTCGGTGAACGTGTGCGTGCCATCACAGGCTCGACGGCTACGCTAGCCGACTTCGCCACACCTCAGGGTGACGCTGGTTTGTTTGGCCCTGACTCTGTGGCATGGCAGGTGCATGCCAACTTCACCGCCATGATGGTGGGGGGGTTGTCGTCGCTCATCGTGCAGTCTTTGCATCCGCGCGCCTTGGCAGCGGTGTGGGACCACTCGGACTTTCGTCACAAGCTCAAAGAGCGTCTGGGGCGTACGGCTTATTTTGTGGCCGCCACCACCTACGGCAGCGAAGCCTTGGCGCTCAATACCATTCGCCGCGTCAACACCATCCACGCCAACATCTGTGGCAACGACCTGCAAGGCCGCCCCTATGTAGCCAATGAGCCCGAGTTGATTCGCTGGGTGCATTTGGTCGAGGTCACTTCGTTTTTGGCGGCTTACCAACACCTGGCCAAACAACCGTTGTCGCCACAAGCCTGCGATCAATACATTGCAGAAATGGCCCGCGTCGGGCACTTGTTGGGCGCGGTTGATTTGCCATTGACCTATGACACCGCGCAGGCCGAGTTGTTGGGCTTCGCCGATGTGCTGCGCTTTGATGCGCGGGCGCAAGAGATTTTGCAAGTCATTCAGGCCTACCCTGTGGACGTGTGGGACAAACCTTGGATGGCGCTGATGTTGAAATGCGCCTTTGATGTCATGCCACCGTGGGTGCTGGCGCTGTTGGGCCAATCGGCTGCATGTGTTGTGCAAAAACAAGCCACGCGCTTGGCGGTGCAGCTGTCGGCCGAGCCCGTGCAGTGGATGCTCAACCAACAAGGGGTGTCCGCCATTGCACGCCAGCGTGTGCAGGCAAGTTCAAGCCATGCTTGATGTTGCGCTCTTTGTGCAAGACGACGTGCTGGCGGGTCAGCTGCGCCACACACTTGAGGGCATGGGGGTGAGGGTGGCGCGCTACGACGTGTTGTCGAACGATGCAACGCTTTGGCGTTCGCGCCACTTTGACCTGATGGTCGCCCACCTCACCCCCGTGGTATTGAACTTGACCAGCACCTTTATGCCTGAAAAATGTGCAGCGCAGCGTGTGGCAAGCCTCGCGCTTGTCCCGGATCAACACATGGCTTTCGCTCCCGATTTGCTAGACGCTGGCTTTGACCGCTGTCTTGCGATATCCGCAGATGAGGCGATTTTTTGCGCTGTGGTTCGCGCTTTGACGCGACGTCGACAAGGCATGACGGTGTCAGTGTGTCATTACGGGATGCTGAGTTTCAACCACATGACGCGGCAAGCGTGCGTCGCGGGTGTAGCCATAGATTTAACACCTCGCGAGGCGCAGGTGTTAGACATTTTGCTCAAGCGGGTAGGACAAATCATTCCCAAAGAGCGCTTGATTCAAGCCATCGCGCCGGACAATGTGACCTTGAACACCACCGCCGCTGAGGTTTATATCCATCGGCTCCGGAAAAAAATCAGCCACGATCTGCTCCCCGTTCGCAACATCAAGCGCTGCGGCTACTTCCTGCCGCGCTATGTGGACCCTAGCGACATCAGCTTCTGTCAAGCTGCGGTGTCCAAACCTTCGGCGGATTCAGTTTGGCCTCGGTATCAGCTTGTAGGCAACCATCTTGCCATTTGAGTTGACCTTGGCCACCACCATGTCTCCCGAGGCGATGTTCTCGCCCATGAACTCGTAAATATTCACATGGTGGGTCACCAAAATTAGCGCTTGTTTGCCTTTGTTTTTGAGTTGGGTGGCAATGAATTTCTCCAGCTTTTGGTTTTGGGCTTTGGCTTGTGCCATGTCATCAAAAAATGAAGCCAGCGCAGGCTCAACCGTCGCGGGCCCCAACCTCAATAATTCAGCCGTGTCTTTGCATCGGCACCAGGCACTGGTGTGCACGTTGGCGGTTTGTACGCCTTGTTTTTTGAGCCAGTTGCCGACCGCCACCGCTTGTTTGCGACCTTCGTCGCTGAGATTGCGTTGGGTTTTGCAGTCATCCAAGGTGTAGTTGGCTGGGTCACCAATTCCGGGGGCAAGCGTGTGGCGCATCAGCAAAACATACTCGGGGGATTGCAGTTGGTCTGACAGCTCGCTGGCCTGAGCGGTGGTGTAGGAGATCGTGGATGCCATGATGCCTGCCAAGACGCTAGCCTTCAAACAATCCTTGAAGCAAGTCATTGACTTAGCCACTACACGGTGCAAAATTTTTTGAAAGCCCATGGTGTCAAGCCCGCTTCGTGAAGGACAGCGTCACATCGCCCAAGTGGATGCCCAGTTTGGTCATGCGTGCTTTGTTGAGCATGACGCGGTCGTTCATCAAATACATCCAGTCGTCCATTTTTACATTCAGCACCGTGCCGTCCACGGACAGGGCCAGTGTGTAGCGCCAGTTGAAGGCATTGCCTTTGGTTTGGCCTTCGGCCACGCCCACCACATCGCCAGCGGTGCCCACATAAGCGCCATTGCCTTTGTCTGTGAGTTTCCAAATGCGTTTTTCTTTGGTGCCGTCCGAGTAGACAAAGTCCTCGTCTAAGATGCCTTGGTCGTTGTGCCATTGGCATTTCATCTCGACGGTGAAACGCTTGACCACTTTGCCGTTGCGGTCGGTGAAGATGCCCCACGCATCCACCATGCCATTGAAGTAGGTGCGTAAATCGAGCACCGGTTTTTGACTGGCGTAATCGTCGACTGTGGGGCTAGCGCAGCCACTGAGGCCGGCGAGGGCGGTGGTGGTCATACCACTGAGTAAAAGCGTGCGACGGTTGATCATGAAATACCTTTGGGTGGTGTGAAAAAGTGCTTGGCCACGTAGACCAAAACGGGAAGTGCAAGGCCCCAAGTGATGGCCAAAGCGCCTAAGTGAACAGCGGTGTTGTCAAATGACGCGGCGCCTAGTTGTGCACCAGCATAGTAGGTGAGCGGGCCAAACACCAGCCCCGCGGCCACTGACAGCCAGAGGGTGTGGTTTTGTAAAAACGCCAAAGAAGTGTTCAAGGTCATGGCAAACAAAGCCCACAGCAGCCACAGCCAAAACGGGCTCAAGGGGCCAAGGGCCCAGCCGTAAAAACCAATGACCGATGCCATTTGCAGCAGTGTGTCTGCTGCTATGCCGACGATCAAAGCGAACACTGCCAGCTTGGCTTCTTGGCGAGGCTGGTGGGCAAAGCGCAGGTGCAGCCCCGCTAGCAACAAGCCATACAGCAAGGCTGGTATTTCAAAGCCGTGCCCAACCCCTGCGATGCATGTCCACCAAGCGGTTTGAAAACCCAGAATATTCAAAAAAAAACGCATGGCACATTCTAGAAATTCAGACCGACCTTGGGGCTGCGGGGGGCATTCAAGGCATCCGCTCGTACCACCCTTTGCTGCGATTCACCACATGCACCACCAGCAACATGACAGGCACCTCAATCAGAACGCCCACCACCGTGGCCAATGCAGCGCCGGACTCAAAACCAAACAAGCTGATGGCGGCAGCCACGGCTAGCTCAAAGAAGTTAGAAGCACCAATGAGCGCCGAAGGGCAGGCCACGTTGTGTGCCTCACCCAAGGCACGGTTGAGAAAGTAAGCCAAGGCCGAGTTGAACAACACTTGGATGAGGATGGGTACGGCCAGCAACGCGATGACCAAGGGCTGCTTCAAAATCGCCTCACCTTGAAATGCGAACAGCAACACGAGTGTGGCGAGCAAGGCCGCGATGGACCAGGGGCCAATGTTTGCCATCACCGTGTCAAACTTTTCGGAGCCTTGTGCCAACAGCGCTTTGCGCCACAACTGCGCCAACACCACCGGAATGACGATGTACAACACCACAGAGGTGATGAGCGTGTCCCAGGGCACGATGATGGCTGACAGCCCCAGCAAGAACGCCACCAGTGGCGCAAACGCCACCACCATGATGGCGTCGTTTAAGGCCACTTGCGACAGGGTGAACAAGGGGTGGCCGTTGGTGAGGCGGCTCCACACAAACACCATGGCCGTGCAGGGGGCAGCAGCCAACAAAATCAGGCCTGCGATGTAGCTGTCAATTTGGTCAGAAGGCAAGAGTGGCGCAAACAAGCACCGAATGAAAAACCAGCCCAGCAGCGCCATCGAAAACGGCTTGACCAACCAATTCACAAACAAGGTCACGCCAATGCCTTTGAGGTGCTGACGCACTTCATGCAATGCGCCGAAGTCCACCTTCACCAGCATTGGAATGATCATCACCCAAATCAGCAAACCCACGGGGAGATTGACCTGTGCGTATTCGAATTGACCAATGGCTTGGAACAGCGCCGGTTGCCATTGCCCCAGCGCAATGCCTATGACGATGCACAAGGCCACCCAAGCGGTGAGATAGCGTTCAAAGAAGTTCATGTGTGGTCCTGACTGAGTTCTTTGGCCGTGTGTTGCAACATGGCTTTTTGCAGCTTCTCGGCCGGCAAGTCCACCAACAGTTGCAAGCGCTTTTGAATCAGGTACATGGTGTTGCGAAACGCTTGCAATCTGTCTTCGTCGCTGCCTTCAATCGCTGACGGATCGGCATACCCCCAGTGCGCAGTGGCGGGCTGGCCTGGCCAATAGGGGCACACCTCGCCAGCGGCGTTGTCACACACGGTGATGACTAAGTCCATGTGTGGCGCATCGGGCTTGGCAAACACGTCCCAGCTTTTGCTACTGAGGTATGAGGTGTCAATGCCAGCGGACTTCAATACTTCGAGGCCCAAGGAGTTGGGCTGTTGGTTTTCGCGTGGGCTGCTGCCCGCTGAATAGGCTTTGAACCGCATGCTAGTGGCGCCCGTGGCCATGTGGTTCAGCAAAGCTTCCGCCAAGATGCTGCGTGCAGAGTTGTGCGTGCACAAGAAGAGAACGTTGAGAGTGGCCATGATTTAGCAGCAGGTTTTCGATGTCTCGGGCACCACGGCACACGATTGGCCTTGGCAACAGTCTTGAGTGAGGTAGGTAAGCAAGTCGTTCATGCGCGCAAACTCAGCGCGGTAAATCAAGTGACGGCCAGAGGCTTCAGCACTGACCAAGCCCGCATGGCTCAAAGCTTTGAGGTGAAACGACAAAGCGCTGGGGGCGAGTTGCAACAAAGCGGCCAAGGCGCTGGGGGTGAGTCCCTCGGCGCCTGCCACCACCAAGGCACGAAAAGCCCGCAAACGTTGGGCTTGGGCCAGTGCGGCCAAGGCTTCGACTGCTTGTACTTCAGGTATTTGTTGGTTTTTCATGTTTCAATAATACTTGAAATGTTGAATTGAGCAACCGTCATATTTGTCACAGTTTCGTCACAATGGCTGGCTAAAGTCGTTGCTGTTCTTACCAATTGAAGGAATCACATGAACACGAAACGCACATTTATCAAATCCGTGGCTGCCGCTGCAATGGCAACGTTGGCCATGGGTTCCGCCTTCGCGGCCGACATCACTGGCGCAGGCGCGACCTTTCCATTCCCTATTTACGCCAAGTGGGCTGAAGGCTACAAAGCGGCGACCGGTAACGGCTTGAACTACCAATCCATTGGTTCTTCTGGTGGTATCCGTCAAATCAAAGCCAAGACGGTGACCTTTGGTGCAACTGATGCGCCTTTGTCTGGTGAAGATCTTGAAAAAGAAGGCTTGGTTCAGTTTCCAGCCATCATCGGCGGCACCGTGCCTGTCGTGAACTTGGAAGGTTTCAAGCCCGGCGAATTGCGCATTACTGGTCCAGTGTTGGCTGAGATGTTCATGGGCAAGATTGCCAACTGGAATGATCCCAAGATCGCGGCTTTGAACCCAGGTAAAAAATTGCCAGAACAAGCCATCACTGTGGTGCACCGCGCAGACGGTTCTGGTACCACGTTCAACTTTACCGACTACTTGACATCGGTCAGCAAAGACTGGTCTGCCACTGTGGGCAAGGGCGCTGCCGTGAAGTGGCCAGCGGCTTCTTCAGTGGGTGGCAAGGGCAATGAAGGCGTTGCTGCGAACGTGAACCGCGTCAAAGGCTCTTTGGGTTACGTGGAATACGCCTACGTGAAAAAGAACAACATGACTTTCATGCAGTTGCAAAACGCGGATGGCAAGTATGTGGCACCCGATGATTTGACATTTGCAGCCGCAGCCGCAGGTGCTGATTGGATGAGCGTGCCTGGTATGGGTGTGTCCATGGTCAATGCTAAAGGTGCGAACAGCTGGCCTATCAGCACAGCCTCGTTCATCTTGATGTACAAGCAGCCCGCTGACAAAGCTGCAGCCGCTGAAGCTGTCAAGTTCTTCGATTGGGCATTCACGAACGGCAAGAAAATGGCGCAAGACCTCGATTACGTGGCTTTGCCAGACAGCTTGACGACTCAAATTCGCGCCAAGGTGTGGACACAAATTCAAAAGTAATTTGAATTGAGCTAATAAATTCCGTCGGCCTTTTTGTAAGTGCCGACGGAATTTTAGTTTTTTAGAAGTAGGGTGTTTTTATGAGTCTAGGGTCTGTCATGAGCGCACAAAATTTAATGCAAGAAGAGTCTGGTCAAGCGGTCAGCGCTGATATGGTGGCGGTTGCTAAGAAGCAACGCACCCAAGATTTCTTCTTTCATCGCATCACGCAAGCCTTTTCTTTGTTGGTCTTGGCCGCGTTGTCAGGCATCATCATTTCCTTGTTTGTTAATGCATGGCCAACGTTTCAAAAATTTGGTTTTAACTTCTTGTGGCGTGTCGAATGGGACATCGTGAACGCAGAGTTCGGTGCCGCCATTGCGATTGTGGGCACGATGGCTAGTGCGGGCATTGCACTCTTGTTGGCCGTGCCCTTGGCGTTTGGCGTAGCGGTCTTTTTGACGGAAACCTGCCCTGTGTGGTTGCGCCGCCCCTTGGGTACATCGATTGAGTTGTTGGCAGCTGTGCCGTCCATCATCTACGGCATGTTTGGTTTGTTTGTATTTGCGCCTTTGTTCGCCGATCACTTGCAAGTGCCGCTCCAAAGCCTCTTGGGCGGTATGCCCTTGGTGGGCTTCTTGTTTGGTGGGGCCACCAACGGCATGGGCATCTTGGCTGCAGGCATTGTGTTGGCCTTCATGGTTTTGCCATTTGTCGCTGCGGTGATGCGTGATGTGTTTGAAATCACGCCGCCAATTCTGCGTGAGTCTGCATATGGTTTGGGTTGCACCACCTGGGAGGTGGTGCGCCAAGTGGTGTTGCCCTACACACAAAAGGGTGTGATTGGTGGCATCATGCTGGGCCTCGGTCGTGCTTTGGGTGAAACCATGGCGGTGACCTTTGTGATTGGCAACGCCAATCGCATGCCCACGTCTTTGTTTTCGCCTGGTACCTCTATTGCGTCTGTGCTGGCCAATGAATTTGGTGAAGCCGCAGATCTACATTTCTCCACGTTGTTTGCGCTGGGATTTTTGTTGTTCGTCATCACCTTTGTGGTTTTGGCAATGGCCAAGATGATGATCATGCGCGCTGAAAAAGCCAAAGGCAACTAAGAGGTTTTTATGAAAATGAACAATCAACTTTATACCAAGCGTCGCATCGCCAGCTCACTAGGCTTGGCGTTTTCGATGGCCGCCATGGCTGTCGGTTTGGCGGTTTTGCTTTGGATTCTTTACGTGTTGTTTGCCAACGGTTTGTCAGCCTTGGACGGCAATTTGTTGACCAGTGACACCCCTGCACCCGGTACGGAGGGCGGTGGCTTGCGCAACGCCATCGTAGGTAGCTTGATGATTGTGGGCTTGACGGTTTTGGTGTCTACCCCTGTGGGTATCTTGGCAGGAGTCTATCTCACCGAGTATGGCGACGAAAGTAGAACGGCTGAGCTGACACGCTTTGTGACTGACATCATGTTGTCTGCGCCATCCATTGTGTTGGGCTTATTTGTTTACGCCATTGCCGTGGCGACTGTGGGTAATTTTTCGGGCTACGCGGGTAGCTTGGCTTTGTCGCTCATCGCGGTGCCTGTGATCATGCGCACCACTGAAAACATGCTGCGCTTGGTTCCCGGAAGCTTGCGTGAAGCCGCTTTTGCTTTGGGTGCGCCACGTTGGAAAGTCTCCACCTTCATCACCTTGCGTGCCGCCAAAAGCGGTGTGATGACGGGTTTGTTGCTCGCGGTGGCCCGCATCAGCGGTGAGACAGCACCTTTGCTTTTCACGGCTTTGAACAACCAATTCTTCAGCACCAACATGGGTGCGCCCATGGCCAACTTACCCGTGGTGATTTTCCAGTTCGCCATGAGCCCTTACGACAACTGGGTGCGTTTGGCATGGGCGGGTGCGCTCCTCATCACTTTGACCGTGTTGGTACTCAATGTGTTAGCGCGTGTCTTCTTTCGCGACAAAGTCAGCTCCTAATTTCAATTGGATTTAAAAATGTCTGAAATACAAACAGAAATCAAAAACGCCATCGAAGTTCGTGACCTGAACTTCTTCTACGGTAAGTTTCAAGGCCTTCGCAATGTCACCATGGACATCGCGGAGCGCAAAGTTACCGCCTTCATCGGCCCATCGGGCTGTGGCAAGTCCACCTTGTTGCGCACCTTGAACCGCATGTACAGCCTTTACCCAGGCCAGCGTGCGGAAGGTGAAATCAATTTCTATGGTCAAAACATTCTGGATGCAGGCCAAGACTTGAACCTTTTGCGCGCCCGCATTGGCATGGTGTTCCAAAAACCAACCCCGTTCCCAATGACGATTTACGACAACATCGCTTTTGGCGTGCGTTTGTATGAAAACCTCAGCAAAACTGAGATGGACGAGCGTGTCGAATGGGCGCTGACCAAAGCTGCGCTTTGGACAGAAGTCAAAGACAAGCTGGGTCAAAACGGTTTGTCCCTCTCGGGTGGCCAGCAGCAGCGTCTGTGCATTGCACGCAGTGTGGCGGTTAAACCTTCCGTGTTGTTGTTGGACGAACCTACGTCAGCCCTTGATCCGATTTCAACAGGCAAGGTGGAAGAGTTAGTGCACGAGCTCAAAGCCGACTACACCATCGCCATCGTGACCCACAACATGCAGCAAGCGGCGCGTTGCAGCGACTACACCGCTTACATGTATTTGGGCGAGTTGGTTGAGTTTGGTGAGACAGAACAAATCTTCTTCAAACCCAACAAAACCGCCACAGAAGACTACATCACTGGCCGCTTCGGCTAATAGGAGAGATCACCATGCCAGAAAAACACCTGTCCTCACAGTTCGACACCGACCTCAACAACATCTCCTCACATGTGATGGAGTTGGGTGGTTTGGTGGAGTCTCAAATTCGTCAAGCGGTTTACGCTTTGTCCCAATTCAGTCCAGAAGCGGCTGACGATGTGCTGGTGACTGAAAACAAAGTCAACAGCTTGGAAGTGGAAATTGACCGTGAAATCGCCTCTGTCATTGGCCGTCGCCAACCGACAGCTCGCGATTTGCGTTTGCTCATGGCCATGTCTAAAACTACAGCTAACCTTGAGCGCGTGGGTGACGAAGCGGCCAAGATTGCGCGCATGGTCAAGTCCATCATCGAGGGCTCTGCACCACGTTCTTTGCCATCGAGTGATTTGCGTTTGTCGGCTGATTTGGCCTCGGGTTTGCTGCGCAAAGCCTTGGATGCATTTGCCCGTTTGGATGTGCCCATGGCGGTTAGCATCTTGCGTGAAGACAACGAAATCGACAAAGAATTCGATGGCTTTGTGCGCAAACTCATCACCTACATGATGGAAGACCCACGCACCATCTCGGCCAGCCTTGATTTGCTATTCATCGCCAAAGCGATCGAGCGCATTGGTGACCACTCCAAAAACATTGCTGAATTCATCATCTACATCGTCAAGGGCGAAGACGTGCGTCACACCCCATTGGCTGATGTCGAATCATCGATGAGTTAATTGAAAGTTTTTTGAAGATGAAAATTGCACGCGTTTTGGTGGTTGAAGATGAGTCGGCGATTGCCGAACTCATCTCGATCAATTTGCGTCATAACGGCATGTTGCCCATGTTGGCGTCGGATGGCGTAGCTGCACAAAAGCACATTGATGAGGTTTTGCCGGATGTGATTTTGCTCGACTGGATGCTGCCGGGGCAAAGTGGATTGGAGTTGGCCCGTCGTTGGCGCGCCGACCCCCGTACCAAGACCACGCCTATTTTGATGCTCACGGCACGGGGCGATGAGCCTGACAAAATCGCAGGCCTTGATGCCGGTGCCGACGACTACATCACCAAGCCTTTTTCGACACAAGAGCTGTTGGCTCGCATTCGTGCGGTGCTGCGCCGCCGTGCCCCAGAACAGGCTAGTGATGTGGTGCGCATTGGCGCGTTGCAGCTTGATGGCTCTACCCATCGCGTCAGTTTCAATGACCAAGCTATCAAGCTTGGCCCGACTGAGTTCAAATTGCTAAATTATTTGATGCATCACGCTGAGCGTGTTCATAGTCGCAGTCAACTGCTAGACCGCGTGTGGGGTGACCATGTGTTCATTGAAGAACGCACGGTGGATGTTCATGTGAAACGTTTGCGCGAGGCCTTAGGTGGCGCGGGTAGCATGGTCGAGACAGTTCGTGGCGTAGGATACAGAATCACCCATCAACCCTAAAGCACTTACAAGGTCTATGTGATCAGTCGCTTTCTTTCGTTTTTCTCTCTTTTAGCCTTTGGTGCCGCTCTTGGCTTTTCATGGGCGGTGATAGGAGATAAGCTTCAGCCTGTCATTTATATGTTGGTTGGGGCTTTGATTGCGGGCGTGGCTTGGATGCTGGTTGACGCTTGGCGCGGTTACCGCGTGCGCTCTTGGCTGCGTCATGGCGATTTGGGCATCGTGCCTGAAATGTCTGGTTGGTGGGGTGTACTTTTAGAGCGTGCCCGCAAACTTCTGCGTGAACGAGAGCGCAGCATCGATGCTGGCGAGCAGCGTTTGAAAGATTTCTTGTCGGCCATTCAAGCTTCACCCAATGGCGTGGTGATGCTGGATGCCAATGCACAAATTGAATGGTGCAACCAAACTGCAGCGTTGCAGTTGGGTATTCATCCCGAGCGCGATGTCATGCAACGCATTGGCAACTTGCTGCGCGATCCAGTCTTTACCGCCTACATGGCCGTGGAGCAACCCAATGAGCCGATCGTGATGGCCGGCCGCAAAGACCGTGTAGAGCGTCCTGTGCGTATTTCCGTGCAGCGTCATCGTTACGGGGAAGGCAAACAATTGCTACTCACGCGCGATGTGACGATGTTGGAGCAGGCAGAAGCCATGCGTCGCGACTTTGTGGCCAATGTGTCGCACGAGATTCGCACACCACTCACCGTGCTATCGGGTTTTGTGGAAACGCTACAAACTTTAGAGTTGAATGCGCAAGAGCAAAAACGGTATTTGTCGCTGATGGCGGTTCAGGCCGACCGCATGCAAGGCTTGGTGGAAGACTTGTTGACGCTGTCACGCTTAGAAGGTAGCCCCATGCCTGGCATGCGCAGCGTATTACCATTGGCGCAATTGTTGCAGTCATGCGAGCAAGAAGCACAAGGTTTATCTCGCTCCATTTCAAATGGCGCTGAGCCTCAAGTCATTGTGTTTCATGCAAATCCTGAATTGGTAGGTGCTTCCTTGTTTGGAGAGGTCCGCGAACTTCAAAGCGCCTTGTCTAACTTGGTCAGCAATGCGGTGCGCTACACGCCCGCTGGTGGACACATCCATGTGTCGGTCGACCGTGGCATGGACGGTAGTTTGTGCATTGAAGTACGTGACACAGGCCCTGGCATCGCACCAGAACACTTGCCGCGCTTGACCGAACGTTTTTACCGTGTCGATCGCAGCCGTTCACGCGAGTCTGGCGGTACGGGTTTGGGGTTGGCGATTGTGAAGCATGTGATGCAACGCCACGGCGGCAGCTTATCGATGTCAAGTGAGCTGGGGCAGGGCTCTTGTTTTAGATTGAATTTTCCAGCTGCGCGCTGGAGTCTTGACGACTAAGTCGGAACTGCTCGGCAATCGCCGCAAAAGAAATGGTTGGCATTCAAAAATCGTCGAAATGAGCCGCTTGACCTAGGCTTGTGCATGCTGCATTTGATGCAGCTCATCATCTCACCTGTGCGTCCCGAGCCTTCAAAAGGTGATCCATTTTTTTTGCGGCTGTAACGCAAACCATCATCTTTGATTTCAGTAGTTTCGTGTTTGTGATAAGTCATCGCTAAATTCAGAGTTGTTTTTTAAGACGTTTTTTCTCAAAGTGTTTGAGAAGCACATAGGTGATCAGGCCAATGAATGCCGAGCCAATCAAGAATCCGCCATAAGCCACAGGCCAAGGCGTCCCCTCGGTCATCATTGAAAACTCAGACATACCGCCGACCCCCGCCAAAATGTTGATAGGCATGAACACCACACTGAACACGGTGAGTTGATTCACCCGCTTGTTCTGGTTGATGTTAATGAAACCAATGGTGGCATCCATCAAAAAGTTGATCTTGTCAAACAAAAACGCCGTGTGGCTGTTGAGCGAGTCAATGTTGCGAAGAATTTGCTTTGAATCCGAAATTTGGTCTGGCGTCAGCAACCGCCCACGCATCAAAAAACTCAAAGCGCGTTGCGTGTCCAAAATATTGCTGCGAATGCGCCCGTTTTGATCTTCTTCTTCCGCAATGTCAGCCAAGATGCCAGCAGCTTCTTGGTCGGTGATGGCTTCGCTCAAGACGTGTCGACCCACGATGCCCAGTTTGGCATAAATGTTTTCAAGCGAATCTGCAGACACCTCAACATCAGCGCCATACAGGTCTAACAACAAGTCAACGCAGTCGGTCACATAACCAGGTTGCGTCAGCGCTCGACGACGTTGGAGACGAAAAACTGAAAGCTCTTCGTTGCGTAAAGAAAATAAGATGCCACCGTGCAAAATAAAAGCGACAGGTACGCTTTTAGAGTGATCATCTCGGTCAAATAAAAAATTGGAGTGAAGATGGATGTCGTCGTTTTCTTCGACATGAAATCGTGCACTGACTTCTAAGTCTGTTGCTTCGATGGGGTCGGGCAACTCAACACCGAAATGCGAACCCACAAACACGCGCTCTGCTTTGGACGAGTTGATCAAATCCACCCAAATTGGTTTGGCACCTTCTAGGTCCTTGCGGCCCGTGATGGAAATATTGCGTAGTCGTCCCTCGACCAATTCATAAACATTGATCTTGCTGTCTTCAAAATCTGGTTGTCGATCGCCGGCAATGTCAGCACGTCGCTCGTCAGAGATTTCCCACAGCACATCGTTTTCACGCACTGTAGGAATCTTGGCCCATAGTTTTTTTGCATCCTCTAACGGCAAGGCATCGAGGTAACCACCCAATTCAGTGGCGCTTTGTTTGGCAATGAAATTGTGGAGCTCGGCATCATGTTGTTTTCGTAGCAAGGACTCTACAAAGTCGTGCTTGTGCATGTGTTGACTATGGACAATGCCATCCACTAATTTTTGTTTGTTCAACATATCGATCAAGTTTTTCAGTGACATGGCATAGCAAAGGCTGTCGAGTCTCGGTCACCTAATTTATTAAATTTCTGTGACATGGGTGTGACGAAAGCTGCTAAAAAATTCTTTCAGGTGTGAGCCTGATGCCAAATGAAATCCAACGCGTGTCTATCGTTCCGTTGAATTGTTGACCGATGGTTGTATCGATTTGAAAAAGCTGAGGGACGACGGCATAGCGTGCCCCCATTTGCCAATAGGGTTTAACTTGGTTGTCACCAAATGATTCGGCAATCAGCAAGATGCGTTGAGAAGCTTGTATTTCAGCGCCAACTCCCCAGGTGGCTCGATGCGTCTGTGTAGCTTTATCCTTGAGCCAACCGACATTGGTGTGAAAAATGACCTTGTCGTTGAGCGTCGAAAATGAAATGGGAATATAAGCATAGGTATTGCCTAGCAAGTTCGGACCCGGTGCAACGTTGGGGTGATTGACCTTGCCAAGCGCGAGTCCCCACCCCCAATTGTTGGTAGTTAATTCTCGGAATAAGGTTTTCCCTTGAAGGATGAAATCACTTGTTGCTGGCAGGTCCGTGTTTGTTGCATTCCCAATGCCCGCTGTGATCTCAAAATTTCCAGTGATGTTGCACGCCGGAAGAACCCATAACTCATTGCTATTTTTGTATGAACGAGACCAACTTTCGAGTTGACAGCTTTCGGCATTGGTCAGTCTTGCATCGTCAGTGACAAAAGGTCTTGCCGCAATGCTTTGGCCAGAGATGGCGGCGAGTAGCACAAACATCCACCCTTGAATCGTTGTCGAGGTCATGATGGATCTGTACTTTTAGAAGTAATGAGATAACTTAAGAAAGAGGGCGGTTAGCCAAATCCCCATACAAAGCAGAATACTCAGCAATACGGCTGCACTGCCTAGATCTTTGCAACGTTTAGAGAGGTCATGCCATTGAGGACCCACACGATCGATGGCTGATTCCAGCCCTGTATTTAAGAGTTCAACGATCAAAACAAAAATAACCGATCCTGAAAGAAGTGAAATCTCAACCCAGTTACTTCCTATGTAAAACGACAGCGGTATCAAAATAAAAGCGAGATACGCTTCTTGCGTAAACGCGGGTTCGTGCATGGCCGCTTGCAAACCTTGCAGGGAGTAACCGAACGCGTGAATGACTCGGTTTAACCCACGTCTTTGCTTTTGTAGGTTTTCATGAATTGGATTCATGGGATAAATTTTTTAATTATTAAAGATGAATTTGCTTCAATAAATTTCGGGAACGATCATCTCGTCGGGTACAGGATGACGGATGTAATCTGGATTGCGCACACGCGCGGGTAGTGCAATCTCTGGGTGCTCGATTTCGTGATATTTGAAATGTCCTAGCAAGTGGTGAATGCAATTCAAGCGCGCACTCTTTTTGTCCACCGCTTGCACCACCCACCACGGTGCTTCTGGGATGTGTGTGCGATCAATCATGGTTTCTTTGGCGACGGTGTAGTCTTCCCAGCGGCGGCGACTTTCTAAATCCATGGGGCTGAGTTTCCATTGCTTCAGAGGGTCGTGAATACGACCTAAGAAGCGTGCGTGCTGCTCATCGTCGGTGATGGAGAACCAATACTTGATCAAGGTGATGCCGCTGCGTGCCAGCATTTTTTCAAATTCGGGAACAGTGCGGAAGAACTCTTCGTATTCATTGTCATTGCAAAAACCCATGACGCGTTCGACACCAGCGCGGTTGTACCAGCTGCGGTCAAACAAAACAATTTCACCAGCTGCTGGTAAATGAGCCACATAACGTTGAAAGTACCACTGCGTGCGTTCGCGGTCGTTAGGTGCGGGTAGGGCGGCCACGCGACACACGCGAGGGTTGAGGCGTTGGGTAATGCGTTTGATCACGCCACCCTTACCGGCTGCATCCCGGCCTTCAAACAAAATCACCACTTTTTGCTTGGTGGCAACCACCCAGTCTTGGAGCTTGACCAACTCACCTTGCAAACGCAAGAGTTCTCGAAAGTAAGTGACGCGATGGCTGTTGTCACCGTCTTCGTCGATCGACATCTCTAGCTCTTCGTCCAGTGTGTCCAAGATGTCATCGCGTAGGCGTTGAATTTGTTCTTCGTCCAATAAGTTTTTATCGCTCATGGTGATTTCCTTTTGTTCACATCATGGCAAGCCAGTGTTTCAACTTGATGACTGCTTGTCACCGAATGTTCACATTAGAGATTTACATTTTTTTGGATAGTTTTGAAAAATTCTTCCAAAAGGTGTCCTTATTTCATTCCGCATATCTGTCATAGTGACGCTTCTTCTCGTGCTGTCTGGATGTGCGGTGCGACCGTTTGTGTTGGATCAAACTGCGCAGGCGTTGGCAGGTCAACCTATGTCCAGTGAAGACGATTTGCAACTCGCACGCGAGGCGAGTGCCTTTTACTTGAAGTTTTCTGAGTCGGTTCTCAGAGAAACACCGGGACATCTGAAGTTGGCCGAGGTCGTGTCCGCCGGCTTCACGCAATATGCCTATGCTTTCGTGGCTTTTGATGCAGAAAAAATCGACACTAAAAATCCAAAAGAAGCGGCCCAAATGCGTGAGCGTGCCGCACGTTTGTATGCTCGCGCGCACAAGCATGCCATGGCTGCACTGTCGCGCAGTGATGCCGGTTTTGCCACCGCTTTACGGGCGACGGATCCTCAAAAACAACCCCGGCTTACCCAGGCCCAAGTTCCGCTGGCGTATTGGGCTGCGGCATCACTGGGTGGCCTGATTTCGATGTCCAAAGACGACCCCGATCTTGTGGCCGATTTGCCCTTGTCGATGCGGCTGGCTGAATTGGCTTGGCAAGTTCAACCGTCATACGGTCAAGGTGCGCTAGCCAGTTTGATGGGCACCTTGGAGTCTGCCAAGGTGGGCGGCTCAAGGCTTAAGGCGACGCGCTATTTTGACCAAGCGATTGACTTCAGCGGTGGCCAAGAAGCCGGCCCCTATGTGGCAAAAGCTGAGGGTGTGGCGTTACCCGCAGAAGATAAAAAGCTGTTTGAGCAGCTGCTTCGTAAAGCACTTGACATCAGCCAACAACACCGCAGCTTGCCAAACGAAGTGATGCGTGAGCGCGCGCAGTGGCTACTCGCCTCGGTCGATGATCTTTTCTGAAAGTATTGAATGTCTCCATTGATTAAAATTTTTTTGCAAATGGGTTTAGGCCTGAGCTTGCTGTGTCAACAAGCTTCATCGTGGGCGGCGCTCGACAAGCAATTGCGTTTGGGAACTCTGGCACCCAAAAATTCGCTCTACCACCGGCAGTTGATGGAGGTGGGGGAGGCATGGCGCACGGCACAAGGAGGCAGCGCCAAGTTTGTCGTTTACCCAGATGGCAGCCAAGGTGGCGAGACTGAGCTGGCACGTCGCATGCGCATTGGTCAGTTGCAAGGTGCGTTGCTGTCGGTGGTGGGTTTGCGGGAAATTGAGCCCTCTATTGCGGCCCTACAGTCCATGCCTTTGTTGTTCAAGTCATGGGAAGAGGTGGACTACGTGCGTGAAAAAATGCGCCCCACCATGGAGAAAAAATTTCTCGACAAAGGATTCGTTGTGTTGGCTTGGGGCGATGCTGGTTGGGTTCGATTCTTCTCGAAAGAACCTGCGTTCAAGCCTGAGGATTACCAAAAAATGAAATTCTTTGCGTGGGGCGGTGAAGCAGATCAACAAGAAATCATGAAGAGCATGGGCTACACGCCTGTACCGCTGGAGACCAGTGACATCTTGCCTTCTGTGCAAACGGGCATGATCAATGTGGTGCCATCCACGCCTTACTTTGCTTTGGCCAGTCAGGTCTACACCATGGCTCCGAATATGTTGGAAATCAACTGGGCACCCATCGTGGGAGCTTTGGTGGTGACCAATAAGTCTTGGGATGACATGTCACCTGACGCACAAGCCGCTGTGCGCACTGCCAGTGACAAAGCAGGTGCGCAGATTCGCACCAAAGCACGTCAAGAAGTCGAAGAAGCCGTTGATGCTATGAAGAAGCGTGGCTTGGTGGTGAACAAGCCCAATGCTGAACAAATTCGTGCTTGGAACGAATTGGCCGACAAGCTCTATCCACGCATTCGGGGCACCTTGGTGCCTGCCGATACTTTTGACGAAGTGTTCCGTCATTTGAAGGCTTATCGCGCAGGTAAAGGCAAATGATGGGGCGTTGGTTGCGCGGCCTGATGCAGGCCGATGCATGGCTGGCTGCCTTGGCGCTGGCCTTGATGGCCCTGATACCTCTGATTGAGATTTTGTCTCGCCCCCTGATGGGCAAAGGTATTGATAACGCCCCCGTGGTGGTTCAGCATCTAGGCCTGCTGATGGCGATGGCTGGTGCCATTGCGGCAGAACGATTTGGGCACCTCACTAGTTTGGGTGTGATGGTGCCTCGTTTGTACGGGGTGGGGCAGTTTGGTGCTGCAGCCATTTGCGGCATCTTGGCATGGGCTAGCGGTCAACTGGTATGGAGTGAAATGTCCGCCGAACAGGTACTGGCCTATGGCGTGCCAGTGTGGTGGTTCCAAGCATCCATGCCTTTGGGCTTTGCACTTTTAGCATTGAAATTGGGCGCGCGATGTAGCCCGCACTTAGGTGTGAAGTTCATGTGTGCGTTATTTGCCCCGTTGCTGGGTGCGTGTGTCGCATTTCGCTGGGATGGTGAGGCCTTGCCATTGTGGCCTTGGGTGGGCGGTTTGGCGTTGATGTTGTCGTTTGGTGCGCCCATCTTTGCGGTGTTGGGAGGCTTGGCACTTGCATTGTTTTGGCAAGACGGCTTGCCCCTGGCTTCGATTGCTTTGTCGCATTACCAAATCACGGTGAACCCCTCATTACCGGAGTTACCGCTCTTTACCTTAGCAGGATTGATCTTTGCAGGCACAGGTGCGGCACAAAGGTTGGGGGCTGTGTTTGTCGCGTTGTTTGGCGGTGGTAAGACTGGCACCGTGATTGCGGCTACCGTGTTGTGTTCGTGCTTCACCGCATTCACGGGTGGCAGTGGCGTGACCATTTTGGCCCTCGGTGGCTTGTTGTTGCCTTTGCTTCAGGGCGTGGGCTACCCAGACCGAAAGGGCATCAGTTTGGTCACCAGTGCCAGTGCCTTGGGCGTTTTGTTGGCACCGTCCGTGCCCTTGATCATGTACGCGATCATTGCACGCGTACCCATTAACACCATGTTCTTAGCGGGCGTAATTCCTGCCGTGGTCATGGTGGCGTGCTTGCTGATTTTTGGTGGTTATCTGCGTCAAGATGCCATTCGCAGCGAGCCTTCCGTCAAACCTGTTTTTAACCCGCATGCTTTGCGCGATGTCGCATGGCATGCCAAATGGGAATTGTTGGCCCCTGTGGTGGCCATTGGTTCGTTGGGCAGTGGCTTTGCCACCCCTACAGAAAGCGCAGCACTGACCGCTCTCTATGCGGTATTCACGCAAGCATGGGCCCACCGTGAATTGGACGCCAAGAAGTTAGGTGAATCCTTGTCGCAATGCACCCAAATCATTGGTGGTGTGATGTTGATTTTGGGCATGGCTTTGGGCTTGACCAACTATTTGGTGGACGCGGGCATTCCAGATCTGGCCACCGATTGGGTGCAAAGCATCACGCAAAACAAGTGGGTGTTTCTGTTGGCCTTGAACGTGTTTTTGTTTGCCGCAGGTGCGTTGATGGAAATTTACGCTGCCATCGTGGTGTTGGTGCCTTTGCTGTTGCCCTTGGCCATCAGCTACGGCATTGATCCGGTGCACTTTGGCATCATCTTTTTGGCCAACATGGAAATGGGCTTTTTATGTCCCCCGGCTGGTATGAACATTTACTTTGCCTCCGCCGTGTTCAAGCAACCCCTTCGCACGGTCGCCGCCTCGGTGGCCCCTGCGTTGTTAGCTATCTTTGTGGGCACGTTGCTGATTTCTTGGCTACCGTTGCTTGCCACCGGGTTACCCAGTTGGGTAATGTCGTTTACCCGTTGAGCAGTTCAAGCTGGCTGCTGACGCTGCGGTGTGACAAGTGGGCCAAGGTTCTGCGCGAGTGCCCTTCAGGAGAAAGCATCTCGCCGACATGAACGTTGGCTTGAATTCCAGACGATGCCATTACTTGATGGAGCGACTGAACAAAGCCAATGTCACCGACAAAAGCAGCTTTCACACATAGCGCACCCGTTTGTGGGTTGGTGTAGCGAATTGCCAAAGGTTGCACTTGAATGTGGTGGTTGACAGCCGCTTCAAACAAGTTGGCATGAAATAGGCTGACGGTATTTCCCTCGCTGCTGGTGCCTTCAGGAAATCCAGCCACGCAATAGCCGTGGTGCAGTGCGCTAGACACATCATCGACCATGCGTCTGGCGGAGCTAGGCGAGCCTCGGTCAACGAACACAACACCGCATGCGGTCGCAATATTTCCCACGATAGGCCAACGTTTCACTTCTGATTTGGCAACAAAGATGCTAGGTTGAATAGTTTGAATGATCAACGCATCTACCCATGACACATGGTTAGCGACCAGCAAAAGTGGTGTTTCCGTGTTTTCACTCGGCGTGTAATGCGTGGCATGTGCCACTTGGATGCCGATGATGGCCAGTGTGCTTTGTGACCAATTCTTAATTTCTTGAAGCTTGTGCGCCTTGCTTAATTTAGGAAATTTGATCCACAAAATCCAAAATGCACGGCCAAAAGCGTGTACGAGTCGTAGGTATTTGATCAGCATGATTGGCTGATAAGCATAGGTCCGGTATATGACAAATTGGTGAAGGTTTGAAACCATTTGTCATGAATATTTCACGCAATCTTCGCCGTTAATTCACATGGGCTGTTAAGAATCTTTGCATTGATTTACCAAGGAGCCACCATGAAAGAATTACCCAACCCAACCATGCCGCTGTCGTTCATCGATGTGCCACGGGGGTCACTTCATCGAAACGATCATGACGCTCAAAAAGTTTCTGTCTCGAACCAAAAAACTGAAACCCGCCCGAGTCTGATTGTTGAATGGGCCAAGCACCAAGATGAGGTGCGTGAAGCTCAACGTTTGCGCTATGACGTATTTGCCACTGAAATGGGTGCTCGTTTGAAAGACAGCATTCCCGGCCACGACATTGATTTGTTCGACGATTTTTGTGAACACCTCATCATCCGTGATGACATCACCGAACAAGTGATCGGTACCTACCGTGTCTTGACGCCTGCGCAAGCCAAGCGGATTGGCAGCACATATTCAGACTTGGAGTTTGATCTCACACGTTTGCGCCAATACCGTGAGCGCATGGTCGAGTTGGGTCGTAGCTGTGTGCATCCAGAGCACCGTCATGGGGGCGTGATCATGGCCTTGTGGGGTGCTTTGGCTGAGTTCATGGTGCGCAACAAACTCGATGTGATGATTGGTTGTGCCAGCATCCCCATGCTGCACCAAGGTGTGGTCAGTGGTGAAGTGGCTGCCAGCATTTGGCATCAACTGAAGAAAACGCATTTGGCCGGTGTGGAAAACCAAGTAACACCGCGTTTGGCTTTGCCCGTCGAGCAGTGGGAAGTCAATTCCGCTTTTGAGCCACCTGCGCTCATCAAAGGTTATCTGCGCTTAGGCGCCAAAGTTTTGGGTGCGCCTGCTTGGGATCCAGACTTCAACACGGCGGATCTGCCTATGTTGATGAAGATCAACGACATGCCTCCCCGGTATCGCAAACACTTCTTAGGCGCTTGATGCACTACAGAGCCATCTTCATCTCAGACTTGCACTTGGGCACGCCTGGTTGTCAAGCAGACGCATTGCTGGATTTCTTAAAAGAAAACACCAGCGACTATCTGTATCTGGTGGGTGACATCATTGATGGCTGGCAACTGCGTCGCCGTTGGTATTGGCCACAGGCACACAACGATGTGATTCAGAAATTGCTGCGCAAAGCACGCAAAGGCTGCCGCGTGATTTATGTGCCAGGCAATCACGACGAGTTTGCGAGGCATTTTTTAGACCACCATTTTGGTGGCATTGAAGTGGTGGAGGAGGCGGTGCATAAAACGGCCGATGGTCGTCAACTGTGGGTGATCCATGGGGATTACTTTGACGCAGTGGTGCAGCAAGCCAAATGGTTGGCCTATGTGGGTGATTATTTGTACGAGTTCACACTCAAGCTCAACCGTTATCTGAACAACATGCGTGGGCGCTTGGGTTTGCCCTATTGGTCCTTGTCTGCTTACCTCAAACACAAGGTTAAAAAGGCGCTCAACTACGTTACAGATTTCGAAAATGCTGTCGCACATGAAGCGGCTAAGAACGGCTACCAAGGTGTGGTGTGCGGACACATACACCGGGCAGAAATTCGCGATGTCAATGGTGTGTTGTATTGCAATGATGGAGATTGGGTGGAAAGCCGAAGTGCCTTGGTTGAAAACCAACAAGGTGAGTTGTCCTTGCTTTATTGGCAGACAGAACCGGTTGTTTTAGAAAAACCTCGATTGGTCAAAGTTGCATGAAAATTGCCCTTATCACAGACGCATGGCGTCCCCAAATCAATGGTGTCGTCACGACCCTGGTTGAGCTGGTGGATCAGCTCAATGCGACAGGTCATGTGGTGGAGGTCATCCACCCAGATTTGTTCAAAACCCGTCCCTGCCCAGGCTATGCCGGCATCGATTTGGCGGTAAAGCCTTACCCACAGTTGGCTCGACAGTTAGATGCATTTGAGCCAGATGTGATTCATGTTGCTACGGAAGGCCCTCTGGGTTGGGCGGCGCGTAAATACTGCTTGAAGTACGACTTGCCATTTACGACGGCGTTTCATACGCGGTTTCCAGAAGTGCTCAAAGCCGCGCTGCACATCCCGCTTTGGATTGGCTATGCCATCTTTCGACATTTCCATCAACCCTCCGCAGGTGTGCTGGTACCCACGCAAGGGGTGATGCGTTTACTGGATGGCTGGGGATTTAAAAATTTACGAAGCTGGACGCACGGTGTTGATATGCGCTTATTTAGTTATGCAGAGACGGTTGAACGTCATCCTGATCTAGATGATTTGCCGCGACCCATTGCTTTGTATGTAGGTCGTGTGTCGTATGAAAAAAATATAGATAGCTTCTTAGCAATGCCTTGGCATGGGAGCAAAGTGGTGTGTGGCGTTGGGCCACTTGAGAAAGAGTTGAAAGATAAGTTTCACCATGTGCGTTGGTTGGGCGTGCTGCCGCGCGATGAGCTTGCCCGTGTGTATGCCAGCGCTGATGTGTTTAGTTTTCCCAGTCGTAATGAAACATTTGGTTTGGTCATGCTCGAGGCAATGGCTTGCGGCACTCCTGTGGCAGCGTATCCTGTGGATGGCCCCTTAGAGGTGTTGCGCCCAGATTCAGACTATCCACATGTCCGCAAAGGTGGTGTGTTGCACGATGACTTAGCCTGTGCCAGCTTAGAGGCTCTGAAAGTGCCACGATTTGAAGCACGCGCGCAAGCCCTATCGTTCAGCTGGGATGAATCTACACGGCTGTTCGAGCAGAACTTGGTGCGCATCTCGCGTGTCGAAATGAAAGGTGTTGAGGTTCATCCATGACGAAGCTTCATTTCTATGCCAACAGTGTCAGCGATCCTAGCTTTGAGGCTTATTTACGAGACACCCATCGTTACCTAGACTATCGCGATGTCAGAGATGAACTACTTCCCAAGTTGTTTGAGTCCATCGAGCAGTTTTCTAAAGGGGTTAATTTTCGATTCACTTGCAGCAATCGCTTTGAAGGCCAAGAGCCTGAACTTTGCATACAGTCGCCGGTTGGTTTTGTGCCTGATGTGATTCACATTGAGTTTCCGCCTCGGCATGAATTCTTTTGTGTCAAGCATGCGAATCAAGATACCAAAGTTCAGGGCTTAGAGAATTTAGCAGCGCATTTGCATGTTCTGCTTGTGATGGGTCTTGCACACTGGCAGCCAACATAAATAAATCATGATGAATCAAAGGATGGCTCTTCGAGTCATTTTTTTTTGCCTGCTCGTCACAGAATTGACTTTTTTTCTTCTTATTACTTTCATCATGTTTTGGGACGATGACTGTATTCAGGAGGAAATCAATGCGAGTCACAGTCATCGGTTCTGGTTATGTCGGTTTGGTCACAGGCGCTTGCTTGTCTGACTTGGGTTTCAAAGTCGTGTGTCTTGACAAGGACGAAGACAAGATCAAGATGTTGCAACAGGGCGATGTGCCCATTTATGAGCCTGGACTTCGAGAACTGCTTGCACGCAACCGTGCGGATGGTCGAATTCGATTCACCACAGACGTCCAAGATGCCATTGAGCATGGCGATATTTTGTTCATCGCGGTGGGTACGCCCGCACGGGAGGACGGTTCCGCAGATCTGGGGCATGTGTTGTCGGTCGCATCCATGATCGGTCGTAATTTGAAAGATTTCAAACTCATTGTGAATAAATCAACCGTGCCCGTTGGTACGGCGGATCGTGTGCGTGAAGCCATCGTGCATGAGCTTTCGCATCGCGGCATGCCTGCTGAAATGTTTGATGTGGTTTCAAACCCAGAGTTCTTGAAAGAAGGCGCAGCCATTGACGACTTCATGCGCCCCGATCGCATCGTGGTGGGGATTGATGATGGCATTCATCACGAAAAAAGCCAACGCATGATGGGCGATTTGTACGCCAGTTTTAATCGCCATCATTCACGCACAGTGTGGATGGATGTACGCAGTGCAGAGCTCACCAAATATGCCGCCAACGCCATGTTAGCTACGCGCATTTCTTTCATGAATGAAATTGCAAATTTGGCAGATGCCTTGGGTGCAGATGTGGACCAAATTCGTCGTGGCATTGGTGCTGACAACCGAATTGGGCATAGCTTTTTATACGCGGGTTGTGGTTACGGCGGTAGTTGTTTCCCCAAAGACACACAAGCTTTAGTAAGCACTGCACATGCGTATGGCCAGCACATGCATGTGGTTAGTGCCACAGAACAAGTGAACGAAAGCCAAAAGACCTTGCTGGTTGACCGTTTGGTGCAACGCTTGGGGGCTGATTTAACAGGGCGAAAAATTGCAGTGTGGGGATTGGCATTCAAACCCAACACAGATGATATGCGCGAAGCGCCTAGCCTTGTCGTGATCAAAAACTTATTGCAGCGTGGTGCCCACGTCACAGCCTATGACCCCGTGGCCGGTCATGAGGCCGTGGCGGCCCTGACCTTGGATTGTGCAGGCCAAGCGCATGGGTTAAAAAATTTCAAACTCGTCGACCACGACATGGATGCCTTGCACGACGTGGATGCCTTGATGGTGTTGACGGAGTGGAAGAATTTTCATAACCCTGATTTCCAAGCGATGAAATTAAGCATGCGCACGCCATACATCTTGGATGGTCGTAATTTATACAACCCAGATGCGTTGGCCGATTTGGGTATCGCTTATCAAGGTGTGGGCCGTCGCAATGAGCTAGTGAAGTTGGCGGTTGACCCCGTTTCAAACAACACGCTGACGGTTGATGCCTAAAGGGTTTTACTTTCTCATTGGGGCGCAGTTCGCCTCGGGTCTTGCTGACAACGCATTGCTCATCTTAGGTATTTACTTTTTGAATGAGCAAGGCTATCCCGGGTGGTGGGCGCCTTTGTTGAAGTTCTCTTTGACCTTGGCTTATATCTTTCTCGCTTCTGTGGTCGGCCCCCTGGCCGATGCTTTTCCCAAGAACCGATTGATGGCTTGGATGAATGCACTCAAGATTGTGGGCGTTCTGCTGCTGCTAAGTGGCGCTCAGCCCTTGCTTGCTTTTGCATTGATTGGTTTAGCCGCATCGGTGTATGCACCTTCTAAGTATGGATTGGTCACTGAGTCTGTCCCACCGCGCATGTTGGTGCGTGCCAATGCTTGGTTAGAAGTGTCGGTGGTTCTCTCGGTGATTTTTGGCATCGCTTTGGGTGGGGCATTGACAGGTCTGTCGGAATCAACGGTGGCTCAAAATTGGAGAACCGTTTTTGCAAGCGCGGCTGTGTTTTTCATTCAAACAAAGACCTGGCCCGCCATGTGTGTGGTGGCGGTGGTGTATGTGATAGCCGCGGGTCTGAATTTAGGCTTGAAACCGATGAGCGGCCGAGTTCATCTGTTGCCTCTCACGCGTCACGCCGTTCAATGGCAAACCTTCTGGTCATCCAATACCAAGCTCTGGCGTGATCCCCTGGGCGGTGTATCCCTTTACGTTACAACCTTGTATTGGGGGGTGGGGGCCGTCATGCAATTTGCCGTCTTGGTTTGGGCGCAGCAAACTTTGGGTTTCTCCCTCAAATATGGCGCTTACCTTCAGGCGCTGGTGGCTTTAGGTGTGGTTCTTGGGGCTTTTTTGGCGGGGCGGCGCTTCAAGTTGCACTCAGCACGTCAAGCCTTGCCTTGGGGCTTGCTGTTAGCTGTGCTGTTGCCCGTGGTGGTGGTTACGTCCAATATATGGATTGCTGTGGCGCTTTTGCTATGCGTCGGTTTGGCGGGTGGCATGTTGTTGGTGCCCATGAATGCCTTGCTACAACACCGAGGTATGCAGGTGCTCAGCTCGGGGCGATCGATTGCTGTGCAAGGATTTAACGAAAACCTAAGCGTGCTGTTGATGTTGGCGTCTTACAGCGCGTTGTTGGCGTTGAATGTGTCGCTGACGTTCATCATGGTGCTATTGGCTACTGTGCTCATCGCTGGAATGGCGCCGCTTTGCCTGCTACTTTTGCGCCAATTCCGTCAACCCATTTCAATGGCACGCTGAAAAATACTTTCAGCTTGAGCTGCAATTTCATCCCAGGCTAAATGTTCGATGCTGCTGCGTGTGAACGCACGGGCCTTGATGAGTGTTTCTTTGTCACGCGTGATGTCAAGTGCGCGGTTGATATAGGCCTGGGGATCGTCGCTGGAGACTAACCAGCCGTTCTTTTTGTCGGTGATGAATTCACCTGCGGCGGCACAATCAAAAGCCAGCACAGGTGTTCCGCTTGAAAGTGCTTCTAGGGTCACATTGCCGAAAGTTTCGGTCAAGCTTGGAAATAACAGTAAATCAGCGCTTGCATAGAGCTTGGCCAATTGCTCGTGCGTGCACATGCCGGCAAAGATCGCATCTGGACACTTGATTTCAAGGGTTGCACGCATGGGGCCGTCCCCTGCAAATACTATTTTTACAGGCCTTCCTGCTGCCATGAGTGCTTGGTACGCTTGAAGTGTGAGGTCTAGATTTTTTTCTGCGGCTAATCGACCAACTGATAGAAGAACAATCGTCTCAGGGATAGCCCCCCAACTTTTTCTCAATGCGTCATTTCGATTTTCAGGATGGAAAATATGTGTTTCTATGCCGCGTGCGACCACTTTTAAATTATTAAAACCCAAGGCCTCTAATTGGTATTTCATGGATTGTGTGGGCACCATGGTGAAGGCAGTACGGTTATGGAATTTCCGTAAATACGCAACAATGGGCTTGCTCAACCAACCCACACCGTAATGTTGGCAATAGCTGTGAAAGTTCGTTCGGAAATCAGATGTCACAGGCAAACGCAGTGTTTGTGCTGCTTGCAAGGCCGACCAACTCAATGGGCCTTCTGTTGCCACATGAACCAAATCAGGGCGCTTTATACGCCAAGCATTGATGAGTGCCTTTTTGCTTGGTAAACCGAGCTTGAGTTGGGGGTACCTTGGAATAGGTAAGCCACGTAACAGTAATTCAGACCAACCGGTTTGCTGGATCCCCGCATCGTGCTTGTCTTGGCGTGGGCGGATCAACTGAATGGTGTGCTGACGTTGTCCCAAATGTTGAATCAACTTTGAAAGTGTGACCGCTACGCCATTGACTTCGGGGGGCCATGTTTCTGTCACAACCGCGATGCGCAAGAACCTCTGTGCGGGCTCAAAGTGTTCGACCAAGATGGGTGTGTCGCTTGTGAGTTTCATGTCCATCATGGTTGCTGATGAATTTAACAACTTGATGACATTGCGTCGCTTTGACGTTTTTATTTCATCTGCATTTCTTTGCAACTTGTCACTGATTTTTCACATGACAAGACCATGATTGCGGTGTTTTAAAACACATGAGGAATTGACGTGAAAAACTTTTTGGAAGCATTGCGCATTCAACGCTGGGATGACCATCGCTATTACCACCATTGCCGCATCAATCAATCGTTGCACTTGCTCAGCGCCATTTGTTTTTTGATTTCTTACACCTTGTTGTTTGTTGAACCTGCATGGGCGGCTTTGCTGGCTTGGTTGGTGTCGATGACGGCGCGTCAATCCGGTCATTTCTTTTTTGAACCTTTAGGCTATGACCATGTGAACGATGCCAGCAACGCGTTCAAAGAAGAAATCAAGGTAGGTTACAACCTCCGCCGAAAAGTGGTGCTGTTGAGCCTGTGGGTGT
The DNA here is from genome assembly GCA_947451565.1 of Comamonadaceae bacterium. GTDB lineage: Bacteria > Pseudomonadota > Gammaproteobacteria > Burkholderiales > Burkholderiaceae_C > Limnohabitans. The sequence continues at coordinate 25,519 of CANFZT010000001.1, read as the reverse complement.
TGTTGCCTTTGGTGATTTACTATTTTCCAGGTCATTTCGGCGTGATTCCAATATATGAAAACTTGATAGAGTTTTTATATGCCGTTGGCTACGCTTGGTTGTTTTTAGGCGTGGGCGGTTTGTTGTTTAGAACCATTCATCTGTGTTTCATTAAGGATGTGCAAACCGGCTTGGTGTGGATGACCAAAATCTTGACGGACCCATTACATGATGTGTACCTGTATCACAAGGCACCTTTGCAGCTATTGCGTGGTCAGCGCTTTGACCAAAACTTCTTAAATGCAAGCCACTAAGACTTAGTGTTACCCATCCGTTAAAAGGGGTTCGGGTCAATGACCTGAACCCCTTTTGGTCTTATCGGAAGAGTGTTTCTTTCAAAATGGTGCGACGAATGCTTTTGTTGGTCAACTCTGGCGTGTGCCACCACCAACCATCATTTTTCATTTGTGTCGCGGCCAAAACGAAACGTTGTACCACGACTTCAAAGTCTGCATCGCTGTAGTTCAGACTAAAGATCAAACGTCCCGTGCCCACCCAACTCAGTGCCAAACCGTGGATACGCAGGTAGTACTGCAGCATCCAGTTGTAGCGACTGGGTTGTGTGTATAACAGCGTCCAAACACTGGACATATTGGCGGCTAGTAGTGGAATGCCATTGGTTTGCATGGCATCGTTGAAATATTGAGCGCGCTCATTCCAACGCTCATCCAGCCCTTGATAGATGGCTTGAATTTCAGGGGTTTCGAGTTGATCCAAAAATGCAGACATGGCGCCCATCACAGCCGGGTGTTCTTTGAAGGTGCCCCGCGCAAAACAAATATCTGCAGGGCGGTCCGCATGGAAACGGTGCATCCATTTCTTCTTTCCGCACACCACACCCACAGGAAAACCACCGCCCAGTGTTTTTCCGTAAGTCACCATGTCGGCCTGCACGCCGAAGTACGCTTGTGCGCCCCCGTAGGCCAAACGAAAACCTAAGAACACTTCGTCAAAGATCAGTACAACCCCGTTGTCTGTGCAGGCTTGGCGCAACTTGTGAAGCCATGCCGTGTAAGCCTCGCGGTCATACGCGGCTCTGCGACTGCTGTCGACCAGTGTGGTGTCGCCGGGTGCGTTGACGTTAGGGTGTAATGCTTGCAATGGATTGACCAAGACGCAAGCAATGTCCTTGCGCGTGCGAATCACTTCAAGGCTGCGCTCGCTCATGTCACTCAAGGTGTAGGTCTCGCGCGGTGGCATGGGGTTGCCGGGGCCGGGTTGAACATCTTCCCACCAGCCATGGTACGCGCCACAAAAACGCACAGTGTATTTACGTCGGGTGTGATAACGCGCCAAGCGTACGGCTTGCATCACGGCCTCAGTGCCCGACATGTGAAATGACACTTCGTCCATGCCTGAAATCTTTTTCAGACGCTCGGCATTGCTAGCCACACAAGGGTGGTAAGCCCCAAGAATTGGCCCCAAACTTTGAGTCTTAGCTATGCCTTCAGCCATGGTTTTTTTATAAAAATCAGCACCAAATACATTGACACCATAAGAGCCTGTCAAGTCATAAAACGATTGACCATCCAAGTCAGTCACAAAGACACCTGTGGCCGATTGCAAGAATGAGCCAACTTTTAGATGCGCTTGCACCAAAGGACTGAATTGAAAGGGCACACGGTATGCAGAAATGAACTGCATGTCCGAAATATTCTCTCGTGCCGCTTCCGTGGCTTGAATGCTCAAGGGATGACGCGCTTTGAGGACTTCTGCAATTTTGAAAAATGCTTGGCGGCGAAGATTTTGTATCTCGAATGGCGCGTTGTCACATTTAAAGAACACTTGCTCGTCAAAATGGTAGCCGGGCAACATGCGGGCTAAACGTTTGGCCATGCGCGAATGTCCCGCCAGCGAGCGGTGTTTGGCGCGAGAGAGTTGAAGTCGTCGATAGATAGACGGTGCGAACGTAGCCAATGCACCCAAACTCATCCAAGTGGTGTTCACAGTCGATTTCCTTGTGTTAGAGATAGACCTTTGTATTTAAATTAAGTGACAAGACGATGAAGATTCGAAATAAATTTCAAAATTTTCTTCTGCAAGAAGATCTCAATTTTTTGTTGACGAACCGCATACCTCGTATGACCTTGACACGGTTCATGGGGTGGTGGAGTCAGCTGCGTCACCCCTTGATCGTCAAAGCTTCCATTGCTGTGTGGCGTTGGTTCACCGATTTGGATTTGAGTGAATCCAAACAGCAAAAATTTGCAAACCTGCATGAATGCTTCACACGCGAATTGCGACCAGGGCTGCGTCCCATTGATTCCAACCCCTCGGTGCTCAGCTCGCCTTGTGATGCGATCGTCGGAGCGTGCGGCGAGATTCGGGATGGCATGGTGTTTCAAGCCAAAGGCTTTCCGTACAACCTCCACAGCCTGCTGAGCGCGCCTGAATTGATTCAGCGTTGGCCGAACTTGTTAGAGGGCGGTCGCTTCATGACCCTGCGTTTGACCAGCAGCATGTATCACCGCTTTCATGCGCCTTGCGATGCCCACTTGAGTCGTGTGACTTACATCTCAGGCGATACCTGGAACGTAAACCCGATTGCGTTGACACGCGTGAAAGAGTTGTTTTGCAAGAACGAAAGAGCTGTTTTAGAAATGCAAACAGGCGATGGCATTCCATTTTTGATCGTCCCTGTGGCTGCGGTGCTGGTGGCCAGCATGCGATTTCACGCGGTAGATGTGCTGCTAAACCTTCGTTACAAAGGCGCGAATAAAATTCCTTGCGACGCCGACTATGTCAAAGGCCAGGAGATGGGCTGGTTTGAACACGGCTCCACCATCTTGATGTTTGTCCCGCCAGGCTTTGCATGGGCGGATGGCATCGAGACTGGCATGAGAATTCGTATGGGTGAGGCGCTGTTAACCACCCAGGCCTAGCATGCACAGAATGGCAGCGCCGAGAAGGCTTGCTAAGCCGATGGCGATGCGATGGCCGTAACGTAAACCGCCGATGAAATAGGCCAAAAATATTTTCGACATCGCGCTAGAAGCTAAGATGGCAATCACCCCCCCCCAGCGTGCAAAAGCAGATTGCGCCAGGTCTGAATGACTGAGCTGAGAAATGCCAACGGCTGCTGCGTGAATTTCTACCAAGCCGACGATCACTGAAGTGGCGAATGCACCTGAATCACCAAAGTAGCTTTTGAGCCAAGCAGCACAAAGAATCACGGCGCTGATCGTGGTTGCGATCATCAGCGCATGCGTAGTTTTGAAGGCGTGCTTGGCGGAAGTCAGTTGAAAACTGTCCGGTATTTCCGTATGTTGAATGAAGTATGCCGCGACTAATGAAAGAGCTATGCCTGCGGCTACCAGTGGCCATGCGACCGATCGGAGCAACTCAGGCGCACTGGCCGCCAAAACCAAGGTGAACAACATCAGCGACGACAAAACGGAGAGCAAAGCGGCAGCACTCGCCATGGATTCGAATGCAGGTTTGTCATGCGCCTTATGTCCATATTCGGCAACAGCAGCCGTGGAAGAAATGAAGCCCGAGAAAAAACCAGCCAAGGGCAAGCCCCATCTCACGTCTGCGACACGCATGCAAACATGCCCCAACATGCCAACGCCCATGATCAGCACCACAATTTTCCACATGGCATAGGGGTTGAGTGCATGCCAAGGATCAATTGGTGCTGTCGGCAACAGCGGTAAGACCACCAGCGCCGAGGCGAACAACATCAGTGCATCTTCCAGTTCGTGCTCGGTCAATATCTCTTGACTGAATTTATGCAATGGTTTCTTGACAAGTAGCAAGCCTGCAACCATCACGCCAATGGCGGTTGCGCGTGAAGCCTGCGTGGTGGCCAGACCCGCTAGAACCATGGTTAAAAAGAGTGTGAACTCGCCCGTCATCCCAGGATCTTTTGGGGCAGATTGATGGTAGCCAATAGTCATCATGAAGCCGGTGACCAACAGCGCAGTGATAAAAAATGGCGTTCCCATGCCGAACGTGATAGCGCCCGTCAACGCCACGATGACATGCGTTCGAACGCCGGCCTTCATCGCGCCAGGTCGGTGCAAACGCTCTCTCACGGTGCCAATGAGAAAACCTATGCTCAATGCTGTGAGCAGTCCGAGAGAGGATTCATCCCAATTCATAAGTGAATCTTAGTGACTGTTTCAATGTGTGACCTATAGGGCTGTCATAAATGTCACACGTTCGTCACATTTCATCGTCACACTTGAAGAATAGACAGGCAGGTAAGCAAATGACGATTGGCAATCTCAGCAAAGAGACACACATACACAAGAGCAACAGAGTTGAATGGTTAGACCGCGACCTGAGTCTTTTGGCGTTCAACGTCCGTGTGCTCGATTGGGCTAAGCGTCCCGAAGTGCCTTTGCTAGAGCGTTTACGCTACCTGTGCATCGTGTCCTCAAACCTCGATGAGTTTTTTGAAGTACGTGCCGCACTGCACAACAGTGTGGAGCACCCCAAGGCCCCTTTGGATGCAGCAGGCACACACGCTCAGCACTCGCTCAGCAAAGTAGCTCACGCGTTGGTTGACGAGCAATACGCGCTTTACAACGATGTGCTCATGCCCGCCTTTGCGAAAGAAGGGGTTCGCATCCTGTCGCATGGTGATCGCACCTTGGTGCAGCACCAATGGGTGAAATCATTTTTTGAACGCGAAGTGCGCCCCTTGTTGTTACCTGTGGGGCTAGACCCCGCACATCCGTTTCCACAAGTTGCGAACAAATCGCTCAACTTCATCGTGCGTCTGTCGGGTAAAGATGCCTTTGGCCGTGACAACGAAATTGCGATTGTCAAAGTGCCACGCAGTTTGCCGCGTTTGATTCCGTTGCCAGACAAGCTCTCGGGCAAACGCCAACTGTTTGTGTCGATCTCCAGCGTGATTCGTGCACACCTCAAAGATTTGTTTCCAGGCCGCGATGTAGGGCAGTTTTCGCAGTTTCGTGTGACCCGTCATTCTGATTTGTCGGTGGATGAAGAGGATGTGAAAAACCTGCGCACAGCTTTGCGCCAAGGTTTGGTGCACCGCAATTACGGCCAAGCCGTGCGGCTGGAGGTGTCTTCGGGTTGCTCAGAGCATCTGTCTGAATTTTTGTTGCAACAGTTTGAATTGCCGCACTCGGCGTTGTACCGTGTGCATGGTCCAGTGAACTTGGTGCGCCTTAACCAGTTGATTGACTTGGTAGACAACCCCAAGTGGTTGTTTCCACTTTACAACGCCAGCTATCCGCAGCAATTGGTGACCAATGGGTCTATCTTTGATCGCTTGCAAAGTGGCGATGTCATGATTCACCAGCCTTATGAAAGCTTTGATGGCGTTTTGGCTTTCTTGCGTGAGGCGGTGCGTGACCCCCATGTGCTTGCCATCAAGCAAACCATCTATCGCACGGGGGCTGATTCTGTGTTGATGGAGTTGTTGCGCGAAGCTGTTCAGCGAGGCAAAGAAGTGACCGTGGTGGTGGAGTTGAAGGCGCGTTTTGACGAAGAGGCCAATATCAATTGGGCTGAAAAGCTCGAATACATTGGTGCCCAGGTGGTGTATGGCGTGGTGGGTCTGAAGACGCATGCCAAGATGCTGCTGGTCACGCGCCGCGAAGGTCGCAACATTCGCCGCTATGCGCATTTGTCTACGGGTAACTACAACCCTCGCACTGCCAAGCTCTATACCGATTTGAGTCATATCACCTGCGACCCCAAACTCACACAAGACGTGGAAAGCGTATTTAACTTATTGGCGAATCAAAGCAAGATTCCACGCTTGAACAAGTTGATGATTGCGCCATTTCAGTTGCAACGCAGCTTGATTGATAAGGTCGAAAAAACAGCGCAAGCTGCGGCACAGGGCATCGACAGTCGCATCATCTTGAAGATGAACACACTCACCGATGAAAAACTGATGGAAGCTTTGGTGAAAGCGGGGCAGGCGGGGGTGCAGATTGATTTGATCATTCGAGGCGCATGCATGTTGCCCGCACAACGTCCAGGTGTGGCGGACAACATCCGCGTTCGCTCCATCATTGGTCGTTTCTTAGAGCATTCGCGGGTGTTTTATTTCCGCACCGCCAATGACGAATCTTTGTATTTGTCGAGTGCCGATTGGATGAACCGCAACATGCTTCGCCGTGTTGAGTTGGCATGGCCTGTGGAAGATGCAGTTTTGCGCCAACGGATCATTGACGAGTGTTTGGTGGCGTACTTGCATGACAACGTTGATGCTTGGAGCTTGAATGCCGATGGCCTTTACACACGGGTGCAGGTGACTAAGCCCAAACGTGCATCGATTAAAACAAGTCAAACACCACAGACTGTAACGCCCGTACTCGCGCATGGCGCACAAGCCGCGTTAATGGCTTTGTACGCTGCCAAGTTGTGATGTAGATGTGAGGTGCCAGACATGGACTTGATTTTGTGGCGTCATGCCGAAGCTGAAGTCGCACCGGAAGGTGGTGATGATTTGTCTCGCTCACTCACAAAAAAGGGCGAGCGTCAGGCCATGCGTATGGCCTCTTGGTTAGATCGTCATTTACCGGAAGGTACGCGCGTGCTGGTCAGCCCATCGCGTCGCACGCAACAAACGGCCATGTCATTGGGGCGCAAATTTAAGTTGCGTGACGAACTGGTGCCCGAAACATCGGTCGACGATGTAATGAATTTGCTCAAATGGCATCCAGAGACAGGCCCGCAGCTCAAAGGCCCCGTGTTGCTGGTGGGGCATCAGCCTTATTTAGGACAACTGGTGGCGCGGCTATTGGGCATGCGAGACGAGATGTGCCCTGTGCGCAAGGGCGGTGTTTGGTGGCTACGAACCCGCATACGCGACGGTCAACCGCAGACGGTGCTGTTGACTGTCGCATGTCCAGAACTTACTTCGAGTTCTTGGGACGACCGGTCTTGATGGTCGGTACGTTGCTCAAAGCTGCTTTAAATTGAATGTCGCTCATAGCGGCAAGGGCTTTGATGCCAGCCCGCAGTAATTCGCTTTTCTTCACAGACTGACCCAGCTTGCCAGCCCGCAGCTTGAGGCTGTCGATGACCACGTACTCATCCTTTGGGATGGTGAAGCTGTCGCGCACCAGTTTTGGCTTTTTCACTTTGGCTGGTTTCGCCACTTTGACGGCTTTGACTGGCTTAGGCGCAGCTGCTTTAACCGGTGCTTTTTTGACGGCAGTCTTGGTCACAGGCTTGGTTGCTACTTTTTTGACCGCAATTTTTTTGAGGGTGGGCTTCTTAGCAGCAGGAGATTTGACCAAGGGCGCTTTGACGGCGCGTGACTTGACAGCAGCTTGAACGATGGTTTTTTGAGCGGTTGTACTCACTGTTGATTCCTGAAAAATTTAAAAGAATAAACAGTTTATATCGTTTAATTCAAACCGCCTAGTGTCATATATGTCATGGTTTCGTCACAAATTCAAAGGCCCACGGGGCCTTGACCCACGAGGCACTTTCTTGTTTGAGTAAATGTGCCGACTGCGGAAATTCTTGCACCCATGTCTCTGAGGCATTCAGTGTGATGCGGTGTTTGTGTTCGTCAGATTGCAGCTGTAACGATTCAGCATCAGGATCTTTGCGGGCGTGGCACAAAATTAGGCTCACACGCAGTGCCATCAACATCATGGCAAATTCGTCGTCCTCTAATTCACTTTCTAATTTTTTCAGCTTGCCGCGTTGACCCAGCACCAAGAGGCCCAGGCGGTGCAGCTCGGGCATGCCAAACCCCAGCAAATCTGCGTTTTCCAAGATGTAGGCGCCGTGCTTGTGATAGTCGCTGTGCGAAATCGCAACGCCCACTTCGTGCAGCTGTGCGGCCCAACTCAGTTTGCGGCACAACCGATCGAGGTGTGTGGCGTTCTCCGTATCAAGCTTGGGGTTCATGCGTTGTAGCAAGTCAATGGCTACACGGCCCACGCGTTGGCCTTGTGTGGTGTCCACCGCAAACTTGACGGCCAAACGTTGGATGGATAAATCGCGTGTGTCAGTGTCGTGGTCCTCTCGCTCCACCATGTCAAACAGCACACCGTGGCGTAAAGCGCCTTGTGCCACATGCAAAGTGCCGATTTGTAGCAGTGTCATCAACGCACGCAGCACACTCACGCCGCCACCAATCACGGCACGGCGATCGTCCTTGAGTCCTTCGAGTTGCACCTTGTTCGCTTGACCTGCACGCACCAAGCATTTCACTAACCAGCCCAAACCTTCTAGGGTGATTTCACCTTCAGGAAACCCCGATAAAGCCAAGATATCGGCCACGGCACCGACGGTGCCTGATGCGCCATAGGCCTTGTGCCATTGGTGACGAGGGTAGGTGGACAGGGCTTCTTCCAACACGGCTTGTGCGGCAATCTCGGCACGGTAAAAAGCTTGCTCAGTGAACTCGCCGGTGGGGAAGTATTTCATGGACCACGCCACACTGCCCACGCGAAACGATGCGGTTTCTGTAGCATCTAAGCCTTGCCCCAGCACCAATTCAGTGGAACGCCCACCAATATCAATCACCAAACGACGCTCGTTGTCGCTAGGCAGCATGTGAGCCACACCTTGGTAAATCAAGCGTGCCTCTTCGGTGCCAGCGATGACTTCGATGGGGAAGCCCAAAATCTCACAACCTTTTTGTAAAAAGGCCTCACGATTTTTGGCTTCGCGCAATGTTTGGGTGGCGACAGCACGGACCTGTGATTTTTTAAAACCAGACAATCGTTCAGCAAAGCGGGCCAAACAGTCCCAGCCACGTTGCATCGCTTCGTCGGTGAGGTTGCGGTTTTCGTCTAAACCGTTGCCCTGACGAACGGTTTCTTTCAGGTAGGCCACACGTTGAATTTGGCCGTGGTCGTAGCGACCGATTTCTAGTCGAAAGCTGTTGGAGCCTAAATCAATGGCTGCGAGAAGTGTGCCGTGTTTCATGAAAACAATATTACCGTTTATTCATGACAACTATATGTCATAGATTCGTCATGTACGGCACATAAAGTTCTGCTTATTTCTATCTGAGGCCACAATGAATATCTTTGACGAGAACGACCAGCATAACCACCCACGTCACGAAGAAAGTGATTTCACCAAAATGGTGAATGGCTTGTTGAGCCGTCGCCAACTGTTGGGTGCCGCAGGGGTGGGGATGGGCTTGTTTTTGGGTGGTCAAGGCTTGGCACATGCAGCCACCACAGCGAATAAAGGAACTGCTCAAGCAGGTCCACGCATTGGCTTTACACCTATTGCTGCCAATTCTTTAGATACCGTCACCGTGCCTGCAGGTTATCAGTGGCGTGTGTTGGTATCGTGGGGCGATGCCATCTTGCCTGGCGGTACAGCCTTTGATTCCAACACACGCGGTACGGCCATCAGTCAACATTTATCCATCGGCGATAACAACGACGGCATGAGTTTCTTCAGTCTAGGCACAGATCACGGTGTCATTGCGGTGAACAACGAATACGCCAACTACGAGTATTTGTTTGTCAACGGCCGTTGCAGCAGCATCGAAGACACACGCAAAGCGCAAGCCGCACACGGCGTGAGTGTGTTTGAGGTACGTCGCATCGCTGGCGTTTGGAAGTTGCAACCCCAGGCGCGCATGAACCGCCGCATTACCGCCAACACCGAAATGCGTTTGAGCGGCCCCGCTGCAGGCAGCGCTTTGTTGAAAACACAAGCCGATCCCACGGGTACCGTGGTTTTGGGCACATTCAACAACTGCGCCAATGGCCGCACGCCTTGGGGCACGTATCTCACCTGCGAAGAAAACTTCAACGGGTATTTTGGTACCGTCGAGAGCTTGCCCGACAACGCCGCGTTCAAACGCTATGGCATCAGCGCCAAAGGCGCGGGTTTGAACTGGTACCCCTTCGATGGTCGATTTGATTTGGCCAAGAACCCCAATGAACCTAACCGTTTTGGCTGGGTGGTTGAGATCGATCCGATGGACCCCACCAGCACGCCCATCAAGCGCACCGCCCTGGGTCGTATGAAGCACGAAAACGCCGAAGTGGTAGTGAACAGCGATGGCCATGTGGTGGTCTATATGGGCGATGACGAAAAAGGCGAGCACATTTATAAATTTGTGTCTGCCAAAAAGTTCGATCCCAAGAATGCATCAGCGAACTGCCATTTGCTGGACGAGGGTACTTTGTATGTGGCGCGTTTCGCGAGCGCGGAAGGCAAAGCCCCAGGTGAGGGTGAGTGGTTGGAACTGACACACGGCAAAAACGGCTTGACCGTGGAAGCCGGTTTCAAAGACCAAGCGGATGTTTTAGTGCACGCACGTTTGGCGGCCACTGTGGCAGGTGCGACCACCATGGACCGTCCTGAGTGGATTGCAGCGCACCCCACACAAGCGCAGGTTTATGTGACCCTGACCAACAACAGTGACCGTGGTGTGAAAGCTAACCAAGCTGTGAATGGTCCTAACCCACGCGCTAAAAACGTATATGGCCAAATTGTGCGCTGGACGCCTCAGGGCAATGACCACACTTCAGCCAAATTCACATGGGATATTTTTGCGCTGGCAGGTAATCCCGCCTTGCATAAAGATGCCTATGCGGGTTCGGTGAACATCACAACCGAAAACATGTTCAACAGCCCTGATGGTTTGGCATTTGACAGGGATGGCCGTTTATGGATTCAAACAGATGGCGACTACAGCAACGTCAAAGAATTTGCAGGTATGGGCAACAACCAGATGTTGTGCGCCAACCCTGTAACGGGTGATATCAAACGCTTCTTGGTAGGGCCTGTGGCTTGCGAAATCACGGGCATTACTTTTGCACCAGACCAAAAAACCATGTTTGTTGGAATTCAGCATCCGGGCGAAAAACTGGCCCCCTCGCATTTCCCACAAGGGACTGACGCGGTGCCGCGTTCGTCCATCATCGCTATCGCACGCCGTGATGGTGGCGTGGTGGGCGCTTAAAAGCATTAAGCCATCAACGCTTCCAGCTCGGTGCACGCCAGCCATGTGAGGCGTGGCAGTTGCAGCAATCCATCTGGCAGCTCAGTCAGTTGGTTGGCCGAAATGCGCAGCAGCTCTAAGTGTGTGCAGTTGGCCAGCTCGGGTGGCAAGGTGTGTAGTTGGTTGCCTGCCAGCATCAGCTTTTGCATGTGTGTGCATTGGCCAATCGCTGCAGGCAATGTGGCGAGCATGTTGTCAGTGAGGATGAGCCAACGTAACTGCGGTGGCAAAGCCTTGGGTGATACATGCGCAATGCGGTTGGCTTTGAATCCCACCATGCTGAGCTGTGTGCATTTGCCCAGCACTTCGGGCAGTTCAGTGAACGGGTTGTCCGAGCAAAAAATCACGCGCAGCTTGTGTAAGCGTGGCAGGTCATTGGGCAGGGCGACGAGCTGGTTGCCAGATAAATCTAATATTTCCAGTGAGTCAGCCAGCTCAAAAATTTCGCGTGGAAACTCGCTCAATCCGCAACGCAATTGCAAGCGTTGAATACCCGCCAGTTCACCACTTTGCAGTTGTTCCAGGGTGTGCATGTTTTAAAGAGGGATGAGTTTGATCGCTAAACCCACCAAGGCGCACAGCACGATGACTTCCATCACGCCGCGTTTGTATTTGAACAATGCCACTGCCGCACCTATGGCGATGAGCGCCGAGCGCACATCGAACGCCCCTGCAAACCCTTCGGGCCACAAGAGGTGATAGCCAAAGAACAAGGCGAGGTTGAGCACGACACCTACCACGGCTGCGGTGATGGCCGTCAGGGGCGCGGTGAACTTGAGGTTGCGGTGTGTGCTCTCGACCAAGGGGCCACCTGCCAGGATGAAGATGAACGAGGGCAAGAAGGTGAACCATGTGACCAAGCAAGCTGCCAATGCCCCCGCTGCCAACAGACTCTCAGGCCCGAGCAGCGCTTTGACATAGCCACCGATGAACGCTACAAAAGCCACCACCATGATGAGCGGACCGGGGGTGGTTTCTCCCAAGGCCAACCCGTCCATCATTTGCGTGGGCGTGACCCAACCAAACTGGCTGACCGCACCTTGGTACACGTAGGGCAGTACAGCATAGGCACCACCAAATGTGAGCAAGGCGGCTTTGGTAAAGAACCAACCCATTTGGGTGAAGCTGTGCTCCCAACCCCAAACAGCGCACAACATGCCCATGGGGACAGCCCAGAGCAAGGCGCCGGCTAGCATCACTTGCACCAAGCCGCCCCAACTGAAATGTGCGTGTTTGGGCGGGGGGGTGTGGTCATCTATCAGCGCAGGGCCGTATGAGGCGTGGGATGCAGCATGCCCACCGCCCACTTGGAAGGTGTGAGGCGACAGACGCCCTCCCGCATAGCCCGCTGCTGCGGCCAAACCCACAATGAGTGGGAAAGGCATATGGAGGGCAAAAATTGCCATAAACGAGGCTGCGGCGATGGCCCACAACACAGGATTCTTCAGCGCACGGGAACCAATGCGATACGCCGCTTGCACCACGATGACAGTGACCGCAGGCTTGATTCCAAAAAACAAACCCGTCACCCAAGGCGTATCACCCAGTGCGATGTACACCCAAGACAGTACGACAAGCATGGCCAACGATGGCAGCACAAACAATGAGCCGGCCAATACGCCGCCCCAGCGTCGGTGCATCAGCCATCCAATGTAGGTGACCAATTGCTGCGCTTCAGGTCCTGGCAACACCATGCAGTAGTTGAGCGCATGAAAAAAACGGCGCTCAGACAGCCACCGGCGTCGCTCTACCAACTCTTGATGCAGGATGGCGATTTGCCCTGCAGGACCACCGAAACTGATGAACCCAAGCTTGAACCAGAATCGAAGAGCTTCAAGCAGGCTCACATTTTGAACTGTTTGAAGGTCTGTCTTTGTTGGACGGGGCTGCACTGTTTCACGCCTTTATTTTTGTTGCACAGGAAAGGTAATGCGGGCCACTAGTCCCCCATTCTTTTGATTTGAAAGTGTGATTGTCGCTGCGTGCAATTGGCAAATTTGTTGCACGATGGCTAAACCCAAGCCACAACCATTGCCCGTTTCTCCTGGCAGTCTATAAAAACGATCAAACACTTGGATTTGATTCTCTTCAGGTATTCCTGGCCCGCTGTCGATCACCTCTAGACTGGGACGACCGTCATCGGTGAAACAACGAACTTCAATGCTTCCACCAGACGGCGTATATCGGATTGCGTTATCGATCAAGTTGATGGTTGCTTCGAACAGCATCCATTCCACACACATCGCATGCGCAGGATGTAAATCGAATGACAAATCAATATTTTTTTCAATGGCTGAATCCAAGACCGTAGAGGCTGCCTTTTCTAGTAAAGAGCAGAATGCAACTTTCTGCTTTTCATAAATTAAGCTTCGACTGTAGTCAGACCGCGCATATGCAAGTAGCTGTGAAACGAGGTGCCCCATCCGCTCTGTAGACTGAAGTGCCTTGTTGAGGGGTTCTAAATCCGGTGATTGTGAATTTTCTTTAATAAAAATCTCAATGTTTGTCTGTACTGAGGACAGCGGTGTTCTTAGCTGATGCGCGGCATCGGCTAAAAATTGCTGTTGGCTAATTTGTGACTTTTTGAGAACTTTCAATAATTCGTTGAGGTTGTCTAACAAAGGTTTTGTTTCAGGTGGATAAGTTCCTGAAAATTGAATCTCAGATAAATCATTGACCTTGCGTTTAGCAATTTCAGACTCAAGATGGTGCAAAGGGGCAAGTCCATTTTTAACTGCGATCCATACGCAAAGCAAGGTCAATGCAATGAATATTAAATTGGGGCCAATCATCGCACTCAGAAAAGTTCTCAAAGCTTCTGATCGACTGAGTGTTGTTTTTAAAACGGTAACTTGAATTTCGCGATTGGAAATTTTAGTTGTATGGCTCGCAATTCGGACCGCTAAATTTTGCCAAGTGCCGTCTTGGAAACGAATCGCACGCGATGGGTATGCAAATGATGGCACATTGGGATCGCCTGCGAGTACGTTTCCATTGGTATCTCTGACACAGAAAAATATCGTGTCGGGTAAGTCACTTTCTATCAAGTTTTCAACTTCAGGTGAAATGTCGAGTTTGTGAGGTTGATTCCCACTGAATCTGACCAAACTTTCTAAGTCAGTCACGACATCAGCCAGTGTGCTGTCGTATGCAGAATCAATGGTTTGGTGAGCAAGTTTGTAATCAATGGCCGCACTGATGGTCAGTAGCAATATCAGTGGTGGCACGAGAAACAGTAAAAGTCTTTTCCTCAGACTAATTTTTCCAAGCAACTTGATGGGGCTGTCAGTTGTTGGGCTCGTCAATTCGGTAACCGATGCCTCGGATTGTTCTGATAAAGACTTCATTTGATCCCAGCTTTTGCCTTAAACGAGAAATGTGAACTTCAATGTTGTTGAGCGTCACATCTTTGTCCCATCCCATTAACTTTTGAATCAGGGCATCTTTGGAAACAACATCTGGTGAAGCCAATAAAAGTATTTCTAGTATCTCCCATTCGCGCTTTGTGAGATCAATCACAATGCCATTGAGGGTCGCGATACGTGTAGAACTATTTAAAACAAATTGGTTGTGTGTAACGATGCATGTACTTTTGGCGTGTCTTCTTCGATACAGAGCCTTGAGCCGAGCGACGACTTCAGGCAGACGGTAAGGTTTGACCAAGTAGTCATCCGCCCCAGTGTCAAAGCTACGTACCAAATCCGTCACATCATCGCGCGCCGTCAAGATAAGTACAGGTGTTGAATTATTTGATTGTCGTATTCTTTGTAAAAAATCTAATCCACTAATGCCAGGCAGTCCAATATCAATGAGATAAATGTCGTAAATCTCGCCATGAATTGCCGATTGCGCCTTTTCTGCTGAGTCGAACCAGTCGACCAAATAGCCAAACTGTTTGAGTCCTGTCTTCAAGCCTTCAGCGAGTGGGGCATCATCTTCAATTAACAAAATTCGCATGATTAGCGATTTTTTTCCAGAACGACGATGTCCGATGGTTCAGTGCCGTCGTTCGGTTCGTGATGCGCGATTCCGTAATGACAGTCAATGCATGTTTTTCCTTCGCTTTGCATTTTCCTGTGTTGTTTTCGCGCTGTTGGGCCTTGTGCATCAGGATCCATGGCTTGGACGTTATGACAACTTCTGCACTCCTGAGAGTCAGTGGATTTCATATGCTGCCATACACGGCTTGCCAGTTCAGATCGGCGTTGTTCAAATTTTTCTGGGGTATCAATCGTGCCCAAAAGATGGTGCCATACATCATTGGCAGCCAAAACCTTACGCTTCAATAAGCCAATGGTGTCATGTGGTACGTGGCAATCTGAGCAACTGGCTTGAACACCCGTTCTGTTTTTTGCATGAATTGTTTGCGAATATTCTGCAAAGTTGTTTTCTTTCATTTCATGACAGCTGATGCAGAAGTTTGTATCGTTGGTCAGGTGAACAACGGATGCCATCCCCCAAAAGAGCATCGCACCCAGTGTAAGAAGACCCACGACACCTAATATGCCAACTGTCCATTTTAATTTTGATTTACTCAACAGGTTCCCCTTAGATTTTTTCATTTTTAGCTTGAATTCCTGAACAAAGCCTTAACGGAGATTTCAGGTTTCTTTCAGTATGACGTGATCAAAATATGGCCATCACATCAGATCAATGAGTTCTAAATGAAAAATCTTTTGCAAATGACATGGACGCGATGCGCGTTAATTGCCCTTGCTGTATTTTCTGGCGCAATCGTTCCCTCGACGAGTTTCGCCGTACCCAGTTACGCACGCCAAACGGGCAGCGATTGTGGTGGCTGTCACGTCGGTGGATTCGGCCCACAATTGACCCCCTATGGCATGCGATTCAAAATGGATGGCTACATTGACTCCAATGGCAGTGATTCAAGCAAAGTTCCGCTTTCAGGCATGTTGGTGGGCAATTTGACAAAGACTAGAAAGGCGGCTGCAGAGGGCGATTCAGCAGATGGATTTAAGTCTAATAACAATGCTATTTTTCAGGAAGCTTCGCTTTTCTTGGCTGGTCGTTTGTCGGAGCGCGTGGGTAGCTTTACTCAATTGACTTACTCCGGGGTAGACAAAAAATGGGCGGTTGACCAACTCGACATTCGTCACACCAAATCGGTAACGGTTCAAGACCAAGAGGCGACCATCGGCATCTCCCTCAATAACAATCCAACCTTGACCGATCCTGTGAATACTTTGGGGCAGTGGCGGTTTCCTTATATTTCGTCAGACTTTGGATACTCTCCTGCAGATCAAACCGTGCCCTTGGTTGAACGATTGGGCGGTAGTGTTGTTGGTTTGAATTTATATTCATTCCTTCAAAATGGCATTTATGCTGAGTACGGCTTATACAACACCCCGAGCCAGCAGACATTGAGCCGAATGGGCAGCGGGGATGCCGGCAGCTTCAAAGGCTTCGCGGATTACATGCGAGTGGCCTATCTTGCTGATCAAAAACGAAGCAATTGGTCCGTTGGTTTGCTTTACTTCGGCGCAAAAGTCAGACCTGATCGCACTTATGCAGGCGGAGATACTGACAACTACAAAGACTTTGGTGTCGATGCCTCTTATCAGTTCCTTGGTAACCGTGAGCACATGTTCACATTGACCTCTAGCTATATTCGAGAAAAAAGAAATCTTGGATATACCTATGGTGTGTTGGCCGAGGGCGATCAAGCGCAAACCACTGCTAATCAGTTCCGTATTGCAGGTTCGTATCACTACAAACAGCATTGGGGTACGACTTTAGGTTTGTTCGACAACCGTGCGACTGCGGACAGCAGCTATAGCGGAACTTTGGGTTCTGCGGGGGGCTCTGCATCTTTACGCCCCAATACATCAGGCTACACGGTTCAGTTCGACTGGACACCATGGGGACAAGAGAAGTCATGGTTAGCGCCTAACGCAAATGTCCGAATGGGGATTCAATATACCGGCTATCAGCGCTATATGGGTGGGGCTACCTATATTGATGGAAGCGGAGATCTGCGCAATGCAAAAGACAACAACACATTAATGTTGTTTGTCTGGACATCTATTTAATTTAAGGCTGCTATGAAAAAAATAGCCGTATGGGTATCGCTGGCATCGCTTGCTGTGATCTCCACCGCCAGTCATGCAGAAGGAAACGCGAAGGCAGGTGCTTCTGTCTTCACGGAGGAGTGCAGCGACTGTCACAGCACTACACCGGGCCGTAACAAACGTGGTCCCTCACTTGTGGGGGTGATGGGCAGAAGAGCTGGCTCTGTCACCGATTTTTCTGGTTATTCAGAGGCGATGAAAAAAGTCGACTGGACCTGGACTGCGGAGAAGCTAGAGGCTTACATCACAGCACCTAAAAAAGTTGTGCCGGGTGGTCGCATGAAATACGATGGGCTTCAAGATGCAAAAGACAGGGCTGACGTCATTGCTTATGTCACGAGCTTGACCAAATAGTTGGGGATCTTGCGTCGTGCATCTTCGCTGGCTAAATAGGCGCAAAGCGATTGGCATCTAAAAACTTTGCCAAACGTGCTTCGATGGGCAGCGGCTCGCCATGCCATTGCGCAGCCAGTAACTCACCGCAAAGCAAACCCAGTGTTAAACCGCGTGACCCCATTGCTGTGTTCATGTACAAACCTTCGGGGGCGTTGTGAACGCGCCCCGTCATTGGCAATCGGTCGTGTACAACGCAGCGCACGCCTGCCCAACCGTGTACACGGGGTGCGTGTGTCCCCACGCTCGCAAACAAGGGCGCAATTGCAGCGGCTGTATCTGGTTCCAAAGCTTTCAGGCGTTCTAGGTTTTCGACATGGTCGTGGTCTAACAAGCGCGCATCACTGTGGATTCTGTCATAGGTTGCACCCGTGTACCACGCGAGCCCGTTCGACGAAGGAATGTTGTACACAAAACTGCCGTTGCCATTCACAGGGGTGGCGGGCATGTGTGAGCCTTCGGGCACATCAGCCATCAAACCCCAAGAGACTTGTCCGCGCAGTGGATTGATACGCGGAGCACGGCCATCCTCTGTTGCAGTGGCGATGAGTGCCGTAGAACCGGGGCCTGCGGCTAATACAACGCGTGATGATTCAGCCAAAACAGTACGACCCTGCATCAGCTGCCATTTGCAGTCGGTGTGTTTGAGTGTATCCACCTTCGCATGGCCTTGCCAATGGATATTCGGGTGGTCTAACAGCGCGCGTACCAAGTGGGCAGGTCTTAGCCACGCGCCGTGTGGATGCCAGTAGGCATCGTCAGGTGCGGGCGCAGGGGCTTGGCATGTCCAGTCGTTAGCAGTCAGCGCGTTTTCGTTCAGCCAACTGGGGGGCAGGCCCCCACGTCGTGTTTTGCCGGGCAAGCGGCGTTCGCGTACACCGCTGTTGCCCCAGTCCACGCCTGGTGTCATTAGCAGGCGCATGGTTTGTTCCATGTGGCGCAGGCCTGCGCGAGAGAGGCGCGACACGCCGCTGTCATCGAGAGAGGTGTGTGGTGCCACCACTCCCACAGGCAGGCCAGATGCGCCTGCTGCGGGTTGCCCGCCCGCGTCTAAAACCGTGACGAGCCATCCGCGTTCGGCCAATGCCCATGCACTACCCGCACCGGCAATGCCTGCGCCGACGATGGTCACACTGCGTTCTCTCAATGCCGCAGTTTCTGGCGGTATTGGGCAGGGGCCGGTGGGGTGTGTGCGTAGCACCTCTGTAAATTCGGGCCAGTTCGCATGCGCACCGACACAGAGTGTGAGCATCAAGCGCGCCTGTGTATCGGGGCCTGTGTTGAGCGCAAACCACAAGCGATGGATGCCGGGTAGCAAGCCCCAGCATTGCTCGGCCAGTTGCCACGCCAAAGGCTGTAGTGCGAGGTTATCAGCCGCAGCCGCGCGCAATGCATCTGCCCGCAAGGCCTGTTCCGTGTGCGCGACAACATGTAAGTGCTTGGGGCGCGCGGGATCCGCTGCCCAGTTGTGCCATAAACGCAGAAAAGCCAGCTCGTCAAAGCTGGCTTGGGTGTGGCACCAGCTGTCGCAGCCGTGCCATGCATGTAGTTCGTGTGAACGAACCACGCGGGTTACGCACTAGGGGGCACGTAGCCTTGTACGGCGTCAGCACCATCGCCAAAGAAATGCTTTTCCATTTGGCGCTTCAAGTATTCACGGGCGCGCAGGTCGGCCAAGTTCAAACGGTTTTCGTTGACCAACATGGTTTGTTGCTTGATCCAATCGGCCCAAGCTTGTTTGCTAACGCTTTCCCAAATGCGCTTGCCCAACTCACCTGGGTAGGGTGGTAAATCGAGGCCCTCTGCTTCGGTGCCGAGTTTGATGCATTGAACGGTGCGTGACATGTGATGTGCTTCTCTTATATGAGGGTTAAAAACTAAAACAAGACTGTAGCAATGTTTGAGAACGCTTAGAAAGGCTGGGGCTTAGATGACTTTGAAATGGTGAGTGCCATCGCGAGCGAGCTGCTCGACCAAACCAAACTCCCAATCGAGGTAGCCCTGCATGGCTTCTACGGGGTTGTTAGTGCCTTCATAGGGGCGACGGTAGCGGTCGACACGTTCGACCGCCATTTGGTGCGCGCCTGTGTTGAGCTTGCCACCGGCGGCCACCCAAGCGGCGTTGCCGCCTTCGAGCCACACTACGTCCACGCCTGGTTTGACAGCCGCTTGGACATCGGCCAACGCAAAGCGCGACACGCTGCCGTTGCTGCAGGTCAACACATAGCGGTAGCCTTTGTGTGCCGCGGTGAGTGACTCTTTGAGCTGCGTGCGCAGCACCCACCAAGCGCTATGGATGTGGCCTTGGATGTACTGGGCGCTGGTGCTGAAGTCGAGCACCACGGTGTGGCTGTTGCGGTTGGCCAGCCAGGTTTTAACTTGGTCAGCCTTCACGGCGGTCACTTGGCTTTGCGGTTCAGGCACGCGCGGTGGTGGCATGTCGGTGTGTGTGAAGTCTTCGTCGGTCAGGCCATGCAACACATACACCTCCCAGCCCATCTGGGCCAGCCACGAAGCTGACATGTGGGCGCGTACCCCATCGTTGTCGCACAGCACCAAGCGTGCGCCGCGCACAGCCGCTTGATGGTCGGTCTCTTGCACCAGTTGGCCGCCAGGGGCGCTGCGCGCACCGGCTACATGGCCTGCGGCGTATTCTTCGGGCGTGCGCACATCAAAGAAATAGGTGGTGCGTGTGGGGTCGGCCAGCCAGACGTTGACTTCATCCATGCGCACGCGCTTCACCCCGGCACGCATGGCCACGGCGAACGCGCTGGCTGCGGCTTTGGCACGGGTGGCATCGTCAACTTCGGGGAAATGGTCACGCGCACCTTTGACCAGTTCTTGGCCTGCCAAGGTCCAGCCAATCGTGCCATTGCGTAGGGCGCTCACGGGGTTGGGAATGCCTGAGTTGATGAGCGACTGCGTGCCAATGATGCTGCGTGTGCGGCCCGCGCAGTTGACGATGATGCGCGTGGTCACATTGGGTGCTAGCGCGCGTGCGCGCAACACCAGCTCGGCCCCAGGCACGCTGATGCCGCTGGGAATACTCATGGTTTGGTACTCGTCAAAACGGCGTGCGTCCATCACCACGACATCGGCTTTGGCATCAATCAAGGCTTTGACTTCTTGGGCCGAGAGTGACGGTGTGTGACGCTTGGATTCGACTAACTCGCCAAACGATTTGCTAGGCACGTTGACATCACGGAACACTTCGCCGCCGGCGTCTTGCCAGCCTTGCAGGCCGCCTGCGAGTAAATGCACATTCGTGTAGCCCATGCGCTTCAAGGTGCGGGCTGCGGGCAGGGCCAGGTCGTCGCCGTTGAAGGCGGTGCCGTACACCACGGTGAAGGTGTCTAGGCGAGGGATGCGTGTCCATGCATCGGCTTCGATGCGGCCCAGTGGCATGTTGGCAGCAAACAGCGGGTGGCATTGCGCGAAGGGGTCTTCCTCGCGCACGTCGAGGATAGCAATTTCTTGGCGTTGCAAAAGGGTTTCGCGAATGCTTGCATATGAAGCGAGGGGGAACTCAAGCGGCGCTTGTGCTTTGGCATTGCTGTAGCCAGAGATAAATTCTTTCACCGTCCCGTCTTCATGAAACACATGGCGGCTCACCTTGCCAATGTTGGCGCCGTACACATGGATGCTGATGGAGGCTTGGTCGCTCAGGGCGTTCCATACACGGTGCACATCACCAATGGTGGGCGAGACGGCTTCCACATGGCCTGGCGTCAATCGGGTTTGCTCGCCGCTGGGCTGCCACTGGCCTTGAGCGTTTTTGGCAAAGGGCTGACACAGCTCGGCGCCACGCAACATACCAATCAAGCCCCAGACGGTGTGGTCGTGAATGGGGGTGGCTTGGCCAGGGCCCCACACAAAACTCACCACCGAAAAACGGTCATCCGGGTCGGCATAGAGCAAGAACTGTTGGTAGCGCTCGGGGTTAGGCAGTGCGTAGTCGTCGGGTAGCCAATCGTCTTGGCTCACCAAATCAGCCAGTAAGGTTTTGCCACTTGCCAAAATGGCGGCTTCGTCTGAAGTGCTGTTGAGCAAAGCGTCGAGTTGGTTGACGAAGTTGTGTAAACGGGGCGTATCGGCGAGCTGTGGCGTGCGTAAAGTCATGGCTTTGTATCGGGTAATGTGCGCTGATCGCGTCAGACCTCATTGTTTCACAGCGACAATCAGAACTAGCCCCTTTGGAGACTGTTGTGTTTGTAATACTTTTGGATAGTCCTCGCCGCATTTGCTTGTTTATCTTCTTGGTATGTGCCGCTTTGTTGAGCTTTGGCATGTATTTGCAACATGTGGTGGGTTTAGAGCCTTGCCCCATGTGCATCGTGCAACGCTATGTGATGGTGTTGATAGGCTTGGTGGCCTTGTTGGGCGCAGGCTTGTCAGGCCGTACCGCCTCGTTGACGGTAGGCAGTGTGCTAGTGCTGTTGGCGGGTGGCGGAGCGTATGTGGCGGCGCGCCAAACGTGGCTGCAGTGGTACCCACCCGAGGTGGTGTCGTGTGGCCGCGACTTCTACGGCATGATCGAAACTTTCCCGCTACAACGCGCCATTCCCATGATTTTTAAGGGCGGTGGCGATTGCAGCAAAGTGGATTGGACCTTTTTAGGCGGTTCGATTGCCAATTGGTCATTTGTGGCGTTTGTGGGTTTGGGTTTATTGGCCTTGGCCACAGTCGTTCGCTTGATGTCTCAACCGGTGACGACGACTGACACGAACGCTGGCGAAGACGTGTTGACCTAATTTGTCATGACAGTTTCTTCACCAGAACCAAGCTCTTGCGGTCCCAGTTGTATTTGCGCTTGCGCGCTTCGGGCAACCAGTCGGGGTCGACCTGCACAAAACCACGCTTCAAGAACCAGTGCTTGGTGCGCGTGGTCAACACAAAAATGCTTTTGAGGCCTTTGTTGCGGGCGCGTTGTTCTATGCGCTTGAGCACCTTCTCGCCATCGCCTTGACCTTGTGATTGAGGTGACACGGTGAGCGCCGCCATCTCCGCGGTTTGGGCTTCAGGGTAGGGGTAGAGCGCTGCACAGGCAAAGATGACGCCGTCATGTTCGATGACGGTGTATTGGCCCACATCGCGTTCAATCTCGTTGCGGTCACGCTTGACCAAGGTGCCGTCTTTCTCAAACGGCTCAATCAGTTGCAAGATGCCGCCCACATCTTCGTGCGTGGCTTCGCGCAGGCTTTCCAGCTTTTCGTCCACCACCATGGTGCCGATGCCGTCATGCATGTAGACCTCTAGCAGCAGCGAGCCATCCACTGCAAACGGCAAGATGTGGCTACGCTCCACGCCTGTCTCACAGGCTTTCACACAATGCTGCAAGTAAAACGCGATGTCGGAGGGGTCGGTGGTGTGGGGCAGGGTGGCCAGCAGTTGTTTGGCGGCTGCCAAGGGCAACTCGGTGTCGATGGGGTTGTCTTCGCTCGCAGGCTCAGCGGGGTTGATGCGAATGCCTGGGGTTTCGGTGACAAAAATCAGCTTATCGGCTTGCAGCGCCGTGGCCACTGAGGTTGCCACTTCTTCCATGGTCAGGTTGAACGCTTCGCCCGTGGGTGAGAAGCCAAAAGGGGAGATGAGCACCATCGAACCTGCGGCCAAGGTTTGGGTAATGCCCGCCACATCCACCTTGCGCACGAGGCCCGAGTGTTGAAAGTCCACGCCGTCCAAGATGCCCACAGGGCGAGCGGTGATGAAGTTGCCCGAAATCACGCGCACGGTGGCGCCTGCCATGGGCGTGTTGGGCAAGGCTTGGCTGAATGCCGCTTCGATTTCAAAGCGCAGTTGGCCCGCCGCCTCTTGCGCGCAGTCGAGGGCCACACCGTCGGTGATGCGCATGCCGTGCGAGTAGTGGGGCACATGGCCTTTGGCGGCCAGCTGTTCGTTCACCTGTGGGCGAAAACCGTGGACCAACACAATGCGCACGCCCATGCTTTGGATGAGCGCCAAGTCTTGCGCCAAGTTGGGCAGCTTGCCTGCGGCAATCGCCTCGCCCGCGATGCCGACCACAAAGGTCTTGCCGCGATGCATGTGAATGTAGGGCGCGACCGAACGGAACCAAGGCACAAAGGTGAAGTCAAAAACGGCGGACATGTGGGCTGGTTTGTGGCGGGTAAAGGGCTGGGCGTTCTCGGTGTGAGCCGGACGGGGATAATTGCGGATTGTCTATCAAGTTAGTGCCTGTTTTGTCTACGCCCGTTCCCTTCCAGATTGAATTTCCAGAATCGTTGCCCGTCTCGGCCAGACGCGAGGAAATCATGGCTGCCATGCAGGCGCATCAAGTCATCATCGTGTGCGGTGAAACGGGCTCGGGCAAAACCACGCAGCTGCCCAAAATGGCGCTCGCTCTGGGGCGCGGGCAAGGCAAAGAGCTTGGAAAATTGGGGTCAGACACCGATTTTGCGAAGCAAAAGTCGGGCTCTGACCCCAAATTTCCTCGCAAGCAGATCATCGGCCACACCCAGCCCCGCCGCATTGCCGCCAGCTCAGTGGCCAAGCGCATAGCCGAAGAACTCAAAACACCGCTGGGCGAGGTGGTGGGTTTCAAGGTGCGCTTCCAAGACCGGCTGAGCAAAGACGCCTCGGTCAAGCTGATGACCGACGGTATTTTGTTGGCCGAGACACAAAACGACCCGCTGCTCAAGGCCTACGACACCATCATCATTGACGAGGCACACGAGCGCAGCTTGAACATCGACTTCCTGCTGGGCTACTTGCGCGAAATCTTGCCGCGCAGGCCCGATCTAAAAATCATCGTCACCTCGGCCACGATTGATGCAGACCGCTTTGCGCAGCACTTTGCTTCAGCCAAAGGGCCAGCGCCGGTGTTGATGGTGTCGGGCCGTACCTTCCCCGTGGAGATGCGCTACCGCCCGTTTGAAGAAAAGCGCGATTACGACCTGAACAACGCCATTGCCGACGGCGTGGACGAGCTGTGGAGCAACCCGTCGCAGCAGGGCGACATCTTGGTGTTCTTGCCGGGCGAGCGTGAAATTCGCGAAGCGGCTGACCACTTGCGTGCCCACCTGAGCCACAGCCCTGTCATGCGCAGCGCCGAGGTGCTACCCTTGTTTGCGCGACTGTCGAGTGCCGAGCAAGACCGCGTGTTTGACACGCGTGGTGGTCGTCGCATCGTGCTGGCTACCAACGTGGCTGAAACCTCGCTCACTGTGCCCGGCATTCGCTATGTGATAGATGCAGGCACGGCACGCGTCAAGCGCTACAGCTGGCGCAGCAAGGTGGAACAGTTGATGGTCGAGCCCATCAGCCAAGCCGCCGCCAACCAACGCGCAGGTCGCTGTGGCCGTGTGGCCAATGGCATTTGCATTCGTTTGTACGACGAGGTGGATTTCAACGGCCGAACCAAATTTACCGATCCCGAAATTTTGCGCAGCTCACTCGCGGGTGTGATCTTGCGCATGAAGTCGCTGCACTTGGGCAACGTGGAGCAGTTTCCGTTTCTCGAAGCCCCGCGCCCCAAAGCCATTGCAGATGGCTATCAACTGCTGAGCGAGCTTGGCGCGGTGGATGACGACAACGAACTCACGCCGATGGGCCGTGAGTTGTCTAAGCTGCCGCTAGACCCCCGCGTAGGCCGCATGATTTTGGAAGCGCGTGACCGCAATGCTCTGGACGAAGTGCTCATCATCGCCTCGGCCCTGAGCGTGCAAGACGTGCGCGACCGCCCGATGGAAGCGCAAGCTGCGGCTGACCATGCGCACGCCAAGTTTGACGACGACCGCAGCGAATTCAGCGGCTACCTCAACCTCTGGAAATGGCTAGAAAACTCGCGCGGTGGCAAACCGCATGTGCCTGCCAGCATGAAGCAGCAAATTGCCATCAAGCAGCCGCAAAGCAAACAAGGTGCAGTGAAGGTGGGAACAACTGGCGTGCCCACCGAGCACAAACTGAGCAACCGCCAATACGAAGCGTTGTTGCGCCAAAACTTCATCAACGTGCGCCGTGTGCGCGAGTGGCGCGACACGCACACCCAGCTGCTGACGGTGGTGACCGAGCACAAATGGCGTATCAACACTTTGCCTGCCAGCTATGACCAGCTGCACCT